>NZ_KV786159.1:0-123660 GCF_001806865.1 Corynebacterium sp. HMSC28B08
CTGATTTCTCAGTCCAACTAATGGGGAGCAGTTCGCTTATGCTCCCTGTGGCGGGGGTCTTTTTGCGTTTCGGGTGACGACGACGTGACGACATTTTGACGACAATAGGCACTAAAATAGGCTAAAACACACCGAAATCCAACACGTGCAGAAAACACGAAAAACCCCGCCCTACCAGCTATTTAGCCTGATAAGACGGGGTATCTAAAATGTGGGCCATCAGGGACTCGAACCCCGAACCCGCTGATTAAGAGTCAGCTGCTCTGCCAGTTGAGCTAATGGCCCTTGTGTTGAACACGCTGTGTTAAAACACTGTGCAATAAGCACTTGGCTGTTGCCTCCGTGCTCGTTGGCAACGAAAAGAACTCTATACCGTATGGGTGAATCTTTACAAATCGCCAGCTCAGTTAGTGTTTCGTGGGGCTTGATTGTGCAAGGGAGAATGAGCCTGTGGCGGTCGGGAGCATTGCTCGGAGGAGCGAGTGCCGGACGGGGTTCGGTTCGGTCCGGTTGGGCGCGGGTTGATTGCTGGCTGGGTTCGGGTTGGCTGCAGGCCGGTTGCCGGACGGGGTCCGGTTGGGTGCAAGTCGGGTGAAGGGTACACGAGAGGCGAGGCGGTAACGATTTGGCCACAATCGAACAGTGTCAAGAGTTTCTGGTAACGCGATGTCGGACATGGGCGGTATGGTCCATGTATCAGATTTAAGCATTGGTAGCGCATGGCCCTGTGTGGGTTGTGCGGCCTAAAACCGCACTGGTTACCTGCGGATTCCCACACGGCACTACCAACTTTCGCAGTCGGAGCACGATGAACTTGAACACCCCGATGTTTTCGCCGCGCGCAATGCGGCACTCAGCTACTTCACGATCAGCCGAGCGTGAAACCGCCCAGGGCACCGTTCGTGGTGGATCCACCCCTCCACCGGCTTCTGGGGTTGTTTTTCGTCACAGCAAGGGTCGCGACCATAAGAATTCTCACCACAATGATCACGACCACAATGACCGTCACCACAATGACCGTCACCACAAGGATCCCAACTACAAGGGTCGTCGCTGGGGTGCGCGCGGCGTTACCGCCGCGGCGCTCAGCGGCCTGTTGCTGGTCTCTGGATGCACCATCGACAATGACGGTTCTGCCGAACAATCGTCAGGTCGCACCGAGGAGAAGACCTCCAAGCCCACCAGCGAGGTCAAGGGCAAGCTTTCCACAAATGTGAAAGATGGCGCGCAGGACTGGGGCGTCAATAAGAAAATCAAGGTGACAAGCGAAAAGCAGATCGCGGCCGCAACCATAACGGACGTGTCCGGAAACACGGTCGAGGGGAAGCTTAACGACGACAAGACCGAGTGGGTATCCACCGGGGACCTGCAGTTCGGAACTACTTACACGCTGACAGCGAAAGCTGGTGATAAAGAGATCAGCCGAACGTTCACCACTCAGGTCGCCCAAGCACTAGCTAGCACTGCACTAGCGCCCCTCGATGGTGCGACCGTCGGGGTGGCCCAAACTATTTCGTTGATTTTCGATACACCGATTCCCGACCGAAAAGCCGTGGAAAAGGCCATCGAGGTGAAAACGGATAACAACACCGAGGGGGCCTTTTACTGGCTAAATGATCGCATGGTGCGTTGGCGCCCGAAGGACTACTGGGAGCCCGGTACGAAGGTATCGGTAAAGACTCATCTGCGCGGTGTTGATCTGGGCAATGGAACGTTTGCGACCGAAGAACGCAATGCGGATTTCACTATCGGTGATGACGTGCGGGCCATCGTCGACGACAAAACCAAGATGATGGACATCTTCAAAAACGGCAAGAAAATCAAGACGATGCCAACATCCAATGGCCGCGATGGTGAATTTGCCACGCCAAACGGTGTGTACACGGTGGGTGAACAACATGAGCATCTGATGATGGATTCCACGACGTACGGCCTAGCGCTGGATGCCGGTGGATACCAAACCCAGGTGGCCTATGCGACCCAAATGAGCTACTCCGGCATCTACATCCATGGTGCACCGTGGAGCGAGTGGGCGCAGGGGTCGCAAAACACGTCCCACGGCTGCATTAACGTTTCCGTCCCCAACGCTCAGTGGGTGTTCGAAAACCTTAAGCGTGGCGATATCGTCGAGGTGAAAAACACCTCGGGAGATAAACTCAACGGGATGGATGGCCTAGGCGACTGGATGATTCCATGGGCGAAGTGGAAGGCCGGAAACGCCGACCAGTAACCCGTAGTTGAGCCCGCGCCACGATGCGGAGTTTGTGGCGATTGGGGATCCGCACCCGTTCGCGGGCGATTACATGAGCGGGGGTGCGATCCAGTTTCTCGGTGAGCTCTGCGAACAAATCGTGCGCCAGAACAACTCCGCTGAAAGCCTGCTCGGGCAGCAGATGAATGCCCCCTTGGGCGGTGCGCAATTCACTGCGTATCTCCTGGACGATGGCGGTTTTGGCCTGTTCCGTGAGCCCTCCGTCAACAAGCTGCGGAAGATAGAACCGCGCTAAAGCCGCAGAATCGTGGCGATAATCACGAAGGAAGTTAACTTTCTGGAACGCCGAGCCCAGGGCATAGGCAGCACGCTCTGTAGTCTGCTTTTCCGCATCGGTGAGAACCCGGCCGTTGGCTTCTGAGGTTTTCAGAAACACGGCGTTGCACATCCACCCGATGACACCGGCGGAGCCATGAATGTACTCTGCAGCTTCGCGCGACGTGTAGGACGTGGGCCCGCAGCTAGCTGCGCTGTGGGCATCCAACCGCATGGAATGGAAGAAATCGCGGATATGCTGCGTGTTGATTTCAGCCCACCGCGCGGTATTCGTGAATGCCTGGAGAATGAGGTCGGGGCTGAACCCGTCTTGGAGGGCAGTTAGCGTGGAGCGCTCGTACTCATCGAGGACGTCGAGCACCCTTTCAGCGGATAGACCTGCGCCAGATGCCGCACCATCCACGATTTCGTCCGCCACTCGCACCATCCCATAGATGTTGCGAATGTGGGTGCGAACCGGCTCGTCAAGTATTCGGCTGGCCAAGGAAAAACTCGACGAATATGAACTGATGACATCTGCGGCGATTGTTTCCGCCACACGCGAGTACTGCATAAAGGCAGCGGGAAAAGCTCTCATGATGGAACCCACTGTAGCGCGAGAGGGTGAGCAGGCGGTCGTACAATGGAGCCGAGTTCGTCACATGCGGCGAGCGATCGTCTGCACAACGCACGAGGCAATCGCGACACAAGGAGGTCCACTATGAGTCAGCTAGTTTTCAAAGTTGAAGGTATGAGTTGCGGTCACTGCGAGGCGGCAGTGCGCGAAGAGGTTTCCAAGATCCCAGGTGTAACCACGATTTCCGTGAGTGCGCAGGACGGATCCCTGCGGGTTGACGAGGATGGCACAGTTACTCCAGATGCCGTCATCGCAGCGGTTGATGAGGCGGGTTACGACGCCACGCAGGTCAGCTAACCCACTTCATCTTTGGACCCCAGCTGAGCGCCGCTGAAGTAATGCCTATCCTTGAAGATCAAGGCGGGGACTTGATGTTCGGGGTCAGCGAGGTTGGGTGCTTGGAGTACGTCCGTTACCTCTGCGGCAATGAGCGTAGATTCACCTGCGCGAGCCGCATCGAGGATATTCACACGCAGGACCGCACGTGAATTCGGCAAGAAGGGTTCGCCAGTCTCGGCTACCTGCCAGCCCTGCTCCTCGCTAAAACGATCTGGCGAGGGTTTTGCGAAGGATTTGGCGACGGAGGATTGGGCGTCGGAAAGAAAATGAACCAGTTGGCTTTCGGAACGCAAGATGCGTTCGGCCGAGCCCGTGCGCTTCATGAATGAAAAACTGATGGACAAGGGGTCCAAACTCAGCGACGCCACGCTGGACACGGTGATTCCCACAGGTTCGCCATCGACGGTTGCGGTAATGAGTGCCACACTTGCGGGATGGCCCCTGAAAATATCGCGGAACGCGGCTTGTTGGTGGGCCGTGGGCTTGGACTGGGACATCGCGTGTGAGTTTCCTCCGTGGTGCTGAATGAACGCGCTGCGGACAAGCGCTTGGATACCACTGTAACCCTCCCGGGGAGGTTGTACGAGGAGCGCCGGATGAACAGGACGCTGAATGGCAGGAGGTGCGGATGAGGGGTGCGGTGGATGGGGCCAATGCTGCATGAACGAAACCCCGAGTGATTAGAAGGATCAACTCGGGGTTAAAAATTGGGGTGGCTGACGGGACTCGAACCCGCGACACCCAGGATCACAACCTGGTGCTCTACCAGCTGAACTACAGCCACCATGGCATGTTTGATAGCTCTCAAACAGCGAATTTCATGTTAGACCACAATGATGTATTTTCACAAAAACGCTGCTGAGAGCCATTTCAAGGGGATTAAATAGGGTAATTCTCGCTAGCCGTCGCGGCTGCGTTGTGCACTTCTTCACTTGAGGGGGACTCTGCGGGGAAAAGCGCCGCTCGGTAGTACGCCAGTTCGCGAATGGATTCTTTGATGTCAGCCAGTGCGCGGTGGGCCAGGCCTTTATCAGGCTGCCCGTTGTAGACCCGTGGGTACCAGCGACGCGCCAGTTCCTTGATGCTGGATACGTCGATCATCCGGTAGTGCAAGAACTCGTTGAGGTCCGGCATGTAGCGTGCGATGAAGGTGCGGTCCGTTGCGATCGAATTGCCAGCCAGTGGCGCCGTACGGCTGAGGGGGACGAATCGCTTGATGTACTCGAGCACGTGCTGCTCGGCTTCGGAGACGCTCAATGTGGATTCGCGGATTTGATCCGTTAGCCCAGAGTTGCCATGCATCTTCGACACGAAGCTATCCATCCGGGACAGTTCATCCTCGCTGGCATGTATGACCAGGTCAATGCCTTCATCGAGCAGGTTAAGGTTGGCATCCGTGACGATCGCGGCAATCTCCACCAGCACGTGTTGATCGGGATCCAGCCCCGTCATTTCGCAATCCACCCATACAATGCGATCGTTTTTGGAAATCTGGTTTGGAGTGGTGTGCTCCGACGTGCTGGTCATGGGGGTTTCAAACTCCTTTGGAGAGATGGTGAGGGAGGGGGGACTACTTGGAATTCTGGGCTTTGGAGGCTTGTTCCTTGGCTACCTCTTGGGCCATCTTGGCGTATAACTTGGCCATGACCGGTGCGCTTAGCTTGCGCGGGATATAGGTAGACAAGGTGTTCATGATCTTGGACAGCGGCCCAGGGACGACACGCAATTTATTCGCAGCGAGAGCGTCGAGGGTTTCTACCGCGCAATCCTCGTAGGTTGTCCATACGAAATCAGGAGTGACCCGATCTACACCCGTGCGCTTTTCTTCTTCTTTGCGCGCCTCACGTACTGGTCCTGGTGCCAACAACGTGCACTTCACACCATGTTTCTTCAACTCGTAGTGAAGAGATTCGGTGTAGGTGTTCACCAGGGCCTTGGTACCCACGTACGTGGCATTACCGGGAATTGCCATGTTGCCAGCGGCTGATCCAACGTTGACGATCCCACCTTCCCGGCGGCTGACCATGCCCGGAATGACCGCTGCGGTCAATTCGAAAAGTGCAGTGGCGTTGAGTTCAAACTGAGCGCGCTCGTAACCGTAGTCAAGATCCGCGAAATCGCCGAAGGTTGCGATGCCCGCGGAGTTGATAATGATGTGCACTGGAAGCTTCTGCAGTTCGCTAACGAGTTCGGTGCGGCTTGTGGCGTCGGAAAGATCAACGGAGCGAATTTGTACATCGCGTTCCGGCAGTTGGTCGGCGATTGCCTGCATGGGGCCGGTGGAGCGAGCAACGAGTACAAGATCATGGCCTCGACGTCCCAGTTCCAAAGCCAAGGCTTCACCGATTCCCGAGGACGCGCCGGTGACAACCGCGTAGCTGCCAGGGCGTGGTGAGGGAAGTGAGTGCTCGGACGTCATTGACAATTCTCCTTTAGGTGTAGCCAGCGGGTGGGGCGCCGGTTAGTGATTATGCAAACGTGAACCACCCACTAGGGTACAGCGATCGTGATGAAGGCAAAACGAACGAAAGGAGGGAGCAGCGGTGTGGCGCGGGCGGTGTCCAGGAGAACACAGCGGGTGGTGTCCAGGAGAACACGGCGGGCGGTTCTCCAGGAGAACATGGCGCCGGGCGGTGCTCTGTGGTGGGCAAAACGCCGTAACGTGAAAACGAAAGCGCCCGGCACTGGCTGTGCCGAAAATGGCGCAGCGGCGAGGGGCGAGAATTCGACCTAAGAGACGTCCTCGGAGGACAACATCTGCCCCGATGGGGACTGACTGCCGGTGCCGGGTTCTTCCGTGATGGTGACGCGCATGGTGCCCGCGGGCAGGGGCATCCAGACATCGGAGTGAGGGTTGCGGTCAATCACGCCCGCAGATTTAGCTGTGCCGTCGCTCATGATTGCCCAAACTTGTGCACCCATGCCGTCATCGACGGAAGGGGTGCCTTGGACCATAGCGCCAGCTTTACCCATCGTGTCGCTTGCAACGATCGCGATGGACATTCCGTGGCCATTGATATCTGCGGTGCGGAGGTCTTTTGCCGCCATGATGTCGTGCATTTGGTCCACCCCGGTGGCAGGGCCCGTGGGGGTATGCGATGGGGAAGTGGGTTGTTCTGCCACGGTGTTTTGTTCTGACTGGTTGGTCAGCTGCGGGAGAACCACCATGCTTCCAGCCAGAATCGCTACGGTGGCCGCGGCGAGGAGGATTAACCCTCGACGCGGTTGGGCCTTGAAATCTGGCTGCGGGGTGGGCTCGGTAAAAGTGGGCCCGTTAGGGGTAGGCCCAGTAGATGTGGGCCCGGTTGGGGTGAGTTCGGTCGGGGTGGGTTCACCGGGCGCAATGCCGCCAGGAACCACCCGTGCATCTTCTTCATCAATGTGTTTCATGATGGATGCGAAGAGGTCTTCCGAGGGCTCGAGGGGTTCAGGTGCGCGGTTGAGTGCGTCTTCAGTGTTCACTGGGTGATCCCCCTCTCGGAAAGTAGTGAGGCGAGTCGCTTCATCCCGTTACGCACGCGAGTTTTCGCGGTGCCCAGCGGAATCTGATTTAGTTCGGCGATCTCGTTATGACTTAGGCCTTGATAGTAGGACAAGATGACCGCGGTGCGATTGGGCTCACCGATATCATCGATTGCCTGCCGGATTTCCGCACGCTCAGCTGCAGCTTCTGCGTTATCGGCCGGAGACGCGGGGCCGGGGTTAGCTAGGTTGAGCTCAAAATCGCGATGATCCCTTGCCTGGGAAGCTCGATCAGATCGCAATCGATCGATGGCCCGGGATCGGGTGAGGCGGAGCACCCAGGATTTAGCCCCTCCGCGACCAGCATCAAAATCCCCAGCTTTGCGCCAAATCTCCACGAAGACTTCCTGGGTGACTTCTTCTGCTGCAGCGCGATCGTTGAGGATGTAAAACGCGAGGCCTAAAACATTGCCGCTCAGACGTCGGTAGAGATCTTCGAAGGCGCGTTTATCGCCCCGAGAGACCCGCCCCAAGAGGGCGCTTTCAATCTCGACCGAATCTTTCACGATGATCAATGTTAGACCCTACGCAGTCTGGCACATGGGAAAAGGACTACTTTTACATGCCGTCTTTCATGCCATCCTTCATCTCGCCGGCCTTATCGCCCATCTTGTCGGTCATCTGACCGCCCTCTTTACTCATCTTGTCCTTCATACCATCGGCCTTTTCGCCCATTTTGTCCATGGCATCGGAAGGCTTCATGCTGTCAGAGCCCTCCATCTTGTCACCCTCCATCTTGTCGGAAGGCTTCATGGAACCGGACTCGGACATGGAATCGGAAGGCTGCATCATGGAGCTAGAAGGCGCCATGGAACCCGAGGGCTCCATCTTGGAATCATCTGCACCCTTGTCGTTGCAGGCAGCCAGGCCAACAGCCATGGTGGCGCATGCGGCGATGGTCACGGCCTTTTTAGTGAAACGAGTCATGGGAATATCCTCCAAAGAAAACTGAATGTTCAAAACGTGAGCGTGACAACTATCGAGCTGCCATTGAAAGCGCTGACAAAGCGCTCTCATACAGCACTACGGAGCAGACGGGCGGGGTGGATTGCAGGAGAGCAGAATTATTTTTCTTTTGTTTTACGCAATCCAAAAGTGGGGCACGCTCCGAACACCTGACTAGACACGGGCGAATGAATGCCGAAGCGCTAGATCGCCCATCAAGCCGTTGAATCTTTGAAAGGAACCCCATGGACTTAGTGCTGGTCGGGCTGCTCGGAGGGTTAATCACAGGAATTTCGCCGTGCATACTCCCTGTACTGCCCATTGTCTTTACAGTCGTGACCTCTCAAGGTCGTAAACCAGTGCCTGTAGTGGCCGGAATAGTGCTCAGCTTTTCCGTTATTACACTGCTGGGGACCAGTCTGCTTTCAGCCCTCGACCTCCCCCATTCCACCATCCGGTGGGTAGGTATCGGCATGCTGGTTATCTTGGGCTTGTCGATGATGATTCCTCCTTTGGGCGACGCCATCGCTAAACCTTTCCTCGCTATCCCCAAGCCCACGTTTTTGCAAAACAAAACGAAGAACAAGGGCGGTTTGGCCGTTGGACTAGCGCTGGGTGCTGTCTACGCACCATGTGCCGGACCAGTTCTCGCGGCAGTTACTGTTGCCGGCGCCACCGGTGAAGTGGGGTGGCCAACCGTCATCCTGACTTTGTCCTTCGCCGTGGGGGCCGCCATTCCCTTGCTGTTTTTCGCCATGGCAGGTGATAAAGCCGGTGATAAAGTTTCCGCGGTGCAGCGCCGGACCAAAGGGTTTTCCGTGGTTTCGGGCCTCATCACCATTGCCCTCGCAGTTGCCCTAGCTTTTGATGCACCGGCGGCATTGCAAAGGACGTTGCCCGACTGGTCCCAAGGACTGCAGGCCAAGTTCAATAATGACGAGCGCGTGCGGGACACAGTCGACTCGGTCCGAGCTGCAGGAGGCGCCGGGAGCGCAGGCGGGAATTTGGAAAACTGCCGGGCGTCGGGAAATAAAGGCCTGCAGGAGTGTGGCGAGGCACCCGAGCTAGAAGGGCTAACCGGGTGGTTTAATACCGATAAGCCGGTTGATCTGAAGCAATTCGGCACCGTGAAGTTTGTGGACTTTTGGGCCTATGCGTGCATCAATTGCCAGCGGGCGAATAAGCACGTTACGGCGCTGTATGACCATTATCGCGAAGCCGGATTAACGGTCGTTGGAGTGCATGCGCCGGAATATAGTTTCGAAAGGGACCTAGAAAACGTCAAGGCGGCGGCGCGCGAACAAGGAATCCACTATCCGGTCGCGCAAGATAACGACTTTAAGACGTGGCGGAATTACCACAATCAATACTGGCCAGCGCATTACCTGGTGGACGGCAAAGGTCATGTTCGCTCCATTCACGAGGGTGAAGGCCAGTATGCGGAAACAGAGCACATGGTGCGGGAACTGCTGAAGGAAGCCAACCCCAATGTGAAGTTGCCGGAACCCCTCAATAACGAGGAAGTAGCTACCGTTCGAGATCGCAATCCCGAGACCTATCTGGGATACGAACGCGCCGAGTATTTCGCTAATTCGAAACAGGAATACCGCCAGGGAACACGCACTTTTACTGCAGTGCCAAACTTGGAGTTTCCCAATTACGCATTGGAAGGGGAGTGGACTATCGGTCCCGATTTCATCCGAGCAGGTAAGGCAGCGAAATTACGATTGAATTACCGCGCCGGGTTAGTACAGATAGTGGCCTCTGGAGGGGAAGGGGCTGGCCAGGCGGGGCAATCGAGCGGTGCCGCGGGCGGGAAATCTGGACGCGCGGGGATCACCGTGAATGGGGTGCAACACAGCTTGCCGGTCACGCCTGGAACGATCGATATCGCCGGAAAGCCTGGAGGGGAGAAGCGGGAAGGTGTGTTGGAGATCGATGTGGCCCCTGGAGTGGTGCTGCATTCGATGACGTTCGGGTAGAAGCACGAAGAACCCGGTGCCCGAAGTACCCGGTGCACGAAGTACCTGGTGCGCGAAGTACCCGGTGCACGAAGTACCCGGTGCACGAAGAACCTTGCGCCCGAAGTACCCGGTGCACGAAAGACCTGGTGCCCCCGGCAGGACTCGAACCCGCGACACAAGGGGTAGAAACCCTCTGCTCTAATCCGCTGAGCTACGGAGGCTGACACGATCTGTCCCACACGTATCGGAACAGAACGCTACTTAGATTAACCCACCAGCTCCAGCGATGCCGGAGGGAGGTCGGGCTAAGCCAGCCCGTGGTCAGCGCTGTTACCCGCGTCTCAAGAAATCGGAATTCGCGCGCTACGGCGGTAATGTCAGGGGCATGTCTGAGACTGTCAATGCGACTTCATCTACAACGGCGGGCGCGGAAGAATCGTCGACTCGCGACTTGGTGGATAAGAACACCGCTGCCAAGAAGCGTACCTCCGCTAAGCCCACGCTATTTTACGTGGTGGCGGCAGTTGTCGCCGGCATCGTCGGCGCCGCGATCGGGTATAGCTTTCTGGGGGAATCCCTCGCGATTCTCGGTATTCCAGATCCCGGAGAACTCACGACCATCGGGTTGCCGTTTGTGCGCTCGGCCGTAACGTTGGTGGCGTTCCTGGGGATTGGCTCGTTCATGATGGCCGCGTTCGGGGCGCCGCCTCGTAAGGACGGCTACCTGGACCTTGACGGGTACAAGGCCTCGCGAACAGGCACGTGGTCCATGGTCGTGTGGGGTTTGGGTGCGCTGGCCCTAGTACCGCTGTACTTATCGGATGTGTCCGGCCAGCCACTGTCGGTCGCGATGGATCCCACTTTCTGGGAAACCGCCCTGTCCCAGGTCAGTGCCGCTCGCGTGTGGTTATGGGTCGCGGCGTTTGCCTTCGTCGTGGCCATCTTTTCTGCCACAACGCGCAAGTGGATTTGGCAGCCGGTTTATTTTGCCATCTCGATTCTTTCGCTTATTCCCCTCGGCTTGGAAGGGCACTCCGCCAGCGGTGGCAACCACGACTATGGTGTGAATTCCTTGTTGTGGCACCTCGTCCTCACGGCGGTGTGGGTTGGCGGTCTGATGGCCTTGGTTGCCCATGCCAAACGTCGTGGCGAGCACCTCGCTGTCATTGTAGAGCGTTATAGCTTTATCGCGTTGTGCGCAATCATCGGCATTGCTATCTCCGGGCTTATCAATGCGGCTATCCGCCTGAAATTCTCTGAGTGGTTCAGCACTCAATATGGGCTGGTTATCACGGCGAAGGCTGTCCTTACAATTGTTTTGGCCTACTGTGGTTGGCTACATCGTCGCAAGGTTATTCCTTTACTGCAGGCTGCAGAGGCCAAGGGTGATCGCACATCTATTTCCGACGCCCAGCGCCGTCCCTTCATCCGCCTTGCCCTGGTTGAAGTTTTGATCATGGCTGCGACCATCGGGGTGGCAGTGTCCCTGTCCCGCATCCCACCTCCGATTGAGCTGCAGCTAGATCTCACTCCCCAAGACCTGTTGTTGGGCTTCCGTTTAGAGGAGCCGCCGAGCGTGGCGAATTACTTCACCATGTTCCGCATGGATTTGGTGTTTGGCGTGGGGGCGTTGATCCTGCAGTGGATCTACACGTGGGCCTGGTTGTCTTTGAAAAAGCGTGGCATTGATTGGCCACTGTCCCGGTTGTTCTGGTGGACGTTAGGCAATGCGACCTTGTTCTGGGCTACGTCCTCGGGATTGGGCATGTACTCCATGGCGATGTTCTCCCCGCACATGTTGCAACACATGATTTTGTCGATGGCGGTTCCCGTGTTCTGGGTTTTGGGTGGGCCCATGACGTTGTTGCTGCGTGCGCTGCCACCGGCGGGACGCAACGGTGTGCCGGGGCCACGCGAGTGGCTGGTGGTGTTCATTAACAATCCCGTCTCGCGGTTTCTCACCAACCCCATTGTGGCCGGTATTCAGTTCGTGATCGGGTTCTACTACCTGTATTTGTCCTCCCTGTTCAACGTCATCGGCGACAATCACGGTGGCCACTTGTTCATGATGATTCACTTCATCATTTCCGGTTACATCTTTTACTGGGTGATCATCGGTGTGGATGCGGCGCCGCGCCAGCTCAGCCCATTCATTAAGATGTTGACGTTGTTCGCCGTCGTGGTATTCCACGCGTGGTTTGGTATCGCGATGATGCAAATGGCTACCCCTTTGAATCTGGAGTTCTACAAGCAACTGGACTTCCCATTCCCCGTGGATTTCGCGGAAGAACAGAATAAGGGCGGTGGAATTGCGTGGGCTCTGGGTGAGATCCCGTTGCTGGTGGTTACCGCTGCTCACGGTGTGCAGTGGATGCGCACCGATCGCAAGGAAGCCGCGCGCCATGACCGCCGTGAAGAGCGGACTGGAGGGGAAGAATTGGAGGCGTACAACGCCATGTTGCAGGGGCTTGCGGAGGGCCGTGGTGATTTTGGTAACGCGGAATACTACAGCGCGGACTACCACGATCAAGAAGTCCAGGGGGCTCTGCACACCAAGCGCCATCCTGCGAAGAAGCGAGGCCAGGTGGATAAGAACGAGTAGGGCGCTGACGGGGCAGAAGTGCGGCTAGCGATGGGGCGATGGGGCGCTGCCTGGGCAGAAGTGCAGCTAGCGATGGGGCGATGGGGCGCTGCCTGGGCAGAAGTGCAGCCAGAGATGGGGGCGATGGGGCGCTGTTTGGGCACAAGTGCAGCTAGAGATGGGGGCGATGGGGATTGCCTGGGCAGGGGTGCGGCCAGGCTGATTGAATCGATTATATTGACGCGCCACACCGGTACGCGTCCCCATGTCAAGGCCTAGGTAGTGGACTGTGGATAAGCCGGCGGTTCACCGTAGTTATGCACAGCAGGGCGTCGAGAAAAATGGCATGAGCACGTGATTGTGGCAACGTCGGAGTCAAACACTGGGGGACAAGCCCTCGGTGGGGACGAAAGGGAAAACACGTGTTTAATATGGCGACCGTTCATTTGGCAGGGCGGCTCACGAGGGAGCCGGAACTCAAATTTAGGAATTCAGCCAACGGGCGCACGTTGGTGCTACTCAACCTCGCACTGAATCACCGCTACCAAGATGCTAATGGTAACTGGTCGGAAGGCGAGCCAACCTTTGTCGAGGTGCAGTGCTGGGGGAAGTTAGCGAACAACGTGCTGGACTGCATGGGCAAGGGAATGTCGGTCCTGGTAATTGGCCGGTTGATCCAGAGCAATTGGGAAGCCGAGTTGAATGGCGAAAAGGTCAAGCGTTCGGTGCTGCGTGTGAAGGCCAGCCACGTGGGGCCTGATCTGAATTGGCAGCGAGCGAAAGCGATCAAGGATGAGGATTTCGGGGAGTTTGAAGCCCGTGGTACGGAAACCGCGCGCGCCGCAGAGAAAGCAGCGGGTGGCAGCGAAGACAACGAGGAGCGTGAATTGGTTGGCGCGGGCGTGGGAGCCCAATCCGGTAACTCGTTGGGGGGAAATGAGGAGGACAATAGCTCGAAGCCACCATTCTAGAAGCGGCAGGTCCCGCAACCAGGTCGCAAAGTGGGATGGACCCCTGTGACCACGTACACTGAGGGGCATGCGTGGTAGTCGCCGGCGTTAACCTCGGCGGCTTCCACATCGATAATTTCAGTGACGTGAGAAATCTATACCGGAAAGGTCGGAGACGAGTTCACAGTGGGCGAGTTCATCTACACCATGAAGAACGTGCGCAAGGCGCACGGCGAGAAGGTCATTCTCGATAACGTGACCATGGCGTTCTACCCGGGCGCCAAGATCGGCGTGGTCGGTCCTAACGGTGCCGGTAAGTCCTCTATTTTGAAGATCATGGCTGGTATCGATCAGCCTTCGAACGGTGAGGCGTTCCTCGACCCCGGTGCTACCGTTGGCATCCTGCAGCAGGAGCCACCTTTGAATGAGGAGAAGACCGTTCGCGAGAATGTCGAAGAGGGCATGGGCGAGATCTTCCAGGTTCGTCAACGCTACGAGGCGATCGCCGAGGAAATGGCGACCAACTACACGGACGAGCTCATGGAGGAAATGACCCAGTTGCAGGAGCAGATTGATGCTGCCGATGCGTGGGAACTGGATTCCAAGATTGAGCAGGCCATGGAGGCGTTGCGTTGCCCGCCATCCGATGAGCCAGTGACACACTTGTCTGGTGGTGAGCGCCGCCGCGTAGCATTGGCGAAATTGCTGCTCAGCGAGCCAGATTTGCTGCTGCTCGACGAGCCTACTAACCACTTGGATGCGGAGTCCGTGCTGTGGCTGGAGCAGCACCTGGCGAACTACAACGGCGCTGTTTTGGCCGTGACTCACGACCGTTACTTCCTGGATCACGTGGCCCAGTGGATCTGTGAGGTCGACCGCGGCAATCTATACCCATACGAGGGTAATTACTCCACTTACTTAGAGACCAAGGCCAAGCGTCTCGAGGTTGCAGGTAAGAAGGACCAGAAGCTGCAGAAGCGCTTGAAGGAAGAGCTGGCCTGGGTGCGCTCCGGTGCCAAGGCTCGTCAGGCGAAGAACAAGGCTCGTCTGCAGCGCTATGAAGAGATGGCTGCGGAGGCGGAACAGTACAAGAAGCTGGATTTCGAGGAAATTCAGATCCCAACCCCACCGCGCCTGGGTAATCAAGTTGTTGAGGTTAAGGATCTGCAGAAGGGTTTTGATGGCCGCGTGCTCATCAAGGACTTGTCCTTCACCCTGCCTCGTAACGGCATCGTGGGTGTGATCGGCCCTAACGGCGTGGGTAAGACCACCCTGTTCAAGACCATCGTCGGTCTAGAAGAGCCCGACGCAGGTGAGGTCAAGATTGGCCAGACCGTGCAGCTCAGCTACGTTGACCAGAACCGCGCGAACATCGATCCAGAGAAAACCGTGTGGGAGGTTGTGTCCGACGGCTTAGATTACATTCACGTGGGGCAGAACGAAATGCCATCCCGTGCGTACCTGTCCGCCTTCGGATTCAAAGGGCCGGATCAGCAGAAGCCATCCAAGGTCCTGTCCGGTGGTGAGCGTAACCGCCTAAACTTGGCGCTGACCCTGAAGCAGGGCGGAAACCTGATCCTGCTGGATGAGCCGACTAACGACCTGGATGTGGAAACCCTGTCCAGCTTGGAAAACGCGCTGCAGAACTTCCCGGGCTGCGCCGTTGTGATCTCCCACGACCGCTGGTTCTTGGATCGCACCTGTACCCACATTCTCGCGTGGGAGGGCAATGTTGCCGAGGGGCAATGGTACTGGTTCGAGGGTAACTTTGAGGACTACGAGAAGAACAAGATCGATCGCTTGGGTGCCGAGGCCGCCCGTCCGCACCGCGTTACGCACCGTAAGCTGACGCGCTAGGTTCCGCCGGTGCACGCCCCCGTGGGGGAGCATGGTTCTGCGAGGGATCGTCGGCTGCTTCGTGTAGTGGTAGCTGCCTTCGAGGAACCCCATTTGGTTCATCCGCTTTCGCTGGCCGTTCTTGGGGAACCGCCGACGGTCTCAACCCATGTTCCGGCCGGCTCCGCCGTAGTGTCGGCTTAACCAATTCCCGTGACTGGGCACTGAAAAAGTGTAAGAGTCGCGGGAATTTTTCATGGGTTGTGCATGTAACTTCTTTACCACCAGCCCCGATTGCTACAATGTACGTTCCGTATGGAATCCTTTTAACTTCGACAACAAACTTACAATCGAAGGGGACTGGCAAGCGATGCCTTTTATTCTTAATAAGAAGACCGATACTCGCTGGCACACGTGCCATCGGGAACTCCGTTGGACTGATTTTGATCAATACCAGCATGTTAACAACGCCAAGTATCTTGAATTCGCCCAAGATGCGCGCATGGTTTTTCTCAAGGACGTTCTGCTGGAGATGGATATTGCCGTTCCACCGTTCTTCGTTCGCCACACGACGATCGATTACCCTCGCCCGTTGTCTCCGGGTGAATCTGAGGTCGCAGTGAGCTCATTTTTCACCAGTCTGGGAACCCGTTCCTGCGTAATGCGCCAGCAGATCAAGGATTCGCTTGGCCGTGTTGCGTCCACGATTGATACCGTCATGGTGGGCATCGACGTGATGACCGGAAAATCTCGCGAGTGGTCGGAGCAGGACCTGAAGAACATGGGGTTGTTCTTAATTCCGGTTTCCGATGACGAAGAATCGAACTCCTCCGAAACCTCTGCTCGCGAACGCAATCGCACCCGTGCTGTGGAGAAGGCTAACAACGTTTCCTAAGCGCCCACCTATAGTGGGGTTTATGGAAATTCGTCTCGTTGTCCCTGATCTCGTCCATGCCAGTACCGCTAAGCAATGGCAAGCCGCTGCGCGCCGAACTAGCCAAGTCGCAGACCGGGTGCTGGCTATGGATCCGGATGCTTTGGCGCGGCTGCGGCAGGTTGACGGGGCGGTTGATTTTTTCTTTTCGACGCCCACGAGCACCATTTACATGCAGCGCATCCCTGGCACTTTGGTCGGTAGCGACGACGCGGTGGTTCGGGCACGTGCAATCAGGGACGCACTGGGATCCTACCTTTCAAGATTCGTCCCCCCACAGGGTCGATCGGAACAGGGCGTAACACTGGGTCAGACTGAACCGGGTACGCCAGGTCAGGACTTACCGCAGGAACTTGCCTTGGGTGCGGATTGTTCGTTGTTGTGGCGGGGTGCGTTGCCGCCTGAAACGGGATACACCCTGATTGACACCCCACCGGGGTCTGTGCTGCGTGAGTTGTACCAAGCGATGGTGGCAGAAAATCGCGAGCACTCAGGTCCCGCGGGGATTGCGCGCTCCCTCCTTGATCAGGAGCTCATGGAGGTGAGCTCTGATTCGGCGCAGGTGAGCATTACCGGTCGGATGATGGCAACAATGGGAGCGTTGGGTTTGGCACCAGAACCTGTGAATCCCGCGATGAAATCCTACGACTACGCACGAGTGAGTGCCCACGCTTCGTGGATTCGAGTGGATGGCGTAGGCGGCACCCTTTATGCGCCCCGACCAGGGGGGCTCGCGCGGGTGCCATGATTCTCTCGACGACGCTGATCTGCTCATTCCCGTGATCAGACCGCCATCTCCGGTGTCACTGGGTGCTGGATTAGCAGAATGAAATGATGTTGTGGCCACGTTTGTTGGGCTTTTCGTTCTGCTTTGTTGACATGGGATTGGTGTGGGTCCTGCCGTTGGTTCTGTATTTTTGGTGCTGTCTGGGTGCTGGATTAGCAGAATGAAATGATGTCGTGGGCACGTTTGTTGGGCTTTTCGTTCTGCTTCGTTGACATGGGATCGGGCGTCGACCTCGGGAGGGGCTTGGCCACGGCAAAGTGCGCAGTCGGAACTCATGAGCTCCCAACCCTTAGTCCGAACCACGTGGGACATGCGCGGCGTGGATGGCGGATCCCGCACTTTCAACCAGGCTCCGGCGTGGATGGCGGATCCCGCACTTTCAACCAGGCTCCGGCGTGGATGGCGGATCCCGCACTATCCACTAGGCTCCGGCGTGGATGGCGGATCCCGCACTGCGAGGGGGCAGCAGACAACTAACCGTTGAACAGGTCGTACGTTAGTTTCCCAGCCATCGCCACCACCACGATCAGCAGCATGATTCGAATGAAGCCCGTTCCACGCGAAATCACCAGCCGTGCCCCGGCTACCGATCCGCAGATATTGGCAATCGCGAGGACAAATCCCAGCAACCACATGACATTCCCGGTAGCCGCCAGTACGCACAGCGCGCCAGCATTGGTGGAAACATTGATGACCTTGGTCATTGCAACTGATTCCAAAAATGATCGGCTTAGAAGCGCCGTTAAGCTGATAATGAGGAACGTCCCTGTTCCCGGACCGAAGAACCCGTCGTAGGCGGAAATTAACCCGATCACCATCAGTGCTAGGAACCAGCGCCGGCGCGAGATGGCCTTGCGCTGCGTAATCGCGGAGCTTTCGCCAAAGGAGGGTTTCAGCGCCACGTAGGTTCCCACGGCAAGCAGTAAAACGATGATGATGGGCCGCAGTATCGCACTGTCGACCACGGAAACCATCAACGCGCCGCCCGCTGAACACGCCAGCGCCAGCGGAACAGCCCATGTAAGGAGGAATTTATCCACCTTCACTCGTCGCAGAAACGAGATCGCCGCGGTTGTTGTACCGCTGACGGATGCCACTTTATTAGTGGCGATGATGCTGGGCTCGGGCACCGTGGGAAGCGCAATCATCAGCAAGGGAATGAGGATCAGGCCACCACCACCAACGATGGCATCTACCAATCCCGCACTGAAAGCCCCCGCAACGAGGGCCCCAATGACGGGAGGAGCGATGTCCATCATCGCGCGTTAGGCTCCTGCGGGGATCCTTTCGATAAATCGGGGTGCCCGCTGGGTGCGTTAATCAGCATGTTTGCAACTCGTTCCATGTGATCCCACATGGCTGCTCGGTGCGCATCGGGCAAAGTGTCCTCATCAACAGTCGCCATTGCCTTGGACATCAGTTCCAACCACCGATCCCGCGCGGCCTCATCAATGTGGAAACGAGCGTGCCGCATGCGCAGCCGAGGATGGCCACGCTGGATGTTGAACTCTTGCGGGCCACCCCAGTATTGTGCGAGGAACCACCGCAGCCGATCCTCAGCACCTTCTAGATCGTCATCGGGGTACATGGGCCCCAGGATGTCGTCGGCGGGCACTTGCTTGTAGAACTCGTGCACAACCTTGCGGAAGGTTTCCTCCCCGCCGACTGCCTCGTAGAAATTCGCGCTCACTGCCTACCTCTCTGTTCGCATGCGTGCCAGCGCCCTTTTTTCTGACGCCACCCTGATCTCCACCGATCACATCTTTCAGTGGGAGCTGGACGCGACCGTGTTAGGACTGGTCGTATACCACCGCGGACTTACGGCGAGCGACGACATCGCGTCCCTCGCGGAGGGGGCGACGCAAACCGACCGGGGTGCTGTCCTTTTCAATCATATCGGCAATCACGGTGTCCGTTTCTTCGCTGGTATCCCAGGTGGGGTAGATGCCCTCCAGGGTGCGCAGCGCCATCTCCGGGGACAGTGCGTTCCACAGCGATGGGGCGACTTCGGCGTACTTCAAGCCAAAGCCGTCCAAGAGATCGCGCTGGCCGACGTGGTAGAACCCAGCCATGAGGTGGCGCAGTTCTAGGTTGGAGCGCTCTGGTCCGTGGACGGTGATTTCCTCCCATACCTTCTGCTTCGTCTCTACCGTGGGGATGACGGAGCGCGCTTGGAGCGCCCGCATTGCACCGGTGCTGGAGGAATCCGTCTTCTGTTCAGCTTCGATGCGTGCGGTGAGCGTCGGTTCCGATTCGTTCGTGATACGGGCCGCGCCGGTCAACGCGATGATGAAGGCCCAGCGAAGATCCTGGTCCACATCGAGGCCCGTGATGCCCGTAGGGGCGTCGGTTTCACCCAAAAGGGCCCGCAGGATTTCGGCAGATTCGGCAGACTGCAGACAACCGGCGAATGCGCGAGCGAAGGCGAGCTGGGCTGCTTCCGTGGTGGTGCGTACGCCCTCAAGGTAGGCATCGCGAAGCATGGCCCATCCGGTGCTGTCGGCCCACGCGGGATCAGCGTATGAGTCAACGGCGGAGCGCCCTTGCAGCAAAATCTGTTCTAACACTGCCATCTCGGTTTCAGCCACACATCCGCGGGCCACCAAGGCAACGAAATCGCGAGCCTTCATCTGGGCATTGCGGGTCATCTGCCACGCAGCGGACCACACGAGAGAACGTGCCATGGGGTCACCGATCTTGTCGATGTTTTCCGTGGCGGTACTCAGCGACTTTTCGTCCAGAGACATGAAGGCATAGGTTAGATCGTTGTCGTTAACTAATATGAGATCGCCCTCGTTGGCCCCAACCAGGTCTGCAATTTCGGTCTCAGGCCCTTCAATGTCCAGCTCCGTCTTGTGAGTGCGAACCAGCTGGCCAGAGTTGAAGGCGTAGATACCCACCGCGATGCGGTGGGTGCGAGTCTCGCCAGCGCCTGGTTCTGCACCCTGCTGTGTCACGGCAAAGCTGGTGTACTTACCGTCATTGACCTGGAACTTCGGCGCCAGCGTGTTGATGCCGGTGGTCTTGAGCCATTGGTCGGCCCAACTGGAGAGGTCACGGCCACTGGCTTTTTCGAGGGCTCCAAGAAGGTCATCAAAGGTGGCATTTGACCATGCATGCGCAGCAAAGTGGGAGCGAAGGCCGGAAAGGAATGGTTCCAAGCCCACGTACGCAGACAGCTGCTTCAATACACTTGCGCCCTTGGCGTACGTAATTCCATCGAAGTTGGCGTCTACCGTCACGATGTCCGAAGCGTCCGAGAAAACGGGGTGCGTGGAGGATAGCTGGTCTTGGCCGTAGGCCCATGCTTTTTCCTTGTTGGCGAAAGTCACCCACGCGGTTTTAAATTTCGTGGCCCCGGCTTGGCTCATGGCAGCGGACCAGGTTGCAAAGGACTCGTTGAGCCACAGGTCGTCCCACCACTGCATGGTGACAAGGTCGCCGAACCACATGTGCGCCATCTCGTGCAAAATTGTGTCCGCACGACGTTCGTATTCGTAGTGGGAGGCTGCGCTACGGAAGATGTATTCGTCGCGGAACGTCACCGCACCGGCGTTTTCCATCGCGCCCATGTTGTATTCGGGGCAGAAGATCTGGTCGTACTTGTAGAACGGGTAGCCCACACCAAAGTGCTCGGAATACCAGTCGAAGCCTTGCTTGGTGATTTTCAGCAACTCGTCAACATCCATGTACTCCGCCAATGACTGGCGGCAGTACAGACCGAGGGGCACGGTGATATCGCCGGATGTCTGCAAAGGAGCACGCTTGGTTGCTTCGGCAATGGCCTCCTGAGACATTTCGGGGTGTTCCGTGATGGTGCCGGTCCATTCGTCTCGAACCTCGTACCACGGGCCGACGCACAGGGCAACTAGGTAGGTGGACAGTGGGTAGTCGACGGTGGCGCGGTGGATACGGTGGACGTTACTGCCGTCGTCTGCATTTCGGTCATCCACGCTGACCACATTGTTGGTGACGACAGTCCACGTGGAAGGCGTAGTAACAGTGATGTCGTAGGTGGCCTTGATGTCTGGCTGATCGAAACAGGCGAAAACGCGCTTGGCATCTGCAGTCTCGAACTGGGTGTACATGTACACCTCGCCATCTGCGGGGTCACGGAACCGGTGCAGGCCTTCACCGGTAGCAGAGTAGACAGCATCGGCTTCCACGACTAAGGAGTGAGAACCAGTCGTGAGGTTGTGGAGCTGGATGCCTTGTTCTTCGTCGTAGGAACCGTTCTTCAACGGCACAGCGGTCTGGGTAATATCTTCCCCATCCAATTCCACCTTGCTGACGGAAGCGGCCCGCAGGTCCACAAAGGTGGAGCCAGATTCCGAGCTAAAGGTGATGGTGGTCTGAGAGGGGAACGTTTTCTGGTCGATATTGGCACCCTCGGTGAGGTCAACGTTGAAGCTGTAGCTCACGTTCGAAATGAGTCGGGCGCGGTTAGCGGCCTCGGTGCGTGTGAGGTTTGTAGAAGTCATGCGACCAACCTTAGTAACCGAGCGCGACAACGTGTAGAGCGGTAGCTGGTGTACTAACCCCGTTCTCACACGAGTCCGACTCGGGGGCCGCAGACGCGATGTCTGGGTTGTCGTTACAGTGGGAACCATGGCTACTAACAAAGTAACGATGTTTTTCGATTCCACCTGCCCTTTTGCATGGGTAACCAGTCGCTGGTTGCTTGAAGTTGAGAAGGTCCGTGATGTGACCATTGATTGGGCGCCCATGAGTTTGGCGGTTCTCAATGACGGCCGTGAAGGGCTCGATGAAGGTTATAAAGACCGTATGCAGTTCGCATGGGCGCCAGCCCGGGTGGCTGCTGCTTTGTACACCGAAGCCCCAGAAAAGATCGGCGCCTTTTACACCGCGATGGGCAACCGAATTCACAATGAAAAGCGCGTGAGCTATGAGGATTTGCACGCCAATGACGAACTAATTAAGGAGGCCTTGGCGGAGGCTGGAGCCCCAGCCGAGCTCTTCAACGCGGCATATAAGGGCTTGGGGGAGGATGGTTCCTACGAACAGCAACTACGCGATTCGCACCAACGTGCGCTGGATTTGGTTGGCGACGATGTTGGAACACCGGTTGTGCAGTTGGGCGATACAGCCTTCTTCGGCCCAGTCCTCACCCGTGTGCCTCAGGGTGAGGAAGCCGGCGAACTGTTCGATGCGGCCATGGTTCTGGGTGGCTACCCCCACTTCTTCGAGCTCAAGCGCACGCGTACTGAAGACCCGGTTGCCGAATAAGGTTTCGGTAGCGTAGCCGGTCCGGGCAATATCGGGCCAGGCGCCGAGTGTCCCGTCGTCGAGTACGACTTGGCACGACAGCTGGTGACAGGTCAGTGGTCGCTTGGGGCGCGCGCCGAGAATCCCGCCATCGGATGCGTATTTGAACCTAACGTTTAAACTGGCACCATGCGTATTTACCTAGGTGCGGACCACGCAGGGTTCGAAATGAAAAATGTCATCAAAGCTCATTTGGCGGACAAGGGATTTGAGGTCATCGACTGTGGCGCTCACACCTACGATGCCAACGACGATTATCCAGCTTTTTGTATTGACGCCGCCACGAAGGTGGTTGCCGACGAGGGATCTTTGGGAATCGTTCTGGGTGGCTCCGGAAATGGCGAGCAGATCGCTGCAAACAAGGTCCCAGGGGCACGTTGTGCGCTGGCCTGGTCTGTCGAGACCGCCAAGTTGGCGCGCGAGCACAACAATGCGCAGCTCATCGGTTTGGGTGGGCGTATGCATTCTGAGGAAGAGGCCTTGGCCATCGTGGATGCTTTTGTCTCCCAGCCGTGGAGCCAGGAGGAGCGCCACCAGCGTCGCATCGACATCCTCGCTGAGTATGAACGCACCGGTGAGGCCCCGGAGGTCCCCGGCCAGTAATACTCGCGTTTCTACCGAAACATCTGGCCCCAGAAATCGAAGCCCCCGGATCCCTATTGCGGAATTCGGGGGCTTGGTTTTGCGGTGATATGTCTCTGTGAATGGAATGTGGTGAAGTTCCCGGAGACGAGGGAACAAGGGTGGGGGATTAACTGAAAGGCTTACTTTTCGCGCTGTGCGATGCGGTTATTGTGCCACTCGCGGATATCATCCGAAAGCCAGAGTGTTAACCCGTGATGCTTGGCTACGGGCTCAGGCGCGCGACCGCGCCCGGCGTAACTGGTGAATGTCCCACGGGCAGTTCCCGTGTATTCAGCACACTGGGAAGCTGTCCACAGCTCAACTCCCGTGTCCTTGTCGATAATGATCGGTTGCATATTAAGTATGATAGCGTCCGGTTTTGGTGACGAGGATAGGTGTATTGCCTGTCGGGGGGGACGCACATTAGCTAACATACCGGAAAACTGCAGGTTAAGGGAAACCCTATGGGGGAAAGGAGAGGCGACAGTTGAACGGCCGAAAGTTCGAATTTGATTAGTCATGTGAATGGCGTGTAGGCTTTGGCTCCAGTGGTTACGCTACTTACTGCACGCTATCGCCGGGCCGGTTGTAGTGAGCAACGTAGAGTTACTACTTAGGGGAACGTCGTATAGTGGCTAATACCTCAGCCTTCCAAGCTGAAGACGCGGGTTCGATTCCCGTCGTTCCCTCCAGTTCAGGGGCGGTTTTTACTGCCTCTTGCCTTTTTAGTCATGACGTAAGTCATGACAATCATGGCATAGGTGCTTTTTAATGTGTACTCATCTGGGGGGAGCTCCGGGGGGTAATTCGGATGGCTCACCTTTGTGATGGCGGGGGTGGGAGGCACGAATCCTAAGCATGCCGGTGGGGTTGTGGGGTTCCATCGCAGTCGCGACAGGAATCGGGGTGATACTCAGCATTTCGCTGCAGATTTTCCTCGTGGGTATCGTCGCTGTCTTTCCAGTAGATCAGTATCGTCGCAGTCTTTCCAGTAGAACGCTGGGTGGAATGGGTCACGTCTCCGCGCTTATTGGATGGGGCTTGCAGTCTCTAGTCTTTAGCCTGATCATTAAGCCTATCGGGACAGCGCAGGCGGTAACGAATGCTTTCGCTACTGTGAGCTACGTGCCGGATAATGCAATTCCAACCTCATTAGATGCCGACCCTACGTAGGGGACTGCTGTAGCGGTAGGGGCCACATTCACTGGGGAGGTGACCGACCGTCTGTGGGATAGGGGGCCGCTGTAACGGTAGGTGCTACATGCTCTGGCTTGCCCATTCCCTGTGCCCGTTGAATTCGTTCTACTGATCGTATGCCACAAGCCCCTGAACTGTTGTTTTGTGTTTCCCTCCCGGTGCACGTAAAGTAATGCACGCAACAGCGCAAGCACCTCCTTGAGGGGTGCTAGTGTTTTGTGGATCGGGATATGGCGCAGTTTGGTAGCGCACTCGCTTTGGGAGCGAGGGGTCGTGGGTTCAAATCCCGCTATCCCGACAGTACTAAGATGACCCTCGGGCTAACCAGCCCAAGGGTCATTCGCATATTCGCGGCTCCGGGGGGATAGATCAAAGTCGGCGTGACGTGGCGGGATTAACTGGTTTCAGCGCGTTCAGTTTGGCCAAAGGCCCAGTAATAATCGACCCTTACGCAGCCAGCGGGGCGTCGACATATAAAATTGACGATCGACCGAAAAGATGCGGGAACGACCGCGCCCCAGAAACGGCGTATCGTGACAAAAGACCGCATCCGCGAAACCCTATTATCGACACAGGAGTGTGCATTCGTGAAGAGCTCTGTAGAGAAGCTGAGCGCCACCCGCACCAAGATCACCGTCGAGGTACCCTTCGAGGAGCTCAAGCCGGAGTTCGACAAGGCGTATGCCTCCCTGGCGCAACAAGTAAACATGCCAGGATTCCGCAAGGGTAAGGCCCCTGCAAAGTTGCTGGAAGCGCGTCTAGGCCGTGGCATGGTGCTGGATCAGGTAATAAACGAGATGCTGCCAAGCCGTTACAGCCAGGCAGTCGATGAGCACGACCTCAAGGTGCTTAGCCAGCCGGACATCGACATCACCGAGCTGGAAGATGGCAAGCACGTCATCTTCACTGCTGAGGTTGACGTTCGCCCAGAGATCGACGTTCCAGACTTCTCCAAGATTTCCGTCGAGGTCGACCCAGTAGTCGCCGACGAGGCTGCAGTCGACGAGGAACTGAAGAACCTACAGGCACGCTTCGGCACCCTGAAGCCAGTTGAGCGCGCTGTGAAGAAGGGCGACTTCGTTTCCATTGATCTCTCCGCCACCATCGATGGTGAGACCGTTGACGAGGCGACTACCGAGGGGCTGTCCCACGAGGTCGGCAACGATTCCCTCATTGAGGGCTTGGACGATACCCTGGTCGGCATGAAGGAGGGGGAGGAAAACACCTTCACCTCTAAGCTCGTTGCCGGTGAACACGCGGATGAAGAGGCCGAAGTCACCGTGAAGGTCGTATCCGTCAAGGAACGTGAACTGCCAGAGCTCGATGACGAGTTCGCACAGCTGGCCTCCGAGTTCGACACCTTGGACGAGCTGCGCGACTCCCTGAAGACCCAGGTGGAGAACCAGCTGAAGAATACCCAGGCCGGTCAGATTCGTGACAAGGTCTTGGAAGCTGCTCTGGACCAGGCCGAGGTTCCGCTGCCTGAGTCCGTTGTCAAGGAGCAGGTCGACGGGCAGATCCAGCAGATCATCGCCCAGTTCGGTGGTGACGAGAAGGTATTCGAGTCCATGCTGGCCGCACAGGACTTGACCCGTGAGAAGTTCGAAGAGGACGCACGCAGCTCCGCTGAGGATTCCGTGCGTACCCAGTTGTTCCTCGATGCGCTGGCTGACGTTGAGCAGCCAAACGTCTCCCAGGAAGAGCTGATGGACCACATCGCGTTCACGGCTAACCAGTACGGTATGGACCCGAACCAGTTCATCATGCAGCTGCAGCAGGCTAACCAGCTGGGCAGTCTGTTCGCCGACGTTCGTCGCGGTAAGGCTCTGGCATTGAACATCGCCAAGACCTCCGTGAAGGACACTGACGGCGAGGTTGTCGATCCCAAGCAGTTCTTTGGTGAGGAAGAGGCCGAGGGTGCCGAGGCCGAGGAGTCCACGGCTGACGCGAAGGCTGAGAAGAAGGCCGGCACCAAGACCGAGAAGAAGGCCGAGGACAAGGACGACAAGCCTGCGAAGAAGACCGCAGCTAAGAAGTCCACCAAGAAGACTGCGGCGAAGAAGTCCACCGCCAAGAAGTCCACGACGAAGAAGTCCACCAAGAAGGCTGACTCTTCAGAGGACAAGTAAATCCGCGCTCCGCCCTCTGGCCCTCGCTGAGCACCGACCGTCGCGCAGAATAGTGCGTGGGCGTGGCCATCAGCGGATGAGGGGCGGGGTTTCTAGGGTTTAGACGCTCCCACTGGTCTTGTCGACAAGACCGGTGGGCTTTGTCTTTTCCTGTCTCAATGCCTGCAGCTTTTTTCGTTTCGACGCCGACCTCCTCCCCGGATCGTGCGCTGATAGCGAACAAGCGCCTTCGGCGTCACACGATGTCCATAGACGTGACTAGGCTGGGGCGCACAACGAATTACACCTTGCTATAAGGAGCACAATGAGTACTCAATCCAGCCCTCGGGCGGCTAACGGCATGGAGGCCCCGAACATGAACGATCATGTTTTCGAGCGCCTGCTGCGGGAGCGCATTATCTTCCTCGGCAGCCAGGTCGATGACGAGATCGCCAACAAGCTCTGTGCCCAGATCCTGTTGTTGGCGGCGGAGGATCCCACCAAGGACATCTCCCTGTACATCAACTCTCCCGGTGGTTCGGTCACTGCGGGCATGGCTATCTACGACACGATGCGTTACGCACCGTGCGATATTGCCACCTACGGCATGGGATTGGCAGCATCCATGGGGCAGTTTCTGCTCTCCGCCGGGACTAAGGGAAAGCGCTACGCTCTGCCACACGCTCGCATTATGATGCACCAGCCATCTGCCGGTGTGGGCGGTACCGCTGCGGACATTGCTATCCAGGCCGAGCAGTTTGCGCATACTAAGCGCGAAATGGCGGAGCTCATTGCTGAGTTCACCGGCCAGACCGTGGAGCAGATTACCAAGGATTCGGATCGTGATCGCTGGTTCACGGCCCAACAAGCCAAGGAGTACGGCTTCGTTGATCACGTCATCACCTCTGCGAAGGAGAAGTAAGAACCATGCAGATGCCAGAAATGCGATACATCCTGCCATCCTTCGTAGAGCACTCTAGCTACGGTGCGAAGGAATCTAATCCGTACAACAAGCTGTTCGAGGAGCGCATCATTTTCCTGGGAACCCAGGTCGATGATGCTTCTGCCAATGACATCATGGCGCAGCTGTTGGTTTTGGAAGGTCTCGATCCAGACCGTGATATCACCATGTACATCAACTCGCCCGGTGGCTCTTTCACCAGCTTGATGGCGATTTACGACACGATGCAGTACGTACGACCCGATGTACAGACCGTGTGCCTCGGGCAGGCAGCATCCGCTGCCGCGGTGTTGCTGGCTGCCGGTACCCCGGGCAAGCGTGCCGCGTTGCCGAACGCCCGAGTGCTGATTCACCAGCCTGCCACCGGCGGGGTTCAGGGCCAGGTTTCCGACTTAGAGATTCAGGCCAAGGAAATCGAGCGCATGCGTACCCTGATGGAAACCACGTTGGCGCGCCACACCGGTCGTACTGCCGAGCAGGTTCGAATCGACACGGACCGTGACAAGATCCTTACCGCTGAGGAAGCCAAGGAATACGGCATCATCGATCAGGTATTTGAATACCGAAAGCTTTCCGCGCAAGATTAAGTTCTTCACGAAGAAAAGCGTTGTCATCGCGGGGTTCGGGGCCGGTAGGCCTCGGGCCCCGCGTGGCGTCGGTAATGAGGAAGCCCAGATGTGGCCCGCGTGTTTTCCCCTGCGGCGGTGAGTGCTGTGGGGGAGAGGGGCGTCGGTTCAATAGAGTAAGAAATGTGCGACACACCCACCGCCAGCAGGACACGGTGATGGTTGCGACGGCGGGTAAAGTGGAAAGCCTGAAGGCCGAAGGTGCTGTCGTTGTGGGGAATGTGGCAACGGGGCAGCACTCCGAGAGATTAGTAGAAAGCTGGACTGGAAACTCATGCCAGAAAGCGCAGAGCTATTGAAGTGCTCATTTTGCGGAAAGAGTCAAAAGCAGGTCCGCAAGCTCATCGCGGGGCCTGGTGTTTACATCTGCGATGAATGCATTGAACTGTGCAACGAGATCATTGAAGAGGAAATGATCTCCGCACCCGGTGGTGAGGGGAGCGATAAGCTGCCGAAACCATCGGAAATCGCTAAGTTCTTGGACGAATACGTCATCGGCCAAGACGATGCCAAGCGCACTTTGGCAGTGGCTGTGTACAACCATTACAAACGCATCAAGGTGGAGGAGGCCAATGCATCGGCCCGTCGCAGTGATGATGAAGTGGAGCTCAGCAAATCCAATATCTTGATGCTGGGGCCAACTGGTTCCGGTAAGACCTACTTGGCACAGTCTCTCGCCCGGAAGTTGGATGTGCCCTTCGCTATCGCCGATGCCACCAGCCTGACGGAGGCCGGTTACGTGGGCGAAGACGTGGAAAACATCCTGCTCAAACTGCTGCAGGCTGCGGATTTTGATGTAGCGAAGGCGCAGCGCGGGATCATTTACGTTGACGAGGTTGACAAGATTTCGCGGAAGTCGGAAAACCCTTCCATCACGCGCGATGTTTCGGGAGAAGGTGTGCAGCAGGCGCTGCTGAAGATTCTGGAGGGCACCGTTGCCAGCGTTCCGCCACAAGGTGGGCGCAAGCACCCCAACCAGGAGTTCATCCAATTCGACACGAAGAACGTGTTGTTCATTGTGGCGGGCGCGTTTGCGGGGCTGGAGAAGGTGGTCTCCGAACGTCGAGGCAAGAAGGGGCTGGGTTTCGGAGCTGAGATCAGCGGAAAGAAGGACGAGGAACCGAATCCGTTCCAGTACGTTGAGCCCGAGGATCTGGTGAAATTCGGGTTGATTCCGGAGCTGATTGGTCGTCTCCCCGTGGTCACCCACGTGGGGCACCTGGATGAGCAGGCGCTTGTACGGGTTCTGACCGAGCCGAAAAACTCCCTAGTGCGCCAGTATCAGCGGTTGTTCGAGATGGACGGGGTGCAGCTGAGCTTCACTGATGAGGCGCTGACCGAGATAGCTCAGCAGGCACTCGCGCGCGAAACCGGTGCCCGCGGGCTGCGGTCCATCATGGAGACAATCCTGTTGCCGATCATGTTCGCCATCCCAGAGGACGAGAAGACAGGTGAGGTCGTGATCACTGGTGAGTGCGCTGCTGGCAAGGCGGAGCCCACGCTACTGAGCCACGAGGAAGTCGCGGAGCGTGAGCGGAAGTCCGCGTAGGTTCGTGACTGCGGTGCTGGGGATGCTCCGCTAAGGGGCGGGTGCGATAGGCCGTGGGCGTGGTTGGGGGTCGGTGCGATAGGTCGTGGGCGTGGTTGGGGGTCGGTGCGATAGGCCGCGGGCGTGGTTGGCGGCGGGTGTGATAGGCCGTGGGCGTGGTGCTTGGGCCGTGTTGGCTGTTTGACTGACTGGGCCAGCGGTGGCTTAGTTCTAGCTACTCCCAGTCGTGGTGCTCAGTGGCGTATAACGAGGCCGCCACCGAGCTCGGCAGCCCCACCGAACTGGTGTGGGTTTGTGAAGAGTGCGTGTATGACGAGCCCTGGGACGTCGGCATGGTGGTCGTGAGGAATGCGAGTACTGCATCCTCGGTCAGCTTGCTCATCCCTTGCCGGTTAGCTTCATCGGAGGCATTCATGCCGTATAGAGCGTGAAACGCGGGCCCGTGCGCCATGGGGAAAGAGCACAGCGCCACGATGATCACGTAGAGGTCTTCCGCGGAGACGCCGTAGCGAAATGCGCCGATGTCGTGACCTCGCATTAGCACGCGATCGAGTTGCAAGATAACAGGCGATTGCTCCAGTTCCACCGTTGGTATCTCCTTGCTTTCCCTCCGACCCACATTGTCGGCCACGATGAAAGCGACCTCCGCGGGATGCTGATGGAAGCGGTGGAACGTGGTGCTGACTAGGTGGCGCAGCGCGTTGACAGGGGTGAGTGTGTACAGCTCCTCATCCATGACCGCATCGAGGCTTTCGTCCAATTCCGGCCAGATCTGAGCGTGCGCGAAGCGCAGACACTCCCCATACAGCTCCGCGATATCCGCGAGTGGCCGCTGGGTCGCGGGTACTCCGCTGCGGTGAGCGAGCTCTTCTTTTTCCTGCTCACTTACTTCTTCTCGACGCCCCGCTAGCAGCGGTAGCGCCTCTGTCATGAGTCTTAGGTAGTCACCGGAAGGTAGCCCGTATCGTGCAGCAGATTGGGGGAGGTTGGACATGTTCCACATCCTACCCAGACGGAAAACCGCAGCGACGGCTAACCTCGAGAGGGTAGCAAGAACCGAGGGATAGTGGTTTTCGCTTAAGGATCACTGGCTCGGCGCACGCACGCTCAATGGAAGGAATGACAGAACATCATGAATCAGCAGGTTACGAACCAGCAGTTAGCAAACAATGGCTCCACCCTGGACGATAGTTCCCCAGTTACGGTGACTGTCACCGGCGCGGCTGGTCAGATCGGCTATTCACTCCTCTTCCGGTTGGCTACTGGCGAGGTTTTCGGTCAGCGCAAGGTCAATCTGCGGTTGCTGGAGACGGAAGAGGGTGCGAAGGTCGCGAAGGGCGTAGCCATGGAACTGGCCGATTGCGCGTTCCCCTTGCTGGGTGAGGTGACGATTAGTACTGATCCCGCAGAGGGCTTTAAGGGCGCCAACGCGGCTTTTCTTGTGGGAGCAAAGCCTCGCCAGAAGGGGGAGGAGCGTTCTGATCTGCTCCAAGCCAACGGCAAGATCTTCGCACCGCAGGGTAAAGCGATTGGTGAGGTAGCCGCAGATGGCATTCGTGTTCTGGTGGTCGGAAACCCAGCAAATACCAATGCGGCCATTGTGGCTGCGCACGCTCAGGGTGTGGCCCCGCAGCAGATTACGGCCCTGACTCGCCTGGATCATAATCGTGCATTAGCGCAGATCGCAGAAAAGTTGGATGTGGCCGTGACAGATCTGACAAACATGACTGTGTGGGGTAACCACTCGGCCACTCAGTTCCCGGATGTTACCGAGCTAAAGGTCAAGGGGGAACCGGCAGGGGACAAGCTTGACGACCAGTGGGTCAACGATGAGTTCATTCCGCGGGTGGCTAAGCGTGGCGCGGAAATCATCGAAGTTCGTGGGCGTAGCTCCGCGGCGTCTGCTGCTTCTGCGGCATGTGATCATATGCGTACCTGGATTAACGGAACTGCTGGGAATGACTGGGTATCCGTTGCATTGCCTTCCGATGGCTCGTATGGAGTTCCAGAAGGCCTAGTGAGCAGCTTCCCTTGCCGCAGCGTGGACGGGCAGTGGGAGATTGTCCAAGGTCTAGAGCTCTCAGACGATCAGCGTGACCGGATTAACAATTCCGTGGCGGAACTGCAGGAAGAGCTAGATGCAGTGAAATCTGCTGGATTGGTTTGACAGCGCGCGTTGGTGGGAGTCGTCGCTATATAGGTTGTCAGTCCCGCAGGTGAGGTGGCCAGCCCCCAGGTGAGGTTGTCAGTCCCGCGGGTGCGGTTGTCAGTCCCGCGGGTGCGGTTGCCAGTCCCGCAGGTGCAGTTGCTGGAGACTAGGTAGTTCGTGAGAGGATAGGAGGTGCTCCCGAACGCCCCAGTGCCGGTGTTTTCGCACGCATCGCAGTGCCGGTGTGCTCGCGAACCTCCCAGTGCCGGTGTGCTCCCGAACCTCCCAGTGCCAGAGTGCTCGCGTGCAACGCAGTGCCGGTGTTTTCGCGATGAAAACGAATGTGCAGCAGAACTCCAACAAAATCGCGCCGATTTGTCGGAGTTCTGCTGCACATTTTGCATTCTGTGGGGGGCAGCGTGTCCGGTGCCGGGCACTTCGCTCCGCGGTGTTCGTTCCCAGGGTTGAGATACTCCCAACGCTTAAAAACTCACTACCGCAAAAAATTTTGCACGGGAAAGCGAAAATCAGCCCGCCCGTCGCAGTTGCGTGCCACGATGATGATTATGACGAATTCCGGTGCCAATTCTCACCAACTGTTCCCCGAATCCGCCGATACTCCATCTGTGCCCCGTTACGCGCAAGCTCCCCGAGCGCAAACGCTTCCGCAATATGACCTTTTCACACGGGCCATGGCCGTCGGAAGTAGGGCGATGACCTCGCTCCCTGCGCCTCTTTTGAAACTAGCTGGGACACGCACGAACCGCGATGGCAATGTTTTAGACTCTGACATCGCCCTCACCCTCAAAGTCCTCGGAATCATTCACAGCAAACAGTATTGGGATGTGACCATTGATAAAGCTCGTCAAATGATCGATGACGAAGCTTTCATGGGAGCAGGAAATACGCTTCCCGTAGGAAGCGTGACGGAGCACGACGTGCGGGGAGTGCGCGTTCGCCACTACCGGCCCCAAGGGGCGGAATCCCCTGATCGAGCTCAAGCGACCGTTGTTTATTTCCACGGCGGCGGGTGGACCCTCGGCTCGCTGGATTCCCATGATTCGACCTGCCGCTGGATCTGCAACCGGGCAGAAGTAGCGGTACTGTCCGTGGATTATCGCCTCGCGCCCGAGCACCGTTTCCCCGCGGGGTTTGATGATGCCTATGCGGTCGTGGATGCTGCCATGTCCACAGGGGAAATCGCTGGCGTGGATTCGCAAAGGATCGCGGTGGCGGGGGATTCCGCCGGCGGTAATTTCGCTGCTGCGGTTTGTTTGCGGCGTCGAGATGAAAAGAAACCCCAGCCGGCCCTGCAGGTACTGATCGTGCCTGTGACCAACTTGGCACAACCCCGATCGGAGAGTTACCACGAGTTTTCCGAAGGTCTTTTCCTCACCAGCGAACAGATGGATTGGTACGAAAAACAGTACCTCGGGCCAGACGGCGATCGCCAGAATCCCTACGTATCCCCACTTTTGGCGGCCGATGTGGCGGGTGTGGCACCGGCATATGTGGCGGTCGCGGGCTTTGATCCCCTGCGCGATGAGGGCGAAGCCTACGCAAGGAGGCTGGCGGAGCACGGGGTGCCAGTTACACTGCGACGCCACGCGGGCCTCGTTCACCCATTCGCGAACTCGACGGGGATTTGGTCTGGCGCTCGGCGTGCCATGGATGAAGCGGTGGGAGCTATCCGTTTCGCGCTGCAAGTTTAAGCCGGGCCTAGGGCCAAATGCGCGTGATCGGGGCAGGTGTATAACGCTTTCCGGTCAATCCCGGCTGTGCAGTGGTGTGTTAGCTGACGAGCTGCAGGGGATGTCCGTACTGTCTACTACACTGGTTCACCGTGAGTGAAAATAGTGAAAACCGTGCGTCCGAGGCCACCGCTATGCGTGGCACCATTGGTCCAGATCGTTCTGGAGCCCTGCCCAAGGCATGGGACCCGTCGATCGTAGAGACAACCCTCTACAACGGCTGGGTTGAGGCCGGTTATTTCACGGCGGATACCAGCAGCGATAAGCCCCCTTTCAGCATTGTTCTGCCGCCACCAAACGTGACCGGACAATTGCACATGGGCCACGCTTTGGACCACACCCTGATGGATGCCATAGCACGCCGTAAACGCATGCAGGGTTATGAGGTTTTGTGGTTGCCTGGTTCTGACCACGCGGGCATCGCTACCCAAACCAAGGTGGAAGCCACACTCAAGGAAACTGAAGGCAAGGATCGCTTCGACTACGGTCGTGAAGAATTCATTGAGCGCGTGTGGAAGTGGAAGTACCAGTACGGCGATGTTATCTCTAGCCAGATGCGCGCTGTTGGTGATTCCGTCGACTGGTCCCGCGAGCGTTTCACTTTGGACGAGGGGCTGTCCCGTGCGGTGCAGACCATGTTTAAGGAACTGTACGACAAGGGATTGATTTACCGCGCCAACCGAATGGTGAACTGGTCGCCAGTACTGCAAACTGCCATATCCGACATCGAGGTTGTGTACTCCGATGACGAGGGTGAGTTGGTGAGCATTCGCTACGGTTCTTTGGATGACAACGAACCACACGTGGTCGTTGCCACCACCCGTGTAGAAACGATGCTGGGAGATGTGGCTGTGGCCGTGCACCCAGACGACGAGCGGTATGCGGACATGGTTGGCACCAGCCTGCCACACCCATTCTTGCCTGATCGTCAGATGATAATCGTGGCCGACGACTACGTGGATCCGGAATTCGGTACCGGTGCGGTGAAGATCACGCCTGCACACGACCCGAATGACTTTGCACTGGGGCAGCGCCACAACCTGCCAATGCCAATCGTTATGAACGAAACCGGCCATATTGCAGATACCGGCACAGAGTTCGACGGCATGGATCGTTACGAAGCCCGTGAGAAGATTCGCCTGGCTCTCGAGGAACAGGGCCGGATTGTGGAACGCAAGTTCCCTTATATCCACTCTGTGGGGCACTCCGAGCGCAGCCACGAAGCGATCGAACCTAGGTTGTCCCTGCAATGGTGGGTGAAGGTGGATGAGCTGGCCAAGATGGCTGGCGATGCCATTCGCAATGGCGACACCGTGATTCACCCTAAGTCTCAAGAGCCTCGTTGGTTTGACTGGGTCGATGACATGCACGATTGGTGCATTAGTCGTCAGCTGTGGTGGGGGCACCGCATCCCGATTTGGTACGGTCCTGATGGTGAAATTGTCTGTTGTGGTCCCGATGATGAGCCCCCCACGGGTGAGGGCTGGACACAGGACGAAGATGTCCTAGACACCTGGTTCAGTTCCGGCCTGTGGCCATTTTCCACCATGGGTTGGCCCGAAAAGACCCCGGAGCTGGAGAAATTCTATCCCACCTCTGTACTGGTGACCGGGTACGACATCTTGTTCTTCTGGGTGGCGCGCATGATGATGTTCGCAACCTTCGCGGACAGTTTGGGTACTTCCGTATTAGGCGAAACCAATGGCGGTGAAGGCCATGCCACCCGTACCGATGGTGCAGTGGCTAACTCAGACCACGGCGATCGCCCTCAGATTCCTTTCAAGGACGTTTTCTTGCACGGCTTGGTCCGGGACGAAAAGGGCCGCAAAATGTCCAAGTCCTTGGGCAACGGTATCGATCCGATGGATTGGGTGCGCGACTATGGTGCGGATGCTCTGCGCTTCACGCTAGCTCGCGGTGCTAACCCAGGTTCCGATTTGCCCGTTGGCGAGGATTCTGCGCAGTCGTCCCGCAACTTCGCTACCAAGTTGTTCAATGCAACCAAGTTCGCATTGATGAATGGTGCACAGGTGGGGCAACTACCGGCCCGCGAGGAACTTACCGATGCTGACCGATGGATTCTGGATCGCCTGGAGCAAGTGCGTGCGCTAGTTGATGACGCCCTGGATCGTTACGAATTCTCCTTGGCTAACGAGAACCTATACAAGTTCGCCTGGGGCGAATTGTGCGACTGGTATCTAGAAATTGCCAAGGTACAGATCCCACGCGACTGGGATGTGGCAACGCCGGATGAGGTTCAGCGGGGCATCAATACCCAGTTAGTGCTGGGCCGTGTGCTGGATACCGTCCTGCGCCTGCTGCACCCTGCGATGCCATTTGTCACGGAGACCCTGTGGAAGAGCTTGACTAATGGTACCGAGGGGTACCCTGCTTCCCTGGTTATCGCTCCATGGCCTGGCGAGGAACTCACTAATGGCGGTGCAGAGGCAGACCACGTGGCAGCGCGCCGCATCGATGACATGGTGAAGCTGGTGACCGAGCTGCGCCGGTTCCGTTCAGACCAGGGCGTCAAGCCAACTCAAAAGGTGCCAGCACGAATGGACTTTGCCGCAGCAGATTTGAAGGAGCTGGAACCGGCGACCCGCTCGTTAGTGAAGCTGCAGCAGCCAGCCGAGGACTTTAGGGCAACAGCGTCCATCGAGGTGCGCCTATCCCAACCAACGATCACCGTGGAGCTCGATACCTCGGGCACGGTGGATATCGCCGCTGAGCGCAAGCGCTTAGAGAAGGATCTCGCTGCAGCGCAAAAGGAACTGGACAATGCAGCTAAGAAGTTGAGCAATGAATCGTTCTTGGCCAAGGCACCAGACAAGGTAGTAGAGGGTATCCGCGAACGTCAGCGCGTTGCGCAAGACGACTTTGATCGCATCACTGCCCGTTTGGAGGGACTTCCGAAGGCATGACAGATTCGCAACACGGGCTCCACAACGACTATGAGTCCGACGACCACGAGCCCAATGGCCCCAAGGCCAATGACCTCGACCACCTCGAAGAAGTCAGCATGGGGGACCTTTCACTCGGAGACACCGGGTTAACACTTCCCATCGATGCTGGCCAGGGGCGATTGGACAGCGGGCTACCCTCCGGTGGCACCACCGCAACCCAAGGTGGTGAGGGTACCGGGTTGGCAGGCCCAACCGGAGGGGATGGCCCGTTGGTGGATGCCGATGGGGAGCAGGTGGTGCCCCCGCGTCCTATCACCACGGAGGACATGAAGGACCTCGCGGAGGTCGAAGCGGAACTGGACCAGCGATGGCCGGAAACCAAGATCGATCCCACGCTGGAGCGTGTTCAGCTGCTGATGGATTTGCTGGGCAATCCCGAGCGAGCGTTTCCCGTCATCCACGTCGCCGGGACGAACGGTAAAACGTCCACCGTTCGTATGATCGAATCGCTGATGCGTGCGTTCCACCGTCGAACGGGGCGTACTACCAGCCCCCACTTGCAGATCGTTACCGAGCGCATCGCGGTCGACGGCGAACCCATCCACCCTCGTGACTACATAGCCACATGGCGCGAGATTCAGCCATACGTCGAGATGGTGGATGCCCAGAGCCAGGCTAACGGCGGCCCCAAGATGAGCAAGTTCGAAGTGCTCGTCGCGATGGCTTATTCCAGTTTCGCAGATGCCCCGGTGGACGTGGCGGTTGTGGAAACGGGTATGGGCGGCAGGTGGGATGCCACCAATGTGGTCAATGCCGACGTGGCGGTGATCACACCCATCGGGCTGGATCACATGGATTATCTCGGAGACACCATTGAGGAAATCGCTGCCGAAAAGGCGGGTATCATCAAGTCCCGCTGGGATGCTGACGACCTTCTCACCCCACCGGATAATGTCACGGTGATCGCTGAGCAAGACCCCGATGCAATGCGGGTAGTGCTGGCAGAAGCCGTTGAAAAGGATTCCGCGGTCGCCCGTGCCGGCAGCGAATTCGGTGTCGCTGACGCGCAGATTGCCGTCGGTGGTCAGCAAATCACGCTCAGGGGACTGGGCGGTATGTATGAGGACATCTTCTTGCCCCTGTCCGGTGAGCATCAAGCGCGCAACGCGGTTGTGGCCCTGGCTGCTGTTGAAGCATTCTTCGGTGCAGGTAGTGGCCGTCAGCTGGATATCGATGCTGTTCGCGAGGGCTTTGCCAAGGTCACCTCACCCGGTCGCCTTGAGCGCGTGCGCTCGGCCCCCAGTGTTTTCATCGATGCCTCACACAACCCCCACGGCGCCAAGGCCTTGGCCGCCGCGGTTGCTCGGGATTTTTCTTTCCGACGCCTCGTTGGTGTCGTCGGCGTGCTTGGCGATAAAGACGCTCGAGGCATCCTTGCAGCTCTAGAACCCGTGCTCGATGAAGTTGTTATCACTCGAACGCAGTCGCCGCGGGCGCTGGATGAAGAAACCCTAGCGGAGTACGCTCGGGATGCTTTCGGGGAAGAACGGGTGCATGTCACCACCAACCTGCCCGGTGCGGTGGAGTTGGCTATTGAGCTGGCGGAAGATGACGGCGATGAAGGCATGGTCAGTGGGGCGGGGGTGCTCATCACCGGCTCGGTGGTGACAGCGGGTGAGGCCCGTACGCTATTTGGCAAGCAACCGTGCTGATCGCCCGCCCCGGTCAGCACTGCGCCTTCGGGCCCAGCGTAACGGGCACGAGGTTTTCGTTACCTCCGCACCTAGGGGGTAGCGTTAATTCCTATGCGACCCTGGGACGTGGGGTCGCGTGGCGTCGGGTGTAAAAAAACCACGAGAAATCAAGGAGAAGCAGTGGCAAAAAACCGTGCTCACGATCTGCAGATGGGCCCATTTGGCCCAGGGCATGAGCCGGCGGCGGACCCGCTGAAAGGCCTACGGGGTGTGATGGCGGGTACCCACATTTTGGAGGCTCTCGTTGTCCTACTGGGGCTGACCGTGGTGACCCGAATTCACGACGGGGAATACGCGACAACATTCAACATTGTGTACGTGACCGTCGTGGGCGTGGCGATGATTGTGGCAGCTTTCCTGCAAAAGGCGAAGTTCGCTGACATCTTGAATATCGGGTTGCAGGTTTTTGCGATCGCAGGGTTTGTGGTGCACCCGTCCATTGGCGCGATGGGCCTGCTGTTCGCAGCGGTATGGTGGTATATCTACCACCTGAAAAGGAATCTCATCGAGCGCATGAAGCGCGGGCTGTTGCCCTCCCAGCACGTGGGACCGGACGGTAAGTTCGATTCGATCAAGCCTGAGTAAGCAGTGCGGAGTACAGCACGGTAGACTTTTGGGCATGACTGAACGTACTTTGATTCTGATCAAGCCAGACGGTGTTAAGAATGGCCACGTAGGCGAGATCATCGCTCGCATCGAGCGCAAGGGCCTGAAGCTGGCTGCTTTGGACCTGCGCGTTACCGACCGGGAGACCGCAGAGAAGCACTACGCGGAGCACTCCGACAAGCCATTTTTCGGTGAGCTCGTGGACTTCATCACCTCCGCCCCGCTGGTGGCGGGCATCGTCGAGGGCGAGCGTGCAATTGAGGCATGGCGCCAGCTCGCGGGTGGCACCGACCCAGTTTCTAAGGCCACGCCGGGCACCATCCGCGGTGACTTTGCCCTGACTGTGGGTGAGAACGTTGTGCACGGTTCCGACTCTCCAGAGTCCGCTGAGCGCGAGATCGGAATCTGGTTCCCTAACCTGTAACCCACCAGCGCTTTATCCCAGCGTTGGCGAATTGACTAACCCGTCACATCCGAGCAACCCCGGAGGTGGCGGGTTTTTCCATGCTTATGCGTTGCTGCACTGCTTCGGGCATACAGCAATTTCGGGCTAGCTCACCTGAGGCATTAGTGGCAGCCCCACGCTTTTCTTGAATGTCTCGCGACCCTTTTCGGTGAGCGTTACCCAGTGCACGCGGCCATCGTGGGAGCGGAGTTCCCGGATCAGCACGGCCTGGCCGGAACGTACTAGTTCATCTAGTGCGGCTTGTGTTGCGTTAGCATCCATTCCGTAGTGAGCCACGGACTCGGTGAGGGCATCGGTTCGAATTTGGTAACCACCGGGGACGATCTGGCTGGCGTAAAGGTACGCGCGCAGCCACTCGGCATCGTTGCGGATGTGAAGGGCGCCGTCACTTTCTACGTTTTTCACTAGTGAATAATGAACTGGTCGCCACGCGGGTGAACGCATGGCGATCCACATGATTACTCCGGCGAGAACGGCGAACACGGTGGCAAACGCCCAACTGGCGAAGAATCGAGACATGTTGAGGGGAATGAACATGAGCAACAGCACGATCACCCCCCGGCCTTCTTCTTTCCAACTCCACGGTGTGCGGGCCAGTTCTGCATCCGTTTTCATGGGGGAGTAGTCGTTACCGCGCTTGCCCTTGTGGCGCAATGTGAACCACCACACCAGTCCAATTGCCAACGCTAGAAACAGCAGGATGAGCGCAGGTAGTGTGCCCTTCTGGGGCGAAGCGGCCGTGAATGCTGCGATCGCGGTCAATACAGCGACAGTTAGCCTGCCGCCAACGCTAGGCTGGGTAGCCGAACTGATACCGAGGAGCGTGGGTTTGTCCAAAGCCGCGGGAGAATTCATACCAGCGATCGTAACAATCGCGTTCCCGTTTCACTCTGCCAACAGGTATGGTTCGCGCAGATGTATGACACAATAGAAAGCAGGCCAGCACCGTCCACAACGATGATGCGACGCAGTAGTGCCGGCCATAAAACTTAAATACACAGCTTTTACAAGGAGAATCGTGGCGAAAATCAGCCCGGAACTTGCAGCTCAGGCTGCCCAAATTAATACCGAGGAGTGGGGGGCCAAGATGCGAGTCCACCTGCTGGCCAAGCAGCTGGGACTGCGCGCGTCCGAACTACTTCCACATATCGAATCTGCCGGTATCGAGGGCAAGAAGGTGCAGTCTTCCCTCACTAAGCAGGAAGCTGCCAGTGTTGTTGCGGCTTTGTCTTCGGGGGACGACGCCACGTCGCAACCGGAAACGCCTTCCGCGGGGAAGTCGGCGTCGAAGAAAGAAAAGGCCAACAAGCCACAGCGGAAGAAAACGGCAACGAGGAAGAAAACTCAGGTTGCTGGTGCGAATGCTGCCGAAGCTGGCCGAGAGGACGTGGCGGACAAGCCTGAGAAGACGGAGCCGGTTTCGGAGCCTGAGACCATTGAAAAGGGTCAGGCGGAGCAGGTAGAGCCAGCCGAGCCGGTCGAACCACAGGAGCAGGCGGGGCAGGCCAAGCGGAGCAAGCGGGTCGAGCAGGGAGAGCAGGCCGAACCACAGGAACAGGCCAAGCGGAGCCAACAGACCAAACCGGCCAAGCGCAGCGAACAGACCAAACAGGCCAAGCGGAGCAAGCAGGCCGAGCAGAGCAAGCGGGTCGAGCAGACCGAGCAGGCCGAACCACAGGAGCGGGCAGGGCAGGAAGAGCAGAGCGAACAGACCACGCAGGGCGAGCAGACGGGTGGTGGCCAGGGGGGTGCATCGCAGCGGCGTCGTGCTCGCCGCAGGGTAGTGCGCCGCGTGATTGGACGCTCCGCAAACCAGAACGCGCCCGCGAATGAAGGTGCCGCTGCACAGACGGAAAATGCTACGAACGATAGTGCTGCTCGCGGTGGTGGTGCGGACGACAATGATGCGCAGAAAGCCGGGGCGAATCAGAGTACTGCTAAGGATGACAAGCGAGAAGGCGCTCAGCGGCGGAAATCTAAGAATGACCCAGCCGCTTCGACCCCTAAGCGTGTCGAGGAACTGCACCCTGCCGAGCGTGATGAATCCGACGTTGTGGATCAACCTGTCCGTCTGAAGGGGTCCACCCGTTTGGCATCTCAGCGTCAGTGGCGGCGCGAGAACCGCGAACGTACCCAGACTGTAAGTCGATCTGCGTTCTTGGCCCGTCGCGAATCCGTCGAGCGGAAGTTGGTGGTGCGTGATTCTCATCGCTCTGATCACCAAGGCCTGACTACTCAGGTTGGAGTGGTCGAAGACGGCATGCTGGTGGAACACTTCGTAACTAGTGAGACGCAGCAGTCGATGGTGGGCAACATCTACCTCGGCCGCGTACAGAACGTCCTGTCCAGCATGGAGGCCGCGTTCATCGACATTGGCACTGGCCGTAATGCTGTCCTGTATGCGGGCGAGATGAATTGGCACTCGCCCCACCTGCATTCCAAGAACCGCCGTATTGATTCGGCCTTGAAAGCCGGCGACCAGATCCTGGTGCAGGTCATCAAGGACCCAGTCGGGCATAAGGGCGCTCGGTTGAGCAACCGAGTGAGTTTCGCCGGGCGCTACTTGGTTTACTTCCCCGGAGGAACGACCGCGGGTATTTCCCGGAAGCTGCTTGAACCGGAGCGTAAGCGACTGAAAGACATCCTGGCCAATGTGATTCCCGGTGACGGCGGAGCCATTATCCGCACGGCAGCTGAGAATGTCCCTGAAGAACTAATCGGGGAGGACGTGGCACGCCTGCACTCCATCTGGGAAAAGGTCAGCAAGGAAGAAGTGAAAGCTCGCGATCGCAAGGGTGCGAAGCCGATCACGCTCTACGAAGAGCCAAACATGCTGGTCAAGGTTGTCCGTGACATCTTCAATGAGGATTTCAAGGAACTCGTCGTCGATGGTGCAAAGTCGTGGCAAGTGGTTCGTGACTATGTGTCACGCATGGCACCTGACTTGCAAGATCGCCTCATCAAGTGGAATCCCGATAGGCACGAAGGCGAAGATGTTTTCGCCGCGATGAACCTAGACGAGCAGCTGACGAAGGCGCTGTCGCGGAAGGTATGGCTGCCATCCGGTGGGCACCTCATCATTGATCCGACTGAGGCCATGACGGTTATTGACGTTAACACGGGATCGTTTGTCGGCTCCGGTGGAAACCTCGAGGAAACGGTTACTCAGAATAACCTTGAAGCGGCCGAAGAGATCGTTCGCCAGATGCGCCTGCGTGACCTGGGCGGCATGATTGTCGTGGATTTCATCGACATGGTATTGGAAGAAAACCGGGACCTCGTGCTGCGTCGTTTGACCGAGTACCTTGGCCGGGACCGTACCCGTCACAAGGTCAGTGAAGTAACGTCGCTGGGCTTGGTGCAGATGACCCGTAAGCGTTTAGGTACCGGTTTGCTGGAGACCTTCTCCACGATCTGTACCGAATGCGACGGTCGCGGTGTGATCTTGCATGCTGATCCTGTGGAGCATGAGGAGGAGGAAGCGCCACGCCGTGATCACGGCCACCGGAAGGAACGTCAGCAAGCGCGACGTCAACAAGTCATGCGTGAAGGTACGGGCAAGCCACGTCGCGATGAATCCTCCCGTCGTGGTGACAAAGCACAACGTGACGACAACGACGCTGGGTCCAGCTCGACTGAGGTGGGATCGCCCGCTGAGTTGGCATCTTCTGCGGAGCAGACCGAGTCGCGCAGTCACGATAAGGCCACATCTACCCGTCGAGTGCGCCGCCGTCGCGTTGTGCGTAGCGTGACGGGATCGCAGCCCGATACCGATGCGCGCAACGTTGATGAGGGCCTGACCCATCGTCGTCGCACCAAGGGCAACAACCTAGCCGATGACGGACAGGCAAAGACTAACCGTCGCCGGCGTGCAAATGACGTGGCTATCGACGACATCGCAGCATCCGCCTTGCGCAATGCAAAAGCTGAGGATCCAGATGAGCCATCGGGTGCTGACTACATGCCCAACGATGCGCATGGTGATGAGAGGGCTTCTCAGCGCATCGCGCGGAATAACCGAGGCAACCGGGGCAACCGCGATTACCGGGACAACCGAGGCAACCAGGGCAACCGCGATAACCGGGACAGCCGCGATAACCAGGACACCCAAGGCAACCGCGACAAGGACAGCGAAGGCGTAAGCGCGTCCCGCCGTCGTCGCGTTCGCCGCGTTGTCCGTGCGCGCCACGTGAATGCCGCGAACACTTTGGAGCAAGGTCAGGCGCCAGCCGATAGGGCCTCATCGAGTACAGAACACACCGATGTCACCCAATCCGAAGCGACGCAGTCTCGTGAATCGCAGTCCAGCGATTCCCGGAAGCAGCGAACGGCACGTGGTCGCCACGCGGACTCGCAGACTTTCGAAGAAGCGAAGGCTGAGTTCGAAGCTTCACCGCGCCGGAAGCGCCAAACGCGCGGTAATTCGCGGTCAGACATTGCACCACAACCGGAGGACTTTGAGCGCACCGGCGCTAAGGACCCCGGTCAAGGTGGGCGCGGTTGGAGCAACCGAACCCGGGACGGCCGCAACCAGAACAACCGCAACAATCGCGGTCATGACGGCCAAGGTCAGGTTAACCGCGGAACGGGACAGCAACTGGATAGTGCTGCCCCACGCGGTGGCCGTGGCACCCGTCGTGTGCGTCGCGTGGTTCGCAAGCGAACCTAGCGGGGAAAGCATGCTGCTCAAGTGCAGACAAAGAGCCTTTTGTGGCGCGTGTGAAACCACACGAGGGTGATTTTGTTTCCAGCCTTTTTAGGGGTAGTCTTGAGCAGTCGCTGTTCAATTGTGAGGTGGCTTGCACACTCATGCGTGCATCCGCCCAGCTCGCAGCCCAGAAGCTTTGCAGGGCTGACCAATTGAACGCAGTGAAAGCAATAAGTCCAGTCAGGGTGCTTCTGCTCGTGCCGTCGTTGTTAGGTACGACCGCGGGGGCTGCCTGAACCGAGTAGAGAAATTTAAAGGGGTAGCCCTACATGTACGCGATCGTCAAGACCGGCGGAAAGCAGTACAAGGTTGCCGAAGGTGACCTCGTCAAGGTCGAGAAGATCGAGGGTGAGCCAGGTTCTTCCGTGGCTCTCACCCCGGTTCTCGTCGTCGACGGTGCAGACGTCACCACCGGTGACAAGCTCGCTTCCGCAAGCGTCAACGCAGAAATCGTAGAGCACGTCCGCGGCAAAAAGATCCGCGGCATGCACTACCGCAACAAGACCGGCTACAAGCGCCGCTTCGGCCACCGTCAGGCCCTCACGGTCCTGAAGGTCACCGGTATCAAGTAACTTTACCGAGACACTGATCTTCCTTAAGGAGGGAGAGACACATGGCACACAAGAAGGGTGCATCTAGCTCTAACAACGGTCGTGACTCCGAGTCCAAGCGTCTCGGTGTGAAGCGATTCGGTGGTCAGCAGGTTAAGGCCGGCGAGATCCTGATCCGTCAGCGCGGTACTTCTTTCCACCCAGGCGAGAACGTTGGCCGTGGTGGCGACGATACTTTGTTCGCTCTCAAGGCTGGCGCTGTTAAGTTCTCCACCAAGCGCAACCGTCGCATGGTGAACATAGTCGAGAACGAGACCGTCGAGGCATAACCAGCCTCGCGCACGCCCCGCGACCGCTGCCCGTTGTCCTTTCCTCCCACTACTGTGGGGTGGCGAGGAACGCGGACACGGCGTGGGGCTTTTTCTTTTATTTTGGTCGACGCCCCGCTCGGCCCCGACCACGCAACTCAGCGTGGCGCAAATTCTTAACCGAAAGGACCACCTCAATGGCACAATTCGTCGATCGCGTGGTGCTCCACCTACAAGCAGGTGACGGCGGCCACGGCTGTAGCTCCGTGCACCGAGAAAAGTTCGTCCCCCTAGGTGGTCCTGACGGTGGTAATGGTGGCCACGGCGGTGACATTATCTTGGAAGTCTCCGACCAGGTGCACACGCTGCTGGATTTCCACTTCCACCCCCATATTAAGGCCAGCCGCGGCAACAACGGTGCTGGCGATCACCGCCACGGTGCCCGCGGGGAAGACCTCGTTCTTCCCGTACCCGAAGGCACGGTTGTTATCGACCAAGACGGCGAGGTCATCGCCGATCTTATGGGCAAGGGCACCCGCATGATCGTTGCGGAGGGTGGTCACGGCGGATTGGGCAATGCGGCCTTGGCCTCGAAAACTCGCAAGGCCCCTGGCTTTGCGCTGCTGGGCGAGCCGGGTGAGGTCAAGGACATTACCCTAGAACTCAAGTCCATGGCCGACGTGGGGCTGGTCGGATTTCCCTCTGCCGGCAAGAGCTCCCTGATCTCCGTGCTTTCGGCAGCCCGCCCGAAGATTGGCGACTACCCGTTCACTACGCTCGCGCCGAATCTCGGCGTGGTCAACATTGGGCATAAGGCATTTACTATTGCCGACGTGCCGGGCCTGATCCCGGGGGCTAGCCAAGGTAAGGGACTAGGGTTGGACTTCTTGCGCCACATCGAGCGCACCGCTGTGTTGGCCCATGTGGTGGACGCTGCCAGTTTGGAATCTGACCGCAATCCGGTGGACGACATTCGCGCGCTCGAAAAGGAGCTCGCCACCTACCAGGAAGAACTCACGTCTGATTCGGGCTTGGGTGATTTGCGGGAACGCCCGCGCGTTATCATTTTGAACAAGATGGACGTCCCCGATGCGGAGGACATGGCAGACCTGCAAGAAGAGGAGCTGATGTCCTTCGGCTGGCCCATTTTCCGCATTTCTACCGTCGCCCGCACGGGGCTGAAAGAGCTCACGTACGCGCTGTTGGAGATCGTGGAAACTCACCGCGCTGAGCATCCGGTGACCCGACGGGAAGTGAAAGTGCTGACACCGCAGGGCGTCAAGTCGAAGAGGGGCGGCAGGTTCGCTTCTTTCGAAGTGATGAAGGACTCCGAGAACCCTGGAGGGTTCTTGGTCACGGGTGAGAAGGTGGAGCGGTGGATCCGGCAAACGGACTTCGAAAATGACGAGGCCGTGGGGTTCCTTGCGGACCGGCTGGCCAAAGCGGGGGTCGAAGAAGAACTATGGAAGATCGGCGCAGTGGAAGGCGATGAGGTCACCATTGGTGATATCACCTTCGAATGGGACCCAACGACCGCGGCGGGTGTGGACATCATGCGCTCTGGACGAGGCACGGATATGCGCCTGGAACAGACCACACGTACCGGCGCTGACGAGCGTAAGCGTGCGTCTCAGGCCCGCCGTGGTCTGATCGATGAATATGACTTTGGAGACGGTGAAGAGGCAGATCGCGAGCGCTGGCAAGGCTAGCTGAGAATTGTTACTTAGTCATGCCAACGTTTTTTGGCTGGCATAATGGGATATATGCCGAATCCCAAGCCAGATGTTGAAGATCGAGACGATGAGACCGTAGGGGGAGCCGAACCGGTTCCTGCCTTCGGATCTCGACCCGTTCACACCCCGGGGCCGGTGATCCCTGCCACGACGGTAGAGTTTCCCGACCCCGAGGCGGATCCGGATGATCCCGCGATGGGCCATGAATCCGACGTACGTCGCGATGTGGCACACGCCCGTCGGCTCGTTGTAAAAATCGGTTCGTCTTCCTTGACGGATGACGACGGTCGGGTGAACCCCGAGCGCATCGACACCATTGCCGATGCGTTAGAGGCACGGATGGACCGGGGCACGGACGTTATCGTTGTGTCCTCGGGCGCTGTCGCTTGTGGTATGGGTCCTTTGGAGCTGTCCCAGCGCCCAACTGATTTGGCTACGAAACAAGCCGCCGCGGCTGTCGGCCAGGTGCTGCTTGCACAGGAGTGGGCGCGATCTTTTGCCCGCTACGGGCGCACGATTGGCCAGGTGTTGCTCACGGCGTCTGATGCTGCGGAGCGTGACCGTGCCCGCAATGCGCAGCGCACGATCGACCGGTTGCGGCAACTGAAGACCGTGCCTATCGTGAATGAGAATGACACGGTTGCGACATCCGAAATGCGGTTCGGTGACAACGATCGCTTAGCCGCCCTGGTTAGTCACCTTGCTTTCGCCGACGCCCTCGTGCTGCTCAGCGACGTAGATGGCTTGTACGACCGTAATCCCGCCGAACCGGATGCCAACTTCATTCCTGAAGTGCGCTCTGGTAAGGATCTGCGGGGTGTGATCGCAGGCGATGGTGGGCGCCTAGGCACAGGTGGCATGGCGGCAAAAGTGTCTGCCGCACGCCTGGCCTCGCGCGCAGGTGTTCCCGTGTTGTTGACATCAACGGAGAACATTGGTGCAGCGCTCGATGATGCCCAGGTGGGAACGTGCTTCTGGCCAGATGAAGACCGCTTGAGCGCCTGGAAGTTCTGGGTGCTGTACGCGGCTGATTCTAGGGGCCGTTTGCACTTGGATGCAGGTGCTGTCGAAGCCGTGACGAACAACCGTAAGTCCTTGCTGGCTGTAGGCATTACCTTGGTAGAAGGAGACTTCTCCCAGGGGGATATCGTGGACATTGTCGATCCTGAGGGTGTTCTGGTAGGCAGGGGAGAGGTAGCTTATGATTCCGTCATGCTCGATGGCATGATCGGTCGGCCAACCCAGGATATGCCCGAGTTTGCGCGCCGCCCCGTGGTTCATGCGGATTACATGTCAACCTATTCCAACCGTGCCCAGCTGAATATACCCAGCTAGTGAGCAAGAACTTCGAACTAGCAGCATATGGCCCAGCTGATAGGGATCAGCTGAAGAGCCCAGCTGATAGGGCTCAGCTGATTGTACCCAGTAGTTTTACGGCACTCTCGGCTCAACTGAATTTATCCAACTAGTAATGAACAACCCCGATACTGTGAAGGTTATGACTGACAACAACGCTAATGTGACCCCCGAACGCCAAGCCGAGCGCGCAGAAGTGTATGACAAGGCGCGCAAGGCCAAAGAAGTAAGCCAGCAGGTTCTGCTTACCACCCTGCAGAAAAATGAGCTGCTGGAAAAAGCCGCTGAAGCTCTCGAAGCCAACACCGAGGAGATCCTGCAGGCAAACGAAGAGGACCTGGCCGCAGGTAAAGAACGCGGCCTGTCTGACAGCTTGCTGGATCGCCTGCAGTTGGATGAGGAGCGGATCAAGGGCATCGCCAACGGCCTGCGCCTCGTTGTCGGCTTGAACGACCCAGTGGGTGAGATCGTCCGGGGACACACTCGCCCCAACGGTTTGCGCCTCAAGCAGGTTCGCGTTCCCCTGGGCGTGATGGGAATGGTCTACGAAGCGCGCCCCAACGTCACCGTCGATGCGTTCGGCCTCGCGGTGAAGTCTGGCAATATTCCGTTGCTCCGCGGTTCCAAGTCCGCTCGGCACACCAACGAAAAACTCGTGGAAATCCTGCAAAACGTGGCCGCTGAATATGGTCTGCCCCGCGAGATCGTGCAGTTGCTGCCATGCGATACACACGACTCGGTACAGGACCTGATCACCGCCCGCGGTTTGGTCGACCTTGTTATCCCGCGCGGTGGCGCCGGTTTGATCAACGCGGTGGTAACCGGTGCGACCGTCCCCACGATTGAAACGGGAACGGGCAACTGCCACTTTTATATCGACAATTCCGCAGATGTCGATACCGCAATCAAGCTGGTGATTAACGGCAAGACCCGCCGTTGCTCCGTGTGCAATGCCACCGAGGTGCTGCTGCTAGATACCAACCTGCCAGACCAGGACAAGAAGCGTGTTCTCAAGGCTCTGCAGGATGAAGGCGTGACGTTACACGGCAAGAAGGCAGAGCTGGACGGGCTTGCCGATGACGTTGTGGAAGCAACCGATGAGGACTGGACTGATGAGTACCTGTCCTTCGACATTGCTGTGGCACTGGTCGATGGCGTGCAAGAGGCCGTTGAGCATATCAAAAAGTACTCCACCGGTCACACCGAAGGCATCGCCGCCCAAGACTACAGCGTGACCAACTATTTCGAGACCTTCGTGGATTCCGCTGCGGTTTCCATCAACACCTCAACCGCGTGGACTGATGGCGAAATGTTCGGCTTTGGTGCCGAGATTGGCATCTCCACCCAGAAGCTGCATGCTCGTGGGCCAATGGGTCTACCGGAATTGACCTCCACCAAGTGGGTTGTCTCTGGCGACGGCCAGGTTCGCCCCTAATCTGATGGTGCAAGTTCACCCCTCAGCCGGTTGATTACCTTCGCGCCACGGTAGCGCGGGGGGACCCCCGGCGGCGTGGCCGGCATAGGCACGTCGTTTAGACCACTGCTACCCCCGCGGCAATAAGAGCTAAGACCAGCGGAATTTCCCACAACCCCACCTTCTTGGGAGTCCAAGTGGTGGGGTTTTTCTGGGCGTCGGCGGGGATCGCCACGCTGCGCCACCACGCGGCAGCCATGACGGTAATCACCAACAACGTGCTGGCCAGGTTGCGTCCTCCACCAAAAAACGCCGTTGCGGTGGCCGCGATCGTGAGAACGACGGCGACCGCGTGGTAATTGTGTGACAAATTCTCGAACGGGGCGTTTCCCTTTTCGCGGATCATAGTCTTCACGTAGAAAATCGTGCCCACGTAATACAACGCGGTGGATAAAGCCACCACCCAGATCTCAGCAGGCACGTTGAAAAAGAACCACGGCATGGGTGCGAATTCGCCGGCGCTGACCATCACCAAGAGCAGAGCCGAACTAGCCAACGTGGTTGCGATGCCCGAAATCAGGGAACGCGGGCGGCGTCGAATAATTTCTTCGACAGCCACCGCAACCAAGGGCGCAAAGATTAAAGCCCACCACGCCAAGCCGGGATACTGAATCAGTGCAAAAAGCCCTGCTAGCGCAGAAACTACACCGTACACGAGCATGGGGCGAGCGTACTGGGCTTTGCGGTTGGCTGAACGAGCCTTGAACCATAACCCGTATGCGAAAAACCAGAAGTATCCCAGCATCCACGCGATTGCGATGGCGGGAATTGCAGCACGGTGGTGTTGACCGGACGGCCCTTCGTAGGCCAATCCGATGATCGCGCCCACCAGCATGGGCGCCACCAGCATTGCCCACGCTCCGTGCTGGTTGGGGACCCAAGGGTTAATCCCACCGGGATGGCGTTTGCGGGGTGAGGGGCGACGAGGGTGCTCAGCCGAGCTGGTTGAGTGCTGCGAGGACATAGTAAGGCTATTCTAAACCCGTGCACCGCGTGAAAGGTATCCGTGCATGGTGGCCACCATGACTGCCAGCCGGCATATCCTTGGGCCTCAACGGCAGGTCCGTGGAACCCGAAGCGTGGCTAGCAACCCAGTCCCTCAAGGAGTTAGTTCTACGTGACATCCCCGCAGCCCGACGTGAAACCAGATCCCCGCCAGTACGAATCCCAGCGACATACGCACGACAGCCCGCGTCGTGTAGGAATCATGGGTGGAACGTTCGACCCGATCCACAATGGGCACCTAGTGGCTGGGTCTGAGGTGGCAGACATGTTCGATCTGGACGTAGTGGTGTACGTTCCCACCGGCCAGCCTTGGCAGAAGAAGGGTAAGAACGTTTCGGCGGCGGAGGATCGCTACCTCATGACAGTTATTGCCACCGCGTCCAATCCAAGTTTCGAGGTCTCCCGCGTAGATATCGAGCGCGAGGGGGACACGTTCACCGTCGATACCTTGACGGACATGCGAGAAATCTACCCCGACGCCGAGTTGTTTTTCATCACCGGCGCCGATGCCCTGAATAAGATCGTCACGTGGCGCGATTGGGAATCGATGTTTGAGCTGGCCCACTTTGTCGGGGTGACTCGGCCGGGCTACTCCCTATCTTTTTCCGACGCCACCACCTCCCCGCTCAAGCGCGAATTGGAAGCCGGGCGACTGCGTTTGGTGGAGATACCAGCGATGGCCATCAGCTCAACCGATATCCGTGAGCGCGCGGCTTCCGGCCGGCCAGTGTGGTACCTAGTACCCGACGGCGTGGTGCAATACATCGCAAAGCACCGCATGTATGTGCGGTAACATAGCTAAAAAAGAGATTTTCGAAAGGCTGACCATTTGACTGCCCACGCAGATTCAATTGCAATGGCGGGCTTGGCTGCCCGCGCCGCCGCTGACAAGCTGGCGGAGGATATTCTGGTGATTGACGTTTCCGAACGTCTGGCCATCACCGACTGCTTCGTGATTGCTTCCGGCGATAACGAGCGCCAAGTGAACGCGATCATTGACGAGGTTGAGGATCAGCTGCACGATGAAGGATTCAAGCCCACCCGCCGCGAAGGACGCGGGGAGGGCCGTTGGGTTCTACTCGATTACGGTGACATTGTTGTCCACATTCAACGCAAGGATGAGCGCGAATTTTATGCGCTGGATCGTTTGTGGCGAGATGCACCCCAAATTGAGGTCGACGGTGTGGAACAAATCGACCGTGGCCCCGAGTGGAACGCAGCTGAAGTCGATGAGCGCAATGTGAGCAGCGCCGAAGAGCTCCCGCTCGCGGGTCCAACCCCGGACGCGGACGAACTCTAATGACTGCCGCCTACCCAGTTGATCGCCGTTTGGTGCTGATTCGTCATGGCCAAACGGAATACAACGCAACTGGTCGGATGCAGGGGCAGCTGGATACCGAACTGAGCGAGGTCGGCCGAGAGCAGGCCCGCGCCGCAGCCGAGGTGCTGGCGGGATGGGCAGTTTCGCGCGTCATCGCCAGCGATTTGGAGCGAGCGGAAGAAACCGCCCGCATTCTGGCAGAACCGTGGGGTGTCGACGTCGAAACGGACCAGCGCCTACGGGAAACGGATCTGGGGGCGTGGCAGGGGGCGTCGCATAAGGAAGTCGACGCCGATTACCCAGGCCAGCGCGCGTACTGGAAGCACGACCCCGAGTGGGCTCCGCCGCAGGGAGAATCTCGCGTGCAGGTGGCCGAGCGCGCCTTCGCGGTGGTCGACGAGGTGATGAATACCGATGCGTTTGATCGGGGGCTGGTAGTGATCGTGGCCCACGGTGGCACGATTGGTGCGCTGACTGCTCGCCTGTTAAACCTGCCCAGCAGTCACTCGCTGGTGTTTTCCGGTCTAGGAAACGTCTGCTGGTCGCAGCTTTTGGCGCGCCCGCAGTTTGTTGGTGCCGGGGATTCCAGTGTGCCTGCCGTCGACGGATCGACGGTCCCGCTGGTTCCCAGCGGGGCGGAAGACTGGTGGAAAACACCAAAGTGGTTGCTTGAAGGCTGGAACGTGCATGCGAATGCGGCTGCTCCTGCGGGCGCACCCAGCCCAGATGAGGGCGGTGAGGCAACAAGCGGCGAGGGAAATGGCGCCGTGGGAACCGGCAAGACGGGGGAGCAACTGCGATGACCGTTCAAGTGCTGACCGATTCCGCCAGTTGTCTGCCCGTTGAGTTGGCAGCGGCAGCGGGGGTGACCGTGGTGCCCATCCATGCGGGTGGGGAAGGTGAGGAGCGCACCACAGCGGGCTTGAGCGCAATGGAGCTCACCGCTCACTACGCGCGTTTGTTGGAACGCAGTGGTGATGATGGCGTGGTGGCCCTTCACATCGCTAAAGGCCTCAGCGCAACGTGGTCCAATGGCACAACGGCCGCGGGGGTGGTCGGCGATACTGTAGAGACCGCCGATGCCGTTCGAGTTATTGATTCCGAATCCGCTGGGATGGCTATTGGGTACGCCGCCCTCGCCGCGGCTGAATGCGCGAACAAGGGCGGTTCCTTGGACGAGGTGGAATCCACGGCGCGGGAGGCTTTGACGTCCTCTAGGCTGTGGCTGTATGTACACCGCATTGACGCACTGCGCAAGGGTGGCCGGTTGTCCACGGCGCGAAGCCTGTTTACCTCCGCGTTGGCATTCAAGCCGGTCTTCGCGATTTCTGGGGGCAAGCTGACATTGGCCGCCCGTTCCCGCACGCAGAATAAGGCGATGGATCGAATGCTGAACCTGGTCGTGGATCAGGTCAAGCAGGCATCAGTTGAGGTCGCACCCGATGAGGATCCCGCGCAGGTGACCGCCCCGGTAATGCGTGTCGCGGTGCATTACGCAGATGATCCGGAAGTTGCGGCCAGCCTGCTGGCACGGATCCAGGTGGCCGTGCAAGAGCTTGGGGATGGAGACATCGATACTGAGGATGGGTCTTCTGCTTCTTCTACCCCGACGCCCCGCCGCCCTGAAAACGCTCATGATGGGGGTGAAGCGGGCGTGGAGGTAGAAGACACCGCGAAGTCCGCAGTGCGCGAGATTGTTAATGAGGTAGCGAAGTCGGCAACTACGTTCTTGGAGCGCGTGGTTGCAAGCCGGGCCGTGCAGAAGATCGCGGCGGTGGTGGAAGCGGAATCCGCGGAGCCCGAAGCGGCATACGGTGCGACCCATGTGGTGCCGAAGGTAGAGCTGCACTTGATTCCCATGGGAGAGGCCGTGCAGGTCCACACAGGTGCCGGTGCCGTAGCGGTTTCAACGGTGCAGCTGGCGCCCGAATAATCGGGTGCGCATGCAGGGTGAGTATCCGGGTTAGCGCGGGCGCGCGGGGGTTGCGCGCGGGTTAATTACCGGTTTTCCACAGCCACTCCAGTATTCACAGGCTGCAGGGCTTATGCGGTGCGTCTGGGAGCGACCCAGCAGGAGGCAGTGGCCGGGAGTGTTTTACTTCGACGCATGGGTGCAATGCGGGTGGAAAAATCATCAAAGACAGCGGAGGGCACGCGTCGGGAACTCTTGCACAAGCGAGTGGAGGGGCTTACGCAACCTGTGGCTGAACATCAGATTGCCGAGCTGGATTTGGATACCCGGCGTGGATTCACCATGCGATCGGGCACCATCGTTCTGGTGGCGGTGGTTTTCCTAGCAGTAGTGGTTGGTGCGGTTATGGGAATCCGCGTGTTAGCCGGGACGGACGAGCAAAACGGTAATGGTGGTACTGGGGTGGGTGGTACTCACGCCTTGAGTGTGCCGACGAGCGAAACAACCGTGGTGAGTCACCCGGAATCTGGGGCACCACACGAGCGCGCGGGGAAGGGTGGTGAAGGTACTGGTGGCAGAAGTGGGGATCGTGCGGGCGATTCGCCTGATGTTGATGGGAAAACCGAGGCATCGGGCGAGCGTGCGGACAGTGAGATCACGACCAGTGGCTCTGGGATCATCGTCGTCAGCGTGCAAGGCATGGTTGCCCACCCTGGCCTGTTGCGGGTGAAAGATGATTTGCGGGTGGGGGATGTTATTTCCTTGGCTGGGCCCACGCATTCGCGGGCGCGGGTGGATGGGCTCAATCTTGCGCAGCAGGTTGCCGATGGGATGCAGATCGTCATTGATCCCAGGGGTTCTCGACTAGTGCTGCCCGTTGGAATGACCGGTGGTGCGGATGGGGCTGCTAGCGGTGATGGGGCGGGTGCGCATGCACCGTCTGCTGCAGCGGGAGGCACTACGGGATCCGCCGGAGCAGAAGGTAACAAACCGGGGGAAGCAGGGAAGGTGAACATTAATACCGCTGATGAGGCAGCATTGGAAACCCTCAGTGGGGTGGGGCCCGCTACGGCGAAGGCGATTGTGGAATGGCGCACGACTAATGGCAAGTTCCGATCGGTGGAACAACTCATGGAGGTCCGGGGCATTGGACCCGCCAAGTTCGCCACCATGAAGGATTCGGTGACGGTGTGACGACAAACGACCAGAAATGGGTGTTCCATGAGGGTGACGTTAGATCCGAATGTCGCTGCTGCGCGTGACCCGCGGTCCCCGGAGGCCATCCGGCAGCGGCGCGGTCCTGATGCACGGTTGGTTCCCGTGGCGGCAGCGGTGTGGATTGCCGTGGCGTGGACCATGGTCGATCGCTCGGGTGTGCCCGCTGCCGCGTGTGCGGTGGTAGCTGCACATGCCGGGGGAGTGATTGGGGTGAGCAACGTGCGCTACTGGCGTGGCCGGGGCAAGGCACGGTCGCAACAGGAGTTCACGCGGCGAAAAATCATGCATGCACTGTGTTGGCAATTGGTGGTGTGTACCGTGGCAGCGGGCACGGTCGCGGGGATGGCTACCGTACGCATTGTGCACGCCGATCAGCTTGCGTGGTTGAGTTCACACAGCACTCAGCATTTCCGAGGAGAGGTAACCATTGCTGGATTGCCGCGACTAATGGATCGAGGCCGGGTGCAGGTTCCCGTGGAGGTTCCGGGAGTGGGGATTGTGCCTTTATTCGTGGAGCGCGACGAGTTGCGGGGGTTGGATGGGGGCGAAACTGCGCTGAACGGTGACGGTGGCACAACCCAGGAAACAGTGAGCGGGGCAGCACCGAACAAACCACAGTCTAATCAGGCCCGCGATAAACCTTTGAGTACCCTACTGGCACCGGGTAAGCGTGTGAACATCTCCGCCACGGTTAGTCGGACGGATAAAGCGCTCGTCTTGCCTTTGCAATTGTCGTCGCAGCGCGATGTGCGCCCCGTTGAAGGCGGGGAACCGCGCGGCCTGTGGGCCATTGCCCAGCGCCTTCGATGGAGCCTTTGGACTAATATCTCTTGGCTGCCGGACGAAACCCGACGATTGGTTCCGGGCATGGTGATGGGGGATGTGAGTATGCAAACCCCTGCGGTGCGCCAGGAATTCGTCAACACGGGCCTTAGTCATTTGAGCGCCGTTTCGGGATCCAATATCGCCATCCTGGCCAGCAGCGTGATGGTGCTTGCGACGGCATGCGGGTTGCGCCGACGGACACGTACTGTCCTCACTGGGATGTCGATATGTGCCTTCATGGCGGTCGTCGGTCCGGAGCCGAGCGTGCTACGTGCCACTGTTATGGGTTTGATCGGGGTGATCGCCGTAGCCACCGCGCGTTGGAAGGACATAGTGGTGGCACTGTGTATCAGCATCATCGTGCTGCTCAGCGTGGATCCCAACCTGGCGGTGAATTACGGATTCGTCTTGTCCGTGGTAGCCACCGCGGGCATTGCCGTGCTGGCCCCGCGGTGGTCCGCAGCAACACTGCGGTGGTGGGCTGGTCTCACGGCCCGGCACTTTCACCGTTTCCCGCAGCAATGGGAGGCGCAGTTTATCCGGGTACTGATGGTGGCGATAGCCGCGGACCTAGTCACCATCCCGGTTATTGCGCACATGACGGGACGGTTGCCGGTCGTTACCATCGTCGCCAACGTATTAGTCCTATGGGCTGTCCCCCTCGTTACGACGGTAGGGTTGGCCGTGAGTGTGGTGGGAGCGATTGCGCCCGCTGTCGGAATTGGTAGCGGGGTGACCAAGTGGTTTGCGATCGCTCTTGTTCCACCGGCCCAGTGGGTAGCATGGATCGCGTCTTCGTTTGCCAACGGCCCAAAAATCACTGTTCCAGAATCGTGGCCAGGCGCTATTCTCACCGCCACCATTGCTTGTATCGGGGTATGGAGTGTGCGGCACCCTCAACGGATGGGCATACGGTGCGCGTGGCCGGTTGCCATTGTCGCACTGGTGGTGATGGGGCGAGCGGGACTTGTGGGCGTCGACCAAACAAAAAAGCCGTGGACACAGCAGCGGGAAGTGGTAGCCGACCGGTCGCGCACGGTGGTGGTTCCTAAGGAGGCGCAGGTGATCGCCACTTTTGGGGTAAAGCCCCAGGTAGAAGCTCAGTCCAATGAGCCACCACCGCCGCGGTCCGAAGTGCAGCCGCGGATGATCGTGGTGGAAGAATGCGGGGAGCCACTGGGACGGCCCTCATTCACAGCTAGCGGGATTCCGGTGATCTATCCCTGCCGTAATGGGACGAAAGTGAGATGGGAATGAGGTGCCGGGGACCGTGGATCGAAAGTGAACCCGAACTCCCCGGCGTGGCAGAATGATCAACATGAACAAGCCCCAGCCGCCCGCGCCTGTGAACCTCATCGTCGGTGAGGACGAGTTTCTGGCAGAACGTCGGCGACGGGGGATTGCACAGCAGGCGCGCCGGGCTAGCGGAAACCCTGATTTGCCCGTAGAGATGCATAAGGCATCGGAGCTCAGCGAGCCGGAGCTGCTAGAACTGCTCAGCCCCAGTTTGTTTGCTGAAGATCGGATCATCTATATCAGCGAGGTCGAGGATAAGGGGAAAGAAATTGTTGAGCTGGTGGAGGGTGCGATCCGCGATCCAGCTCCGGGAATCGTGCTGATTATCTGGCACAAGGGCAAAGGACGAAATAAGAAACTCGTTCAAGCATGGCCGAAGCTCGGCGCGGTTGTGCATGAGGCCGCACCACTGAAAGGCCGGGCGATTCTGAGTTTCATCGATGGGGAGTTCCGCAGTCACGGGGTGCGCGTGGCAACGGATGTGTCCAGTGCGTTGCACGATGCGGTGGGGTCCGATCTACGCGAACTCGCCAGCGCCGTGAGCCAGCTGGTGGCAGATACGGACGGCAAGGTCACCGTGGAGTCAGTGCATACATACTACGTGGGGCGTGCGGAGGTCTCCGGATTCGATGTGGCTGACCTCGCGGTCACGGGGCACATCACGAATTCTGTTGCCATGGCCCGCCGCGCCATGCAGGTTGGAGCCAAGCCCATTGCGTTGGCTACGGCTTTAGGTATGGGGGTTACTGGCATCGCCAAGGTGGCCGGGGCCGGTCGGGTCGACGCCCGCCGCGATGCCAGCGCCTTTGGGATGAGCCCATGGCAATTGGAGAAAACCGTGCGCAACGCACGCAGTTGGACTCCAGCAGCTATCGCCGAAGCGGTACAGATCGTGGCGGACCTAGATGGTGCCACCAAGGGCAGCGCGCTCGATGAAGAATATGCGGTGGAAGAGGCCGTCCGTGCGATCGCCGAGTTGGCATCGCGGGGAAAGCGATAGAAAAATCCCGCCTGCAAACGTTCTAGCCTCCCTGCCACAAAGGGAAAGAGGAGAAGCAATGCTAGGCGGGATAGTGCTCAACACCGTGGGGTGTTGAACCAAGCAGGCACTTAGGCCATCTTGTTGAAGCGAGCAGCCATGCCGGACTTCTTGTTCGCCGCGTTGTTGCGGTGAATGGTGCCCTTGGTGACGGCCTTATCGTAGAAACGGGAAGCAACGCGCAGCTGCTTCTCGGCGCCTTCCTTATCGCCCTGCTCTACCAACGCGTTGAACTTACGCGTTTCGGTGCGGAGACGGGAACGGATAGCCTGGTTGCGCTTACGAGCGATCTCGTTGGTGAGAACGCGCTTCTTCTGCTGCTTGATGTTTGCCATGGTTGGCATACCTCTTTCTATACAAATATTGGTTCACGTACTGAACAGTGACCGTGCAGCTGGGCGGGGTGTTTGTGCCTTCGTGATCTCTGACATTCCACCCAAGGTCCTGTGAAATGCGACGAACGCTCCAACCCAGCTAAGGTTGTGAACTTTGCATAATCTACCAGCTCACGGCTTGTGAACCAAAAATAGTTCGTGGCTGCGGGAAGGTCCAACGCAGTCTGCTGTGACCTCCGTATTGCCTTTCGGCATGACGAGGGAGTTGCAGCTCAGCGTGAAACCCGCGCGAAATTCTGCATGGCCATCCGGATTTCCTAATGCCACCCAAAACGCTTGCGCAATTGGGTGGCGATGCGTTCATATCTCCGTTCCGGCATGGAAACACCCCGGCGCTGGATGGATGCCTCGGGGAATTGCAGTACTTTGTCCAAACGCACCCAGTTCTCGTCGGCGTCGTAATTCCAAGGGCCATGCCCAATCCGCAACCAGTTGTCCTCGTTAGCATGGTCTGTATTCGAGCTGATCAGCAAACCCATGAGGTGGTTCCGATTACGACCAACGATGACGACCGCGCGCCGTTCCAGCTCACCCGATTTGTGGGTGCGGATGTTGACCCACACCACCTCGCCGCTATCAGCTTGGCCATCCATGTCCGGGGCATAAATCACGGAACGGGCTAGATCACGGGTTGGGGTTTTGACCGTTTCATCGCGTTCGCGAATGGTCTGCAGACGTGAATCAGTGAGTCCCAACTGGGAATCCATTTCCTGCAACCCCTCATCGAGACTGCCCGAACGCTGGAAAATGGAACGCAGGACGCGCCCTAGAGGATTGCCCTTTCGCTCACTCATGCTGCACCACGTTAACTAAATTTCCGCACTGCACATCAACGGTTGAAACCCGAAGCGGGAGGCGGAGGATTGGGGGATATTTCGGATGTATCGCTCAGCATAGTGGGTGGGGTGTGCCTGCGTGTGCGAGCGGGGGATTTCGCCCCAATTTGGGCTGTTGCGCGCGGGTGATTGGTGGCTGTGAAAGAGGAATATGGTGGCTGTGAAAGAGGAATATGTCGCCGGTGGTTCGCATAGTAGTGTGGACTGGTAAACGAACTAGGAGGGCACCCCATATGGCCGCGAAGCAGAAAAACTATGCGACGGAGACTTTTACCGACCCTTCTCGCATTCGAAATTTCTGCATTATCGCTCACATTGACCACGGCAAATCCACCTTGGCGGATCGCATTCTGCAGATGTCGGGGGTAGTGGATGACCGTGACATGCGCGACCAATACCTCGACAACATGGACATTGAGCGCGAGCGCGGTATCACGATCAAGGCGCAGAACGTGCGACTGCCATGGGTGCCTCGAACAGGTGCACACGCTGGCGAGGAATTAGTGATGCACCTTATTGACACTCCCGGCCACGTGGACTTCACGTACGAAGTTTCCCGTGCATTGGAGGCCTGTGAAGGCTGTATCTTGCTGGTTGATGCTGCGCAGGGAATTGAGGCGCAGACTTTGGCCAATCTGTACCTCGCCATGGAAAACGACCTGGAGATCATCCCAGTCCTCAACAAAATTGACCTGCCTGCGGCGGATCCGGACAAATACGCCGCGGAGATTGCCCACATTATTGGTTGTGAGCCAGAGGACGTGCTACGGGTTTCCGGTAAGACCGGCGAGGGTGTGCCGGAGCTGCTGGACCGCGTGTGTGAGCTGGTTCCTGCGCCACAGGGCGATTCTGATGCCCCAGCGCGCGCTATGATTTTCGACTCGGTCTACGACATCTACCGCGGCGTGGTGACCTACGTACGCATGATGGATGGCCGTCTTGAAAGCCGCCAGAAAATTCAGATGATGAGCACTGGTGCGACTCACGAGACCCTCGAGATCGGCGTGGTTTCTCCGGAACCCGTTAAAACCAAGGGTCTGGGCGTGGGCGAAGTGGGTTACATCATCACCGGTGTGAAGGACGTCCGCCAATCTAAGGTGGGCGATACTATCACGTGGGCTCACAACGGTGCGGATACCCCACTGAAGGGTTACGCCGAGCCCAAGCCTATGGTGTACTCGGGCCTCTTTCCCGTCACCGCTGCACAATACCCCGACCTTCGCGAGGCTATTGAGAAACTACAGCTTAACGACGCCTCGCTGACCTTCGAGCCCGAGACGTCCGTGGCTCTCGGTTTCGGATTCCGTTGTGGCTTCTTGGGGCTGCTCCACATGGAGATCACCCGCACCCGCTTGGAGCGAGAATTCGACCTAGATCTGATTTCCACCGCCCCCAGCGTTGTGTACCGCGTGGTGAAGGAAGATGGGGAAGAACTACTCGTGCGCAACCCCTCGGATTGGCCGGGCGGCAAGTTGCGCGAAGTCTACGAACCCATGGTGGACATGACGATCATCGTTCCAGAAGAGTTCCTAGGCGGAACAATGGAGCTGTGCCAGTCTAAGCGTGGCCAGATGAAAAACATGGACTTCCTTTCGCAAGAGCGCGTGGAGCTGCGTTACCGCATCCCGTTGGGCGAGATCATCTTCGACTTTTTCGACATGCTGAAGTCCCGCACCAAGGGCTATGCATCCCTCAACTATGAGGAAGCCGGCGACCAACTGGCCGATCTGGTGAAGGTGGATATCCTGCTGCAAGGTGATCCGGTGGATGCCTTTAGTGCCATCGTGCACCGCGATAACGCCCAGTGGTACGGCAACAAGATGACCGTGAAGCTCAAGGAGCTCATCCCGCGGCAGCAGTTTGAGGTGCCCGTCCAGGCTGCGATCGGTTCGAAGATCATTGCCCGCGAGAATATCCGCGCGCTGCGCAAGGACGTTCTTGCCAAGTGCTACGGCGGTGACATTTCGCGTAAGCGCAAGCTGCTGGAAAAGCAGAAGGAAGGTAAGAAGCGGATGAAGTCCATCGGCTCGGTTTCCGTGCCGCAAGAGGCCTTCGTGGCTGCTCTATCTACCGATTCGGAGTAGACCGATTCGGTGCAGCGAGTCTGCACCTGAAGAGGGGCTGTGCTTGTGACGCGCAGCCCTTTTTGTTGTAGGAGCCTGTGGCTGCGCTCGTTGTGGCTGCGTCAGTTATGGTTGCGCTCGTTGTGGCTGCGCCAATTTTGGTTGCGCTCGTTGTGGCTGCTCATCGAGACAATTCCGGGCGTTCCTCATCGAGCAATAACCGCACCTGGGCGGCCAGGCGGGACAGGTCGTCGAGGCTGGCCTCGTGGTGTCCCCGCCCGTGACAGTAATCCAGCAGCATATACCCAGTTCGCTGCATGTGCTGGTGCCGTTCCCACACTTCATCGGCCCGCAACGGATGATTCGCCGCCAGAGACATTACGGTGCGCCGTTCCGTGAGCAACTCGTACTGCAAGTCGCGGCGCTCAGGTAGGGCACGGCGGGGCGTCGTCACCAAAAGAGCGCCCAGTAAAGCGCCCATGGCACTGCGGCAGTTCTTGGCTACGAAGCTGTGATAGCGAGCCTCGGCTTTGGGGCGGAGGAACCACAGTACTGCCACGCTGGCCAGGACCGCGATGAAAACCTCCAGGGTTCGAGATGCGAGGACATGCCCAATGTTCTGGGTGGTGGAACTGCCCATCATCAGGGCGATGGGAGTGGTGAAGATAACGGTAATGGCGTAATTCCGCACCACAAAGATTTCCGCGCCGAATTGACCGATCGCCAAGACTGTGAGCATCCAAAATCCGCCGATCTCAAAGTGGTGAAGTAGCGCGAATATGCCGATGCCGACGATGGAACCGAACATTCGCTGGATGCCCCGTACCATCCCAGGGATACGTTCCGGTCCCCATTGCAACATGATGACTGCTGAGACCACGGCCCAGTCGGGACGGTCGAATCCCAGCGCGATACCAACGGCGGCTGAGATAACGCCGGCGAAAGCCATGCGCTGCGCGGCCACCATAGCGTGGGAATCCCACGTCAACGAACGATTGATGCGAGTGCGGACATCCGGCCGGGCCAGGGGAATGGTGGCCCGGGAAGGGTCAACGAGGGCTGGGGAGTCGCTCAGTTCATCGCTGACGGGAATCACGCCGGACGTGGCATTGATCCGCATTAAATCTTGCCGGGCTTGCAAAGTGCGCTCTACGAGGTGCGACAACTCGGGACGGATGATGCGACCACCGTTGATGATGCCCGCAGAGTCCAGCGCCGACCACGCGCCGGCCAGTGCTGTTTGCGCCTTATGATTGCCGGCGATCGAAGGGTTTTCCTCGAAATCTCGTACTGCCGAGCATAGGTTATCCACCGTTGTTTCCTCCGGCCCATTGGGATTCACGAAAAACGCGGCCATGCCGAAGATCAAACCGGACAACACGCCGAAGGCACACCACAGGCCCACATCCAAGGGGGTGAGTCCTCCGCGTGCGCTCATCGAGGCGCCACCGGTCACCATGATGATAAAAAACACTCCGGGAGGTGGCAGCAGTAGCGCGTTTTGGATGAACGTGCCCACCAAGCCGAAAATAATGGTCAGCGTGGCCGTCAATCCCAGCCACCAGATCGTGCCACCCGCATCGATGTGGCCCCACACCACGTGGCCCACTGCATTACCTGCCATCACGCCCCCGATTAGTAACGCGCCGGAGATAAGGATGTAGCGCCACCGAGTTCGATAGGGCTGCCCTTCGCCGTAGATGACAGAAAACACACCCGCTGCTAGCAGCAGCATGTGCTGTTCAAAACCCAACGCCAAGCAGATCAGCCCGGGAACGTACAGTGCCAGTGCAGCACGAGTGGCACCCGGCCATCGCGGGGCTGATGTGTGCATCGTGGTGAGTAGGGTCCAGGGGTGTGGTTGTTGTGGTCTTGGTTCAGAAAATTCACTCACACGTTGATTCACACATATAGCTTAGTCTCGCTCACGCGGGCTTGTTTGGCCTAGTCCCGCTCACGCGGGCACGTTTAGCCTAGTCCCGCCCACGCGGGCTCGTTCATCGGCTGGTTAGTGCCCGCCGATGGCTGACCCGAGTTTGCCCTAAGTCCATAGTTTCCCCGGTGGCCGCACCGCTAGCAAAGCTGTTTGGATCAAGCCTGCGCCGGCCCATCCGGCTCGAGTGGGCATGGGGGAACTCCGCTGCAGCGGCAGCCATCGCCAGTTTCTCGTCGGATTGCAACACCAGTGTTCCTGCGGTGTTTTCCGTCGAATACTCCACAGCGTGTGCGCGCTCGATATCCGCCAAGCGCTCGCACACGCTGGCTACGAACCCCGTCATCCAACTGCGCCGTTGAGTCTGCACGGAAATACCCACCACGCGGGCGGGCAGCGAAGCATCATACGCACCGGCCAGCATGTGCGAGACCAGCAATCCGTGCAGCATAATCACCCGATCGACATGGTGCGGGCGGCCGAACATGATGGCTTCCTCCACACGCACCGACCCACGGACTTTGAAGCGCAGCGTGCAGCAGTGCAACGCGGCGCTCAGACCATTGAAGAGGGCAAACTGCATGTCCGAATACGCGCCATTGAATTCCTGCTTATGGCGCTTGATCTGCGAACTACCCGCATGCGCGCCCGCTCCGTGCGCACTCGCCCCCTCGGCGGCCAACGCCGCAGCCGACACACCATACTTGGCCATCAACTCAAACGCCTTATTCTCAAACGTTTCCCCCTCCGGCGTGCCCTGGCGATCGCGCGCCAGCGCCAGCAGCTTGTGCACCTTCTCCTTCATCGCTGCGAGGTCGTCACTTCGTTGACTCATGCCACACCTTCCCCCTTGTAGGTTCTGTTTTTATTCCGACGCCCTGCGCCCATCACCATCACTGTGCTTCGCACCCTAGCACCCAGCGGCGACATCGCTTGCGGGATGCGTTGAGAACTTGGTGTGTAGGAGGTCGGTTTTCCACAGTCTGCTTAGCTTGGGGATTACCACCGGCCAACCGTCGGTACAGTGGAACGCATGAGCACCACTTGGTTCACGAGCGACCTTCACCTCGGTCATCCTTTCGTGGCTAACCTACGCGGATACGACGATGTCGATGAACACGATCAGCGCATCCTCGACAACCTGCGTGCCACGTTGGGCGCGGGCGATACACTGTGGGTTCTCGGCGATTGCTCCAGTGGTTGGGGACCACAAGAAGAACGCGCACTGCGCTTGCTGGGGGATACGTTTCATCACATCAGAACCCAGCTGGGTGTGGATTTCACGGCACATTTAATCTCCGGAAATCATGATTCCTGCCATCCGATGTACACCGATAGTGCCGCGGCACAACGCGACTTCTTGCGGGTTTTCGATTCCGTGCAGCCTTTCCAGTACTACGAATTCGCTGGCGAACCCGCCTGGCTGTGCCACTTCCCGCGGCCAGGTTTCGACCACGAAGGGATGGATTCCCGGCATGATGAACTGCGCTTGCGTGTGGATCGCCTTATCCATGGGCACCTGCACTCCCCAGCCCCGATAACGGGCCGAGGACAGGTGGATGTGGGCCTCGATGCGTGGGGGATGAAACCTGTGAGCGAGGACAGAGTGCACACTGCCCTCTTGAGAAGTTTTGAGGAATTTCCCATGGACTAATATTGTGGGGGCTGATCAGTGCGCCAGATCACTATTCCACTGCCACGGATAGTTGGAAAGGCGCCCAGTGCAGAACGGAATCTATCCTCGTGAAAAAGCTCAACAAGGCTGGGGGAGCATCTTTTTTAGTCGCCGTGGTTTGTGCTACGGGTCTTCAGGTTTCCGAGGCGCCAGCACAGGCGGCTCCGTGGCAACCACCGCGCTTCGAGCTGCCACGCGTCCCGCTGCCTGCTGCATCGAACCCGATGGGATCGCTGCAGAATGTGCCGATTCCTGGATTGCCGGGATTCCCGCAACCCAAGCCCAAGCGTCCCGGGGTCAAGCCTGTAGTGCACCGAGTGATCACCGGGGTTCCTGGGCGAACCACCATCGCCATCATTCATGACAATGGGGCAACGTCGCTGACTCCAAACGCCAGGGAATCTCGACCAGGTTTGTCCATCGTGAAGATGTATATGGCCGATTACGTTTTGCGCTACCGAAAGCCATCCGCCCAAGACAGGATGCTCTTGGAACGGATGATTCGCCTATCCGATGATGGCGCGGCGTCGACAATTAATCGGAAGTATCCCGGTGCCATTAACGCAATCGCCCGCGATTATGGCCTGACCAGTACAAAGGGAGCACCCCACTGGGAAACTCCGTAACAAGTGCTTACGATTCCGCCACGTTTCTTTCTCGCCTGCGCAAGAACTACCCGGGTTCGAGCATCCTGCGCTGGATGCGCCAAGCCGCGCCAGTGGCCGCGGATGGCACGCGCCAGAACTGGGGTACTGCTCACTTGCCACGCGTGCGGGGAACCAAGTGGGGTTGGTCCGATTCCGGCAGCCAGAATGTTGCTAGTGCTTCCTTTGGCGACTACTACACAGCTGCTGCCTTTACTTGGGGATCGGGTGGAACGCAGTCGGCGGATGTAGCGGTAGTCAAGAAGTACCTGCGGTAGGGCATGGAATGCTGGTAGCAGAAGTTTTAGCCGACTATTTGGTGCGCCACGATGTGGCGGCATTCGGAGTGGTTGGTAACGGCAATATCCACATGGTCAGCGCTATGGTCGCCACCGGTGGGAGGTACACTGCGGTGCGCCACGAAGCTGGGGCAGTGGCTGCAGCCGATGCCTATTACCGGGCCAGTGGCACGGTAGCGGTTGCTACGACTACGTATGGGCCGGGGTTTTCCAATACGCTGACCCCTCTCACCGAGGCGCATGCAGCTCGCGTGCCATTGGTTTATGTGACCGCGGACATTCCAACCACGGGGCCGCGCCCGATCGACATCAATCAGCGCGGTGTGTTGGATGCGCTGGGAATTCACTACATCACGTTGACGCTCGACAATGTAGCCGACATCATGCCCGAGGCTTTTTCATGGGCGAGACGGCATAGCGCACCGGTTGTTGTGATGGTTGCGCATGACTTGTGTGACCGCGTAGTGCCGGATCCTGCACTACCGAACGGTGCCGTTACCGATGCGGGCAGCGCAGAGAACAAGGCACTGGTGGGTGCTGTTTCCACCCCCGCCGCGAACTCTCAACTCACTACTGCTGCTGCGTCTCACCTTGGACAGCTCGCGGCCCAACTCCGTCACGCGCACCGCCCGTTGTTTGTCATCGGCAGAGGAGCCGTTGAATCCGGAACCCAACACGGCATTCTTCACTTAGCGGACACCCTCGGCGCCCTTGTCTGCACCACAGCCTGGGCCACCAATTGCGTGGAAACCGAATGGAGCTTGGGCATCGCCGGTGGTTTCGCGCACCGCGGGCGCTTAGAACTCTTCCGTGCCGCGGATCTCGTTGTTGTCTGTGGCGCCAGCCTTAACAAACTGCAGTCACGCGGTGGGCATCTTTTTGGGGCCGACGCCACGCTGGTCCGCATCGATTCCGCGCCCAGTCCCGGCGGGTTCATTCAACCAGACCAAGAGATCCAAGCCGACCTCGCCGAAGCCATTCCGATCCTCCTCCGCGAATTAGGCACACAGGGGGAGCAGCCCCACTCGGCATCCTCTGCCGAGACGCCGTGCCCAGCTGATGCAACCCTCATGACCGAGACGCCCTCCGACTCCGCTACGACCTGGCGGGACACGATCGGAAAGCTCCCCGAGTGTGAATCGGAAGAACTCGACCCCGGTTGTTTCGCCGAAGTCGATTCAACCGATGGGCGGTTGGATCCGCGCTTCGTTCTGCGTCGCCTGGCTGAATTGTTGCCCCAGCAACGCTCAATTGTCACCGACGGTGGGCATTTCCTGGGCTGGGTTCCGAAATACCTCACGGGTCCTGACCAACACGGATTGGTGCTCGTAGGTTCGGCCATCATGACCATCGGGTTGGGATTGCCTTCGGCGGTGGGAGTAGCAGCCGCGCGGCCGGAACGATTCACCGCTCTTATCACCGGTGATGGCGGATGCCTCATGGCCGCCGCAGATGTCGAATCCTTTTTGCGTGCAGAGCCAAGTGAGAGTCACGCGGGGCGGGGCGTCATCATCCTCAATGATGCAGCGTACGGCGCTGAAGTTCACCAATACAGCCCCAAGGGTTTGCATGTAGAGCCCATGTTGTTGGACGAGGTTCAGTTTGCCCAGTTAGGTGCGCCTTTCGGTGTGGAGGGAATCACCATCACCGCTCCGGAGCAACTGGCCGAAGGTGGGGAGCTGGCGCAATTCTTGGCCCGGAAATTCGACGAGGAACCCAACCCGCGGTTCGTTGTCGACGTGCACATTAGCCGCGGGCCGGTCGCGGATTTCCTGAAAGAGCTATAGCGCCTCAGCCACCCAACAGGACCTCCAGCTATGTGGCGCCCTGCGGTCACCTGGCGAGTCGCGTTGGCGTGCTTACAACCGCTCGGGCTCGCCAATGCGCTCGCGTTCAGCCCGGATCACGTCCTTGATCAGCTGCGCTTCGGAAATGTCCATGGCCTCGGGGTTGATTTCGGCGGCCTCGGACTCGCGCGCATAACGCTCAAACAGTGCGCGTTTATCCGCCAGCATCGCGTGCAATTGTTCTTCGACAGAATCTGGAGTGAGTAAGCGGTGCACTTCCACCGTCCGAATTTGTCCCATCCGGTGAGCACGCGCCACAGCCTGGGCCTCCACGGCAGGATTCAATTGGGGTTCGAACAGAACCACCCGGCTGGCCGCCTGAATATTTAATCCTTCGCTGGCGGCTGTGATCTGGCATACCAATACCGCACCGGGCCCAGCGACTGTGAAATCATCGACTGCTTTCTGACGCTCCTGGTGGCTCACCCCGCCGGCAATCGGCCCGAATGCCCGATCGCCCAATTGCGCCACCACGCCGTCAAGCACCGAACGAAAGTAAGTGAACACGATCGTTTTCGCATCTTCGGCGCCATCTTCGAGCAGCTCGATCATGCGCTCCATCTTGGCGCTGCGCGGCCCGCTGAAAGCCTGACGCATATCCATGAAATGCCCACGTTGCACGGCATTTTCATAAGCGGTGACATCGTCCGGCTTCGGTTCGATCCACTCTTCGACCTCCAGCAGTGGTGGTAGCTCGGCCAGTACATCGGACTGATTGCGGCGTAAGTAATGGGGCGCGATTGTCTTCTTGAACTTCCCGGCTCGCCCGCGCACCCGCTCCAGTTGCGTGGTGATCTCTGGATCCAGGTACCCCAGCAGCGCTTCAAACTCCGCCACGCGGTTTTCTAGTGGTGTGCCCGTGAGGTACACGCAGATCTCTGCGCGCTTCGTCAGTGCTTGCACCCCTTGAGATTGCAGTGACTTGGGGTTCTTCGCACGGTGGGCCTCGTCAACCACCAGCACATCGACGGGCCGCTCGCTGTCTGCACCCGTAAGCTGATCGTTCGCACGGACTTCGGGGTAACCGGCGATGGCCACTCCGCCGCGTTTCGTCCACGCCTCATACATCGCGTCCTTGTTGGGGCCGTGCATAATAAACGGCTCCAACTCCGTGAATTTACGTACTTCGCGTTCCCAGTTGATGCGCAAGCTGGGCGGGCACACCACCAGTGCGTGCGTTCTACCTTGGGCGGCCATGTGCACGATGGCTGCGAGGGCCTGCAGAGTCTTTCCCAAACCCATCTCGTCGCCGATCAGTACCTTGCGTTGCGCCAATGCGAATTTCGCCCCAAACGCCTGATAGCCGCGCAGGTTGGCCTTGATGGTGCCTTGCAGATTGATGTCTTCAATCCGCCGCGCCACTTCCTCGGGCACGTCGCTCGTGTGTTCGTCGTCGCCATACGCGTGGAACTCCGCTGCGCGAATGGCATAGATATTCCAGGCTTCCTCGGCCGAAAGATTCGGGGTGGGGCGGTGGGTCTCCACTTCTGTAAGCAAACTGTTGGTCCCGGCTATCGCTACCTTATATTCCGACGCCACCCGCTCCAGTTGAATCACGTCCGTGGGTAGGCCTCGGATGTCATCGCGGAATGTCAGCAGGTTGGCCAGCGCCGTCACATAGCCAGTGGAGGTGTGTTTTTGCTGGTAATCAATTCGCGGGATCTGTGACCGCTCGACGTCTTCAATGAAACTGCGCGCTGCTGCAATGGCTTGCGTGGCCGTCTTTTCCCCCACCCCGTCGTAAGGAGTGAGGTCAGCGGGGGTGGCTTGCGCGATCTGGTGCAAGGTGAGGTGCTGTAACGGGCCCAACCGCAAACGACCGTCGGTGATCTGATCCAACACGGAGATGTCTGTGCGCTGGATCTCCGCGCGCGCCTGTTGCTCGCACAACTGGCGCGCGGCCTCCTGCACACGCTGTTCCAACATCCGTTCGGTAGCCAGTTGGGTTTCGATACGTTCTGCGGCGGCAACGTGGGTGTTGACCTGCTGAGCATCCACCCATTCCACCGGACGGTTGGTGAGTTGCATCAGGTCGCGCGTGATGGCTTCCGTGGCCGCGGAGAGATTAATGCCCGTAAATTCATTCGTTGGTGTGGAGCCCAGGGCGGCGTCAATCCCTGAAAGAATTGAGTGCACCGCCGCAACATCCAGCGATCGCATCCAGGCGATGGCCTGCTCCCCGGCGACGGGGCGTTTGCGGAAGAACCGTAGAAAACCGGTGGAATCGGGAACCTTGCGGGCCTCGGCGGCGGAGAGCTCGAATTCGCTGGGGGAGGGGAGCGCGATCTGGGCAACCTCTTGGTGTAGATAATCGAAGTTGGTGCGGTTGATCTTGGCAAGGTATGCCGCGGTCTGAAGGTTGGGGCCGAATGCGAACACCCGAGTATCGTCGTTACTGCCGATGGTGGGCGCCACCCCACCAGCTGCGATGGTATCGACGCGCCACCTCGTGGCCTCGAGGTGCTGACATGCGCCACGCACATCGGCAATGAGGGTTTCTAGTTCTACAGCCGTGATCGTCACATTCAGCAGATTCTAATGCGCTGTGGCTAAGCGATGTCTGCAGTAGGTGGTAAAACAAGTGACTATGAATCCACGGGCCAGTACTCCCGAAACGGGTGGAGCAACCGCAACAAAGGTCGAGACCGATAGCCAGAGAGCCACAGCGTGTAAAGGCACAGCCCGCAAAGGCGCAGCCCGTAAAGCTGTCACTCGCCCGGCAGGGCTTGCCCGCAAACAGGTGACCAAGGTGCGACGTACCCGGATGGTGCCACGCATTTTGGGAATTGCCGTGTGTAGCTACGCCATGCTCGGCATGTTGATGATCGTGTTCTTCCCGTTGCGCCAGGAGCTACACGGGTTCCGAAAGTTCATGGATACCGTGTTCTTGCCCTTGCCGGGGTTGTCCTTGGCTTGGACGGTGGCACTGTTTCTGTTGGGCGGGGCGTTATTGGCTGGTAAGCGGGCCGGTTGGTGGATCGCATTGGTGGCACTGGGATCGATCGTGATCGCGGACCTATTGCTGGTGCTTGCTCCCGGCGCGTTCGACGTGCCAGCTCGGGAGCTGCCACTACTGCGTTTGGGGGCGATCGTCCAAACACTCATGTTCTGCACATTGCTGGTCGCCAAGCCCGCGTTCCCCGCACTCTCACGCCCTGGGTCGAGGCGCCAAGCATTCCTGGTGTGGCTGGGTGGCACCACAGTGGTCTTCCTCTTCGGGTGCGCCCTCATCACGTGGTTCCCGGGGACTCTGCATGGATGGGACCGCTACGGTTGGGTGCTCAACCACGCGGTGACGTTATCGCTGTTCGATCCCTCCCAATTCAACGGCCATGCCTCCAGGGGTGATGCGTTCATTCTGTCTGCGCTTTCCGCCGTGGTGATCGTTGCTGCGGTGTGGACGTTGCTTCGATCCCAACAACGCGTAGCGGCCATCAGCCAGACGGACGAGAAGATCATCCGTACCATGATCGCGCGGTTCAACATGGATGATTCCTTGGCGTATTTCGCCACGCGCCACGATAAGGCCGTGGTGTTTGCTCCCAACGGGCAAGCAGCGGTGACGTACTCCGTATTTGCCGGTGTGAGTTTGGCCTCCGCCGATCCCATCGGTGCGGAAGATGCGTGGGATGAGGCGATCAATGCCTGGCTGAAACGCTCCCGCGAATACGGTTGGACTCCGGCAGTTATGGGTGCCTCGGAGAAGGGTGCGCGGTACTACAAACGCCACGGATTGTCCGCCATCCAGCTAGGTGATGAAGCTATCATCTATCCGGAAAAGTTCCACTTGGGCGACCCCGAACTGCGCGGTGTGCGCCAAGCGGTCAATCGCACGAACCGGGTGGGCATGACATTCCGTGTGCGCCAGCACAGTGAACTTACTGAAGAAGAAATGGAGTTGGTCAAGCAGCGCTCCGACCAGTGGCGCGATACCACCGACGAGCGAGGTTTTTCCATGGCCTTATCGCGTTTGGGTAATCCGAGTGATGGTGGTTGCACGATTATTGAGGCGCTCATCGATGGCGAGGTTGTCGCACATTTGTCCTTCGTGCCCTGGGGGCGTAACGGATTGAGCCTAGACCTGATGCGTCGCGCGCCGGGTTCGCCTAACGGAACGATTGAAGCCATGGTGGCCCACCTGTGTACTAACGAACGCTTGGCCATTCAGCGGATCTCACTAAACTTCGCGGTATTCCGCAAGATCTTCGCTACTGAAACGAAGGTCGATACTGGGCCAGTCACCCGCGCCGTGCGTAAGGCTTTGGTGTTCTTTTCCCGCTGGTGGCAAATGGAGGCACTGTACCGTTCGAACGTGAAATACAACCCGGAATGGGCCCCGCGCTATATGTGCTTCGGTGAATCCGCTTCATTCGTCCGAACTGCGATGGCAGCCGGAATGGCAGAGGGCTTCGTGCCCGCGCCCCTGCGTGCGAATACGATCCAAGCTCAAGGAGAAACGGAAAACACGGTCGGAGGGCAGGCCGCCCTGGCGCTGCTGCCTGTGTGGGAAGAAGATATTGCGCAGGGGCGCCAGCGCCGGCGCAGCATTGGTGATCAAAACCGGGCACGTATTGATACAGCCCGCCGCTTGCAGAGCCAAGGGATCGATCCGTGGCAGCACGGTGGCAAGCCAACTCATGGTTGCGGTGAGATCACCCACCTCCCGGCCGATTCCGTAGCTAGCGTTGCAGGGCGGATCATCGGTCGTCGTTACTTCGGAGGGGTGCTGTTCCTCGACGTGCAGGATCACACTGGCCTGGCACAGGTCATCGTTGAACGCGATAGTCTTTCGGGTGCCCTTTCACCTGGTTCTTTATTCGACGCCAAGCCCGAGCGGCTTCGCTTAGCGACACTGGAAAGCTCCATTGATTTGGCAGATCTGGTGCGGGTGACGGGTACGGTCGGCACGTCGCGCAGGGGGCATCCGTCGTTGCTGGCGCAAGAGGTGCAGATAGAGGCGAAATCCTTGCATCCATTGCCAGATAAGCGAAAGGGGTTGCAGAATCCGGAAACGCGCCTGCGCAATCGGCACCTCGATATGACTTTGAATCCTCAAGTTGTGCAGTCCCTCAAGGCGCGCTCAGCAGTATTAAACGCAATGCGTGGCGAACTTGTACGCGGGGACTACTTGGAAGTTGAAACACCCATTCTGCAGCCCATTCACGGTGGAGCTAACGCGCGCCCATTCCGCACGTATATCAATGCTTATAACATGGATTTATACTTGCGAATCGCACCGGAGCTTTACCTCAAACGCCTGATGTGCGGCGGGTTACCAAAAGTATTTGAGTTGGGCCGCGATTTTCGCAACGAGGGAGCGGATAACAAGCACAACCCGGAGTTCACGGTGCTCGAGGCATACGAAGCACATGGTGATTACCGCACGATGATGGCACTGGCCCGGCAGCTCATCTGTGCTGCGGCCACAGCCGTTCATGGCAAGCCGGTCATTCGGGATCCCCGTACCGGAGAGTTGGTGGATATTTCGGGGGAGTGGCCCGTTCGCAGCGTGATCGATTCGATTAACCAAGCGCTGCAGGACCGGATGATTACACAGGCGCAGGGCCGCATGATTACACAGGCGCAGGAGCATCCCGATATAGGAGATGCGACCTTCGCACGTATTGGATTGGACAGCGACCTAGGGCACTTGCGCCAGGTCGCGCAGGCCGTGGGTGTGCATCCGCAGGCCACGTGGGATGCAGGCAAAATAATCGAGGAAATCTACGGCGAGATTGTGGAAGACTCCACCACACTGCCAACGTTCTATATTGATTTTCCCGCTAGTGTTTCTCCGCTGACACGCCCGCATCCCGATAACCCTGATCTTTGCCAGCGGTGGGATCTGGTTGCCTTCGGTATGGAGCTTGGCACCGCTTATTCCGAATTGACGGACCCATTGCTACAGCGCGAGCGACTTGAACAGCAGTCTCTGCTGGCTGCGGGCGGTGACGTTGAAGCAATGGAAGTCGACGAGGATTTCCTGCGCGCACTGGAGTTCGGCATGCCTCCGGCAGGTGGACTGGGCCTAGGTGTTGATCGCATCATCATGCTGATCAATGGTGGCAGCATGAGGGAGAATTTGGCTTTCCCTCTGGTGAAGTAGTGACCAGGCGGGTAGGGCCTCGGCAAGAATCCCGCAAAATCCCGCGAGAAGGCCCCCCACCCATCGAGATTGGCATAAAAACCGTAGGTATCGGAATACATGGAATTCTGTCTGACCTGCAAAAACAAGAAACCCCAGATGGAAAACCACCCGGGGAAACTTGCTGACGTTTCAAGAGGAGTAATAAATGACCGTTCGTATTCCTAGGATCCTTTCTGTCGACCGCTGAGCACTAATCTAGGTCATGATCCTGAAGAGCTTCTGTGAGGCCACTGCGAGGTCTTTACACATTATTTGCTATTTTCCGGCCGGCTGTGTGTGGTGTGCCTGACCCGCGGAGTGCCCCCACAAACCTGCGAAGTTATGAATGCAGCAGGGGTGAGGCATTAGACTGCTGAACCGGTTAATAAAAACCTTAGCGATGCAGCTACGGGTCTCACCGGACAAGGGTGCGTCGGTGAAAAGGTAAACACGAAAGGACGGGCGTAGGCCATGAGCCGCCTCCAAACTAATGCCGCTGTGGAAGAATCCTCAGCGGTACCCGGTCACGAATTCAGTAATCCTGACAACAAGAAGGGCTCGGCAGATCCTCTCATTTTCGGCCTCTCAGTAGGCTTCATTGGTGTCTTCGTTCTTGCAACGATCATCTTCAAAGGCAGAGCGCGCGAATTCTTCAGCGCGATCGCCGGATGGCTTCTCTCCAACCTGAACTGGATGTACATCGGTGGTGTATCCATCTCGTTCTTGTTCCTCATTGGTATCTTCGTCTCTCACTTTGGCCGCATGCGTTTGGGCGGAGACGGTGAGCAGCCGGAGCACTCCACTGCCAGCTGGTTTGCGATGCTCTTTGCCGGTGGTATCGGAAGTGTACTGATGTTTTTCGGTGTGGCTGAACCCCTCAACCACGTCACTAACGTGCCCATGCAGGACACGCAGCCGCTGAGTCGAGAAGCAGTTCGCGAAGCCATGGGCTTCACGATGTACCACTTTGGTGTGCACATGTGGGTGATCTCCGCGCTGCCTGGCCTGGCAATGGGCTACTTCATTTACAAGCGCCACTTGCCACCGCGCATTTCCTCCATCTTTGCGCCGATTCTTGGGGCCAAGATCTACAGCTGGCCAGGTAAATTGATCGACGCCCTCGCGATCATCGGGACCGTGTTCGGTATTGCAGTCTCGGTTGGTCTGGGTGCGCTTCAGATCAACGCCGGATTGGCCAAGCTTTTCGGCGCACCCACGGTGGCATGGGTCCAGGTTGCTGTTATCGCTGTGATTTGCGTCATCGCTTGCTTCTCAGTAGCCAGTGGTCTGAACAAGGGGATTAAGATTCTGTCCAATGCCAACATCCTCATGGCTGTGGTGTTGATGATCTTTATCCTCGCAACAGGCCCCACTCTGATGTTGCTGCGTGGCAGCATGGATACGGCATCCATCTACGCGGATTACCTGCCCAAGATTATGTTCTGGTCTGATTCTCAAGATGTGAACCCAGGTTGGCAGGGCAAGTGGACGGTCTTCTACTGGGCATGGACCATCTGTTGGTCGCCGTTTGTGGGTATGTTCGTTGCTCGTATTTCCCGCGGCCGCACGGTGCGCGAATTCATCGGCGGTGTTTTGGCGCTGCCAACGATTTTCTCCATTGTTTGGTTCTCCGTATTTGGCTTCGCCGGTTTGGACATTGAACAGAAACAACCCGGCGCTTTGACGGATCGGGTTGTTAAGGAGCAGGACACTGCGTTCGCACTATTCGGCTTCCTAGAGCACTTCCCGTGGGTATTCCCCGTGTCCATCTTTGCATTGATCATCGTCGCGATCTTTTTCATCACTTCGATCGACTCCGCGGCGATGATCACCGATATGTTCTCTGCCGGTGAAGAGAACAAGACGCCAACGCTATACCGTGTTTTGTGGGCGTTGCTCATCGGAGCGGTGGCAGCCGCGATCTTGGTCATGGCGCCAGAAGACGGCATCTCCACCCTGCAGGAAGTTGTGATCATCATTGGCTTCCCATTCTTCGTGATCAACTTCGTCATGATGTACTCTCTCTTGCGCGGCATGCACGACGATTACGCAGCACGACCAGAGCCCGTCACCCGGCAATGGGGTCGTACGGATTCCGCGGAGAAACTAGAAGAGCACGAGTCACGCCCAGCTCCGGGGTACGACGAAGAGGGCAATGAGCTCCCGCGTTTCGAGTTTGATGAAGACGGTAGCTTAGTGATCCCCGGTAACGTGCGCATTCAAGGCAACCTTGGTGTTGACGGTGACGTCGATGAGGACCCAGAACCCGTCAAGGACAAGCCACAGTACAACCAAGATGGGGACTTGGTTGATGACGAAGGGCGCCTGATCAACGACGAGGGCGAACTAATCGATGAGGACGGCAACCGTGTCGACGAAAACGGTGTGCCTCTCGACGAGGACGACCAGCAGATCAAGCCTGTTGCGGACGATCGCAACTAGCGCACCTCGATTCCACGCATCCTTATCCCTCATGTGCCACTGGCTCATGGGGGATTTTGGCGTCAAGTAAAAGAAAGCCGGCCCCCGGCGGTGGGAACGTCGTTACACTGGTAAGAAGTAAAGAACATATACCCGTATACAGATTTCAAGGAGCGAATATGGTTCAGCGCGTAGGTGTAATTGGTGCCGGCCTCATGGGCGCAGGTATCGCCGAGGTGGCGGCTAAGGCAGGTAGCGATGTTTTGGTGTGGGAGGCGAAGCAGGAATTTGCCGACGCCGGTAAGGCCCGCATCGAAAAGTCTCTCGCTAAGGCAGTTGAGCGCGGCAAGCTGTCAGAAGAAGACCGCGATGCAGCGGTACAGCGACTGTCGTTCACCACCAACCTCGAGGATTTCGCAGACCGTGAGATGGTCATGGAAGCGATCATCGAAAACGAGGATGTGAAAAAGGATGTCTTCGCCAAGCTGGATGCCATCGTGGAAGACAAGAAGGCTCCACTGTGCTCCAACACTTCCTCACTGCCAATCCAGACGATCGCATCCGCGACCGACAACCCACAACGCGTGATGGGGCTGCACTTCTTCAACCCAGTACCAGTGCTGCCGCTGGTGGAGGTCATCCCTGCGCTAACCACCGATGAGGAAATCGTGGAGCGTGCGCAGAAGTACGCCACCGAGCAGCTGGGTAAGACCGCGATCCGCGCGAAGGATCGCTCCGGCTTCATCGTGAACTTCCTGCTGGTGCCTTACATGCTGTCCGCTATCCGCATGGTGGAACAGGGTGTGGCGACTGCAGAGGACATCGATAACGGCATGAAGCTGGGTGCAGCGCACCCCATGGGTCCATTGACACTGGCCGACATGGTTGGCTTGGATACTTGTGCCTTCATCGCAGACGTGATGTACCAGGAGTACGGCGACCCTTCTTACGCTTGCCCACCACTGCTGCGCCGCATGGTTACCGCAGGTCACACCGGCCGTAAATCCGGCAAGGGATTCTACGACTACTCCAAGTAGTTTGCCGTTGATGTTGATGCGGGGCGGACCCTGCAGACCTCGCCTCGAGGCGAGGGCCACGTGATCTAAAGGTGGAAGCCACCCCACGGGGTCGCATCAACGCGTACAGTGGAAAACGTACGTTATATTCTCCGATCCAATACGCGATCGGCGAATCCTACACCGACGAAAGGAAGTTAACCATGGGTGCAGACGAGCTGAAGAACAAGGCAGAGGGCCTGGCTGGTAAGGCCAAGGAGACCGCTGGCGATGCTACCGGCAACGAGAGCCTGAAGAACGAAGGCCGCGCAGATCAGACGCAGGCTTCCGTGAAGGAAAAGGCAAACGAGGTCAAGAACAAGGCCGCGGATGCCATTAACAAGGTTATTGGCGACGCTGGCGATAAGTAAACCATCGCAGTCCTGCACCAATAGCAGGGCCAAGGCCCTATCTGGGAGGTGTGTTGCACTTCCTTGGATAGGGCCTTTAGCTTGTTTGGCGCCGTTTTACTATTCGGCGGTGTTAGCTGCCCGGCGTGTTCTCATTACCCCGCCCGAAAACCCGTCCAGGAATTTCAGCGCGCAGGTTACGCCACCGCAGCAATAGCCTTATCCAATTGCTCCAGCGCAAACATCAGGTCGGCTTCGCTCGTCACCAAGGGTGGCGCAACGTGAATGCGGTGGCCGGAAACAACTGGCCAGATACCGGCCTGCTTTAGCGCACCGCCGATCTTGCCCATGGTTGCACCATCCAAAGGGGTCTTCGCTTCCGCGTCCTGCACAAACTCCAACGCCCAGAAGAATCCCAAGCCACGAACGTTTCCAACAATTCCGTACCTCTCGCCGATCCGCTGCAACCCCGGGCCTAGAACTTCCTTGCCCAAGGTGGCAACGCGATCGAAGATTCCCTCTGCCTCGTATACCTCCAGCGCGGCAACACCTGGAGCCACTGCCAGTGGGTGACCGGAATACGTCAAACCACCGGGGTAGGGGCGCTCTTCGAAGGTCTTCTCCACGTCGGCCGTCATCATCACACCACCGAGGGGAACCATTCCGGCATTAACCCCTTTGGCGAAGGTCACCAGATCAGGCTGCAGGTCAGAACCGCCGTGCTCGTAAGCGAACAGCTTTCCTGTGCGGCCGAATCCAACCATGACCTCGTCGGCGATCCACAACGCACCGTGGCGATCGCAGATTTCACGTATGCCCTCGAGGTAACCGGCTGGGGGAGCGATCACACCGCTGGAGCCGACCATCGACTCGATCAGTACGGCGGCGACATCGTCTTCGGCGATCAACGTTTGTTCTAAGTGCTCCAGCGCGCGCTCGCACTCTTGTTCTGGAGAGCTAGCGTAGAACGCACTGCGGTAATTGAATGGCCCCCAGAAGTGCCGGATGTCCCCATCGGTAGTGGGATTGCCGTGACGGCGGGCCTCACCAGTGGCCATCATCGCTGAGCCCGTAGCACCGTGGTAACTGCGGTAGGCCGTGAGGATCTTCGATTTTCCGGTACTGAGACGTGCCATGCGGATAGCGTGCTCAACAGCATCCGCGCCACCGTTGGTGAAGAAGACATGACTGAACTCACCTTGTGCACGCGCAATGATGCCAGCGGCGAGCTCACTGCGCTGGTCGTTGGCGAATGCCGGGTTGAGGTTGGAGATCCGTGCAGCTTGGCGTTGAATGGCCCGCACCAATGCCGGATGTCCGTGGCCCAGATTGGCGGAAACCAGCTGGGAGCCCAAATCCAGGTATCCCTTGCCTTCGTAATCGAAAACCCACGCACCGCTGGCTGCTGCCAATGGTTGCGGATCAATCTTTGCTTGCGCCGACCAGCTGTGGAAAACGTGGGCGCGGTCGTTGGTGCGGGTTTGTTTCTCTTCTAGCCGAGCTTTTTCTTCTTTGACGCCGACCAGTTCGCCTTTCGTGTTCACATAACTCTCGATGCGGCGAGGTTCGCCGTCCTGACCGAGAATGTCAATGGTGGGAATCGAAAACTCTTCTTCTGCCTGAGACAACGCTTGGGCCTTTCCGTCAATGGGGTTTAGCTACTCAAAAGATGTATGCAAGCGCTTCGGGGTGCAAAACTTAAAAGCGCTGGTAGATACGCCCACTGTACGGCGATATATTGGGATTTTCATCCCATAATGCAAGACGAAGTGAATCTGCCCCATTTTTGGCCGTTTTAGTGTTGCTCGATCAGTTTTTCTTCGTCTTCGTCTTCGTCTTCGCCCTCGGCGTGGTCGTAGAACCCGAAAGCTTTCAACCGCTTGCGATCTGCCGCCGAATTGGAGTTAGTCAATCGCAACAGTTCGGAGTAGATGCCACCCGAAACGGCCAATTCCGCGGGGGAACCACATTCATCCACGCGGCCGTTATCCAAGGTGATGATTTTATCTACGTCCGCGATCGTCGACAGTCGGTGGGCGATCACCAAAGTGGTGCGCCCCACCATCAGCTCATCTAGGCCGGCCTGGACTACGCGTTCGGCCTTGGTATCTAACGCTGAGGTGGCTTCGTCCAGAATGAGCACGGGAGCATCCTTGAGCATGGCCCGGGCCACCGCGATACGCTGCTTCTGGCCACCAGACAGGCGCAGGCCCCGCTCGCCAATCAGGGTGTCGTACCCATCGGTGAATCCCATGATGAAGTCATGGGCAAAGGCTCGCTTCGCGACATCCTCGATTTCTTCCTGGGTGGCCCCTGGCTTGGCATAGGCAATGTTCTCGCGGATCGTGCCGGAAAACAGCGCAGGTTCTTGGAAAACCACCCCCACGGAGCTGCGCAGTTCAGCGGCGGTCAGTTCCGTGACGTCGCGACCGCACACCCGTAGGGTTCCCGAACTGGGCCGGTACAGGCCCAGCAGGAGATTGACCAGTGTGGATTTTCCGCCACCGGACTCACCTACCAGAGCCATGGTTTCGTTTTCAGAAGCCGCAAACGACACATCGTGAATCACCGGTTCATCGGCGAGGTAGCCGAACGTGACGGCGTCGAATTCAATAACTGGCCCAGAAGAAGGAGCCTGCAGCTGGGGTACGGCGGCCGACTTAATGTCACCCTCGTCCACCAACATCGGACCCCCGGGACGCGCGGCCTCCACAAGAGGGCGAGTCGCTGAGGGCTCGTCCAGCTCCTCCATCACTTCGAAGTATTCGCGTGAACCTGCGGCTGCACGCTGCGCGGTATCCACCATCCAGCTCATCATGGAGGCGGGCTGGCGGGCCATGGTCACAAGCTGCAACAGCAAAACCATGTCGCCGATGGAGAAATCCCCGTGAAGCGTGCGCCAAAACAGCGTGAGGTAGATGGCCGCGAAGATGACGTTCATACCACCCATGCGCAGCACATCCATCCAGTGCCAGAAGCGGGACTGCACCTTGGTGAGCTTGATAGTTTCAGCAAAGTGACCTTGGAACAGGCGCAGTTCGCGAAGCTCGGTGACGAAAGACTTTACGACCTTAACTTGTCCGATGACTTCAGCGAAGCGACCTTGAGCGATATCGATGTGCTCATTTTTGTCCTTCTCCCACACAATCCACTTTCTTGACGTGAGCATGGTGAGGTAGAGATACAGCGGAAAGATAACCGCCAGCAGCAGAGCGAGTGGCCAATAGTAGACTGCGGTAATCACCAAGATCATGATCACCGTGATGAGCATGGAGAAAAAGTTGTTGGCGAAGGATTTGATGAAATCCGTCAACCCCAAGATCGAGCGGTCTAGACGAGAAATGATGGTGCCGGTGACCTGCTTGTCGTAGTACGACTGCGGGAGGGCAAGCAGCTTGGCGAAATAGCGATTAGACAGGATTTGGCGCATCCGCATACTCATCACGTCGCCGTACCAACCGCCGATATTGCGAACGATCGTGCTGAGTAGTTCGGCACCCAGTAACGCCAGGGCTAGGTAAATCACCGTGCGGGAGGCATCGGATACGGCCTGGGGGTTTTCGCCACGACTGTTGACGGCTGCCACGATCGCGTCCGTCGCTTCCTTGACGAGGAAAGGGGCAACCAAGGCTAGTATCGCGGTAGCCAAACTGGCGATCACCACAATGATGTAGAAGGGCCAGAGCTCACGGGTAGTGCGGAAGATCCGCGCGAAGGATGCAATCACCCAACCAACGCTAGTCGGTGAATGAGACAGCCTCCAACCGGTCTAGAATTTCATTAAGAATAGCGCGTGACGTCGCAAAATTGATACGTACGTGCCCTTCGCCCTCGTCACCGAAACTGGTGCCCTCGCTGAAGGCCACACGCGCACGCTCCAGAATCTTGGCAGCCGGCTTTTCTGCCAGTCCGGGTACCTCACGCAGATCTACCCACAGCAGAAAGCTGGCTTCCGGCCGCTCGAACTGGGCGCCCGGCAGGGCCTGGGGAAGTCGCTGTTCCAGCAGATCGAGGTTCCCGGAGAGGTAAGCTAGCTCTTCATCCAGCCACTCTTGCCCTTGCATATATGCGGCCATCATGGATACTTGCCCCAAGGTAGAAGCCGCACCTGTGCGCAATGGATGCACCTTGTCCATGACCGCGCGGTCTTCTGGATTGGTGAATACCATCTGCGCGCAGTGCAGCCCTGCGGTGTTCCACCCCTTCGACGTCGCTGTCACGGTGACAGTTACCCGCGCTGCCACATCGGAAATCGACGCGGTGGGGGTGTGCGTGGCGGGGGAATACACCACGGGCGCGTGGATCTCGTCGGATATCAGGCGCACCCCGTGCCGATCGGCTAAATCCACAAGCCGCTGCAGTTCCTCGGGACGGAATGCGCGCCCCAGCGGGTTGTAGGGGTTGCACACGATCATGGAACCGGCCTGCTCAAAGGCGCTATCTAGAGCGTCGTAATCAAAAGCCCACTCCTCAGAACCCGATCCGCCTGTACCCGATCCAGCCGCGCGCACCATCGGCACGAAGATCGCCGGGCGTTTGGTGGCACGTGGCACGTCGAAAAACGGGAAGTAACTGGGCGTGGTGATAACGATGGCGCTGTCGGCGGGCGTCAGTTCGTCAATGGCGACCGCCACGCCCTTCACCACGTCCGGCACCAAGCGCACCCACTTCGGGTCCACATCCCACCCAAAACGCTCGCGCTGGAACTCTGCAAACGCGCGCTGCGGGGAGCCATCTCGGCGCTCATACCCGAAGTACTCGTTATCCACGGCCTGTCTGATGGCATCGTGCACCACAGGGCAGGTGGCGAAATCGCTCTCGGCTACCCATGCGGGCAGGACGTCATCCGGGTAGACCGTCCACTTCATCGTCCCGCGACGTCGCAACGTGGTTTCGTCGGGAACGCACACCAGCTTGAGATCAGTTGAATCGGTCATGGTTCCCACCATAGTGGACGGTTAATCAGCAAAGGGGAATAGACGGCGCACCTCACGTAGCGGATCGCTGGCCACAGATTCGGAGCAATCGCTCATATCGAACAACTTCGTCAGCCTCTCACCGTGGGGCTGGTAGCGGGGCCAATCGGGATCTTTGCCATGCGCGAAATCCACCACGATGTTATGGAAACGCGTTGCCAGTAGTTGCAGGCGCGCGGGCGCGTCTTTGCCACAGAAGCCTTCGACGGACTCGGGCTCGGTGGTGAGATCATCGAAAACCAACGGAAGGTCCCCACAGTGCTGCGCATCGGAATCCTTGCAGTATTGCTCCGGAGAATGCTGGCTCGCCTCCCCACTCCCACTGTGGAATTCATATGCCCAGGTAGGTGCATCCCCGCGCGCCTCCAATGCAGCGGACACAAAGCGGCGAATTGTTGAATCGCCCACCATGTGACCGATCGGCCGAAAGGGCTGCTCGCCGCTCTCGTAACGGTAGTAGGCCCGCAGATCGTGTGTCAGGGCTCGCCAATTTGTTTTCGACGCCACCCCGATCCCCAACCCCATAGTCTTAGCGGCAAGCACCGCTACTGCGCGGGCTACAAGGCGTTTGGCGGGGTTCTTGCTGGTGAAATACGGATCCCATTTCGTGGCAATCGGCGTACGTACGAACTCATCTCGCATGCTACCCATGATCATAGGTAGATCGCGCAGGGCCGTTGGGTCCCAGGGGAACGGTCCGACTGCACAATCCGACGGGTATTTGGCAGCGAAACCCTCATACGCAGATTTCACTTGTTCCCGGTTTAAGCTGCCGATGTGGTCCATGGTCAGCGGACCGCCGAGGACTTTGCGAGCCATATCCACGCGTTCCGGCCAGCCCGCGCGTGGCAACCCCATAGATAGGCACACACCGCGGTGCACCAATCCCTGGCTACGGGGATCCGAAAGCACCCAGTGCGTCAAGGCACCACCGGCGGACTGACCCATGAGCGTGACGTTGCTCGGATCACCACCGAAACTGGCGATGTTGCGCTGCACCCACTGCAGCGCGCAAAAGATATCTTCCACACCCCGGTATATCGGTCGACGGTGAGATTGCGCCACATCTGGTTCGTCGGCAAGTGGCAAGAATCCCTCAAAACGCAGACGGTAGTTCACGGCCACATAAACACAGTTGTCCCTAGCAAAATTGCTGCCACGGTACCACAGGGAATCGGCCTCACCCATCTCGTACCGACCACCATGGATAAACACGACGACGGGGCGCGCGGCGTCGGATAGACAAGCCCCAGCAGGAGAGGCAATGCTCAAAGTATGTCGCGAACCGCGACGGGAGCGATCGGCGATTAAAAGACCGTCAGGGTACGGGGAGGGGGCAGTGGGAAGGGAGAACAGATCCGCCGTATTGGCCAGATCGTTGGCATAGGGGACAGCGGTCCAATGGTCGGCAACATCTCCTCGCCAGCCACGAACCGTTCCTTGTTCAGTGGCGATATCCAGCGGAGGGTGAGCTTGCGAGGCGGGGGCAGTCATGAAAACAGATGCTAATTGAGAGCTGGTGAACTCGCGTGTCGAACCAAATAATTAGAGTGGGTGGCTATGAACTACTTCCTGCAACCTTCCGAATTGCCCTATGAGCTTCCTGACTTCGAAGCAGTGGATAAGGCGCTGGAAGACGGCTCGATAATCCCGGCTTTCCAGACCGCCATCGATGATCACGCGGCAGAGATCGCAGCGATCGCCAACAATCCCAGTCAGCCGACGTGGGAGAACACGTTCGAGGCACTCGAAGAATCCGGCGAGATGCTGGACCGAGTATTGGCAATTGTCTTTAACTATTCCGGCTCCATGGCCACCGACAAGATTCAAGACATCGAGGCCAAGATTTCCCCTGTACTGGCAGCGCACACCAGCGACATGCTGCTGAACGAGAAACTGTGGAAGCGGATCCAGGCTATCCCGGCTGCACCCGAGGGTGGGGAAGAAGAAGCACTGCAAAAGTACTGGACGCGCCGATTCGTGCGCGGTGGGGCCAACTTGGATAAGGATCAGCGCGCCACGCTGCGTGACATCGATGCACAATTGGCCGAACTGACGACTGCTTTCGGCACCACCTTGCAGCAAGCCACCGCCGATAACGCGGTTCTTTTCACCGATGCCGATCAGGTGGAAGGCCTGAGTGAGAGCGAAAAAGCCTACTTTGCGCAGGCCGCGAAAGATGAAGGCAAGCAGGGATGGCTCATCCGGTTGGGATTGCCTTCCGTGCAGCCGATTCTGGAAAGTTTGACTAATCCCGAAGCACGCGCCCACATTCACGAGGCATCCCTGCACCGTGCCAAGGGCGCCACGCACAAGGCGTTGCTGCAGATCGCGCAATTGCGAGCGCGCCGGGCTAACTTGCTGGGGTATGACACACACGCGGATTTCGTGGCGGAGGTGGAAACCGCAGGCAACCGCCAGGCTGTGGAGGAACTGCTGAACCAGTTGACCCCGGCGGCCGTGGCCAACGCGTGGGGTGAGTACAAGCGGGCAGCGGATAAACGCGCGGTCTCCGAAGACGCAGAAGGTACATTATCCAGCGCCGATTGGCCATATTGGGCAGGAAAGCTGCGCTCCGAAGAACTCAGCGTAGATGAAGCCGAGTTGAAGAAGTACTTCCCGCTGGATTCCGTGTTGGAGGCTGGGGCATTCTATGCAGCCGAACGCCTGTATGGCATCAAGGTCAACCGGCGCGAGGACCTCACGGGTTACCACCCGGATGTCAAGGTGTGGGAGGTGACCGAAGGGGATAGCGGCGAAGGCATCGGCTTGCTGCTCACCGATATGTACGCGCGCCCCACCAAACGCGGTGGCGCGTGGATGAGCAGCTTCGTGGACCAATCGAACCTCAAAGGTCAAGCCCCCGTTGTGGTCAATGTGATGAACATTGCGAAACCTGCGGCAGGTGAGCAGGCGCTGTTAACGATCGATGAGGTCATGACCGTGTTCCACGAGTTCGGGCATGGATTGCACGGTTTGCTCTCTGACGTGCGGTATCCCAGCTTGTCTGGCACCAGCGTGCCCCGCGACTTTGTAGAGTTCCCTTCCCAGATCAACGAAAACTGGGCGCTGGAGCCGGAGATCCTGGCTAACTACGCGCGTCACGTGGATACAGGCGAACCACTGCCTGCAGAGCTGGTGCAGGCTGTTCGTGAGCAGTCGAAGTGGGGCCAGGGATTTGCCACTACCGAGTACCTCGCGGCGTGCTGGGTGGACTTGGCTTGGCATACACTTTCTTTTGACGACGCCCAACAGGTCACCGATGTAGAGGAATTCGAGGCGTCCGCTTTGCAGCGGGCCGGGGTGGATATGGATGGCATGATCGCGCCGCGGTACCGTTCCGAGTACTTCAACCACATTTTCGCGGGAGGGTACTCCGCGGGCTACTGGTCCTACCTGTGGGCCGAGGTGCTGGATGCAGATGGTTTCCAAGCGTTTGTCGATACCGGCGCGGCGCGTGGGGAATCGGTAGATGAGGACATTGACCCAGACGACGTGCGTGCAGCCGGAGATCGGTTCCGCCGAATGATCTTGTCCCGTGGTGCAACTATCGATTACGAAGATGCGTTCTGGATGTTCCGCGGGCAGCAGAAGTCGGTGGAACCGCTGTTGCGCCGGCGTGGGTTGGACGGCGCCGTTCAATGAGTGCGCTGTGGGGATGGCTGTTTAACGCGCCGGTCTGGATTCAAACTCCGCTGGTTGTTGTGTTCCTTTTGGCACTCTCCGCCGTGTTGGCATTTCTTGTCCTGAAACTGTTGGCGGTCGTGGTTCCTACCTCATCCGAAGAGCGTGACATGCTGGCGCAGCCCGTGGAAGATCCGCAGACAGATGGGCATCGGGATTCCCCAAAGAATGTGGACGCGGTTTAAGCTGTCGATATATATGTTGTCGGAATTGATTGGTCGCCACGGGGTTGTTCCGGCGGGGACTGGAAGGAAGCGGCTGTGAAACACCATTCGAAGGTGAGGCAGGCCCTGATCCTGCTGCTCATTCTGATTCTTGTGGCATGGATGGCGGGGACGTTCTTCTAGAACCTAGCCGCCCTGTCCTACTCACTCATCTCTGTGCTGCCCGCAGTACGTCAAGCAGGGAATTCTCCACTTGCTCGTCGTAGCACTTATCCCCGCGCTGCCCGCAGTACGTTCCGGGCTAATGCCTTGTTGGGCAGGTCTTCCACGGTGACGGCGTTCCCATCGTGATCGCATAGAGGAATGCGCCAGTTGGGGTAGACGTCTTGGGTGGTGCCTGGTTGATTTTGGGCCCTCACGTCGCCGACCATATCCACCAGCGCAACGCATCGCATCGCGCTGGGGGTTAAGGCAAGGAAGCGGTGCATACCCTCGATAATGCCGGAGCTGTGTGCGTTGTCGGGATCCTCGTCGCTCAACCCATCGGCGCCACCGGGGCGGTTATCGCGACCATGCACAGGGTCCTGTAGTTCGTCGGCGATGCGCGCAAAATACTCCTCGCATGGCAACCCCGCGAAAGCGCCGGCTTGGGCAATCTTCGATAGCACCTGCACCTGCCACTGCGCGTCGTTAGAAAACTCTTCCTCCACAGTGGTCGTCAACACACCTAGTTCTTCGCGCAGCGTGATGTGACCACCCCGTAGGTAACTCGCCGTGGGTGGTAAATCGTGGGTGGTCACGCTTGTCAGGCTGAACTCTCGGTAACGATCCGGAGATTTTGGTCCGTTGGCATCGCCTTCGAACCACACCACGGTGGTTCCCAACACGTGTCGATCGGCAAGGTACTGCTGCACCCAGGGTTCGAACGTGCCGAGGTCTTCACCGACCACCACGGCCCCGGCGCGCTCGGCTTCGAGGATGAGCGCTCCGACCATCGCCTCGTGGTCATAGTGCACATATGTGCCCGTGGTGGGGGATTGCATGCGGGGAATCCACCACAGTCGGAACAACCCCAGCACGTGATCAACGCGGATCCCTCCGGCAGTGCGCAGAATTGTACGGAGCATATCCCGCCACGGGAGGTAACCGTGCTCGGCTAGCTTCCACGGATGCCACGGCGGTTGCGACCAGTCTTGTCCTTGCTGGTTGTACCCGTCCGGTGGCGCACCCACGCTGGCACCCGGAGCCAATACGTATTCCAAGCTGCGTGCATCGGCCCCACCGGGGTGCACACCCACGGCGAGGTCCGCCAGCAGCCCAATACGCTGGTATTGTTTCAGTTCGTTTTGTGCTGCCAGTTCTTGTTCCTGGCATAGCATTTGCACCCAAGCCCAGAAATTTGCTCCGAGGTTCGACCAATCGCCCGCGTTCGCTTGGCACCACGTGACGAAACCTTCTAGGCCCTCGCCTTCGCGGTCAATGAACTCCTGCAGCTGTCGCAGCCTGTCTACTGGCAGGCCCGCCTCGTAGATGGCCGCCAGTGCCTGCAGTTTGGCAGCCCAAACTGCGTTGCGATCTAGCAGCTCGGCCTGGTCGTTGGCCGTAGCCACGCCGGCGCGCAACTGGGCGATATCGTCGTGTAGTTCCGGCCGTTGTCGATACTCTGGGATGCTCTCAATACGCAGGTAAATGGGGTTGGAGTAGCGGCGCGTGGTCGGCAGGTACGGCGAATCCTCTACCGGGATTGCCACCTCGGCCGCATGCATGGGGTTGACCAGTAAGAAATCTGCCCCGCCCAATTGGTCGAGCGCCCGCCCCAGTGCTCCGATCGTGGCATAATCGCCTAGCCCCCACGCGCCGGCATCGCGCACCGAGTACAGTTGCGCCATCACCCCCGTGGCTGGGTTGTCTAGCAGTTCCTGGGTCTTGCTCAACCGATGCGGGCTCACCAACAACGTGGCCTCCGCCTGCGTGGTTTCGGCCTGCACTCGCAATGTATGCCACCCCGCGGGCAGCTTCGGCAGCTGGAAGGTAGCGGTTCCGAAAGTCACGTTGGTTTCGGTTGCTTCGTTGCTTTTTTGATTTGACGCCACCCCGGCCGGCACGGGCACCGTTTCCGGTGGCACCCACGTATTCAGCTGTTCGAGCACGTGCTCGGAGCCATCTTCGAGAATGGCCGTGACTTGGACGCGTTCGCCATCGACACAGTTCACCGTGAGGTTTTGTGCGCACTGCGCCCGTGCAGTCACTGTCGGGGGGATCATTCGCGCCAATTTGTGGTATTTCATCGTGGCCAGCGCGGCGTCGAGATGAAAAGCTTCCACACCGTCGGAAGGGATGTCGACCCCCAGCTCCCGCAAAGTAAAGATGATCGTGGCCTCGTCGACCGTAACTGTGCTGCCGTCCTGGCCCGTGTAGGACGTGGCTACGCCACAGTAATCGGCCAGCTCGTGCAGAGTGCGGGTGACATCTGAATTCATAGTTGTTCATTGTGCCGGTGGCGGGCAGTTTACGCCATGCGAAAAAGTGCGCGAGGTGGTCGAATGGGGGGTTTCTGCCGAGTACTGCAATGTCTGGGGTATGTGCCAAAATGGAATTCAGCAACGTGACGCGGAACACTAAGCTATATTTCTAGAAGTGTGCATCACGCTGGCTGTCGCTGCAACTACAACCCGCACACGCGTGTGTTCCGCGAGAAGCGCTGTGCTCGGGACAAGCCACCTGTATGCGAAAAAGAAGTTTCGATCCTCTTAAAGGAGAATGATGACGGAGTACACCTCTGAAGCGCTCTACACGGTCGGGGAAAAGGAAACCATCCTCACCGCCGTGCGCGATCTTGCCGCTGAACAGCCGAATACGGTGTTATTTAGTCGCCCAGTGAACTTCGAGTGGACGGATGTGACCGCCGAGGAGTTCTTAGAGAACGCATACGCAGTAGCCCGCGGTCTTATCGCCAACGGCGTGGAGCAGGGCGATCGGGTCATCATCATGTCCGAGACCCGCTACGAGTGGAGCCTCTTGGACTTCGCCATCATGGCAGCCGGCGCCACCTCTGTGCCGATTTACCCATCATCGTCCACCTCTCAGTGTGAATGGATCGCACAGGATTCCGGCGCGAAGATCGCTATCGGTGAGAATGAATCGCACACCACGCGCTTGGAAACCTTCCTCCGCGATGGGGAGCCCCAGCCGAATCAGGCGCATTTCAACCGTGTTCTGTGCATCAATGCAGGTGCGGTCGACATCCTGATCAATGACGGCAAAGAAGCCGGGATTGGCCAGGAGCAGGTAGAGGCGCGAATCGCAGACACGAAGAGCAGCGATGTGTGCTCCATCGTCTACACTTCCGGTACCACGGGGCGCCCCAAGGGCTGCCGTTTGCTGCATTCCAACTGGCTGGGCGAAGCACGTGCCATCCTGACCCACCCCGTGGGGCAATGCGGTCGCGCCGGCTCCCGCGTTCTCACATTCCTGCCGTTGGCACACGTGTTCTCCCGCGCGATCTCCCTGGCTTGCGTAGTCGGTGGCGCCACCCAGATCCATTGGTCGGACATGGGTTCGCTGGTCACTCAGTTCGAGCGCGCAAAGCCGCACCTCATCGTTGCCGTCCCGCGTATCTTTGAAAAGGTCCACGCAGGTGCCAAGGCTAAGGCCACTGATGGTGGAGGGCTCAAAGCAAAGATTTTCCTGCGTGCCGAGAAGGTAGCGGTCGACTACTCCCGCGCGCTCGATAACCCTGAAGGCCCTTCCGCTGCGCTCAAGGTTCAGCGTGCAATCTATGACAAGTTGGTTTACAGCAAGGTGCGCGAGGCCATGGGTGGCGAACTGGAATACGCTATCTCCGGCGGTTCCGCATGCAACCCTGACCTGCTGCATTTCTTCCGTGGCATCGGCGTGCGGATCTTCGAGGGTTACGGACTAACGGAATCCACCGCCGCCATCGCTGTGAACTTCGATCCGGACAACATCATCGGTACCGTCGGTCGACCCATGGGTGGCAACACCATTCGCATTGCTGAAGATGGCGAAATCACCATCAAGGGCACCGTGGTATTCGATGGCTACTGGCAGAACGAAGAAGCCACCAAAGATTCCTTCACCGAAGATGGCTTCTACCGCACTGGCGACCTGGGTCGTCTGCTGCCCAGCGGCCACCTGAAGATCACTGGCCGTAAGAAGGAGATCATCGTCACCGCCGGTGGCAAGAACGTCTCGCCGGGCCCCATGGAGGACATCCTCCGTGCGGCACCACTGATCTCGCAGGCCATGGTGGTCGGCGACGACCAGAAATTTGTCGGCGCGCTGATCTCCTTGGATGAGGAAGCAGTGAAGAAGTGGAAGGCCAATCATAACGTTCCGGAGAACACTCCAATCAGGGAGTTGGCGAAGAATGCGGTCCTGCGTTCCGAGATCCAGGATGCGGTCAACCAGGCCAACCTCAGTGTTTCTCACGCCGAAGGCATTAAGAAGTTCCGTATTGTCGAGCGCGATTTCACGGAGGAAAACGGTGAGGTCACCCCGTCGTTAAAGCTTAAGCGCTTTGTTATCGCGAAGAACTTCGCCGATGACATCTCATGGATCTACAGCGTGAAGTAAAAATTATCCTTCCCACACACCGGCCATGCCTCCCCGCTTGGCCGGTTTTCCTGTCCTAGAGTTGTCCAAGTACTGGCAACAAGATGTGGGAGAGGAGCCCGGCGCGTGCACTACAACGCAGCTTTGCGCGTTCGCGAACTCACCCAAAATATCTTCGACATCGGTGATGAAGTCGCAGCACACCTGGATAATCTCGCCGAAGCCATTGCAGACTGGGATCGGGAACTGGTCACCGATTGTCTGCATGAACTCAGTGAAATCATCGCTGAGGGACGTTCGGAAGTCCGCCCTCAGCTCGCCGAACTCAACGGCCTACGGCAGGCTTTTATCTCGGGCGTCAAAGCCGGGCGGATGTCCTACCTTGGTTCTTTTTCCGACGCCGGTCGCTTTCCTCACCCAGGCCGTACCCTGTCCTTCTTGCGGAATGACACAGGCCAGGCAACGAATTATTCCGTGGCTGAAGCTGCCCCCAACGGGGATAGCTCTCCCCGCGATGGGGGAGCAGTACAGGAGCCGGGCACGATGGCATCGACGGCAGCATGGAGGCTGTGGATGCGGCAGCGCTCCGAAGGGCTGCAATACGAACTCACGCAGCTGGCGGAATGGGTGGTGGAACAGACCGAACGGGGCTTAACCAACCAATCCGTACTGCTGACCCAGACGTACGCCACCGCGGAACGTTCCGCCTGCGCGCTCGTGGAACAGTGGGAAGAAGTAGTGGCGAAACAGCCCACATTGGCCCGCTCAATGCGAGGGGAAGCCCCGCCGACATTCCTGCAGGAGCGTGACCGAGTAGCAGCGGTAGTCTCCCGCATCCAACGCAAACGCCGAGGGGCTGCAGTGTGACTGAGCGCGGGCTGTATATTCACGTTCCCTTTTGCGCTTCGCGGTGCGGTTATTGCGATTTCAACACCTACACACCGTTGGAATTAGCGGCGGATTCGTCCACCCAAGCAACGATGGCCGCGCGCGGTAACACAATCGATGGGTACCTGGATGCCCTAGAACGAGAATTGGAATACGCCGCACAGCTGTGGGAACCAGAACCTGGGCGTGCTGCCGGCACCGCCATCGATACTGTTTTCTTTGGCGGTGGTACACCATCCATGTTGGGCGCCGAGGGATTAACCCGTGCCTTGCGCGCCGTGAAGCGAACGTTCGGTCTGGCCCCGGGGGCCGAGGTAACCACTGAATCCAACCCGGAATCAACCAGCCCGCAATTCTTCGAGGCGCTGCGAGCGGAGGGCTTCACCCGGATCAGCCTAGGCATGCAGTCTGCGGTTGGCCACGTTCTCAAAGTTTTGGAAAGGCAACACACTCCAGGTCGCTCCGTCGCCGCCGCCCGTGAAGCACGTGCTGCAGGATTCGATCACGTTAATCTCGACCTCATCTACGGCACGCCGACCGAGACGGATGAGGATCTGCGCACCTCCCTCGAAGCCGTGCTCTCCGCTGGCGTAGATCACGTATCGGCCTATTCGCTGATCGTGGAAGATGGCACGGCTATGGCTCGAAAAGTGCGCCGCGGGGAGCTCCCAGCTCCCGATGAAGATGTACTGGCCGATCGCTACCGTATGATCGATGAGCACCTCACCGAAGCCGGTTTTGGGTGGTATGAAGTATCCAACTGGGCTAAACCCGGCGGGGAATGTCGACACAATCTGGTGTACTGGCGCTCCGGTCAGTGGTGGGGTGCCGGCCCGGGCGCGCACGGGTGCGTGCAACTCAAATCCCACGTAAATGTAGGGGAGCCACCAGTCGGATTCAGTGGCCTGACCCGCTTGGTTAACGCCAAACGACCCGCCACGTATTGGCAGGGGCTAATGGAGCGGGGCGTCGGTAATAAACTGCCAGAAAGCGTGGTCACGGTGGAGCAACTCACCAGGACCGACCTGGCCACCGAAAAGGTGATGCTGGGACTGCGGTTGCGTGAGGGGTTGGATTTGAATGTGTTGCAGCCGACAGCGCAGTTAGACGAGGTGCTTTCGCGGTATCGCGAGTTGGGATTAGCTAACGTGGAAGGCGACAAAGTGGTGCTGACGGACGAGGGGCGTTACCTCGCTGATGGCATCGTGACGGATATTGTACTTTCGCAGGAATGAAGGAGTTGAGCGCCTCGTGTCCTCATCGACCGAAGAACGTCGCAACGAGGTGCTGCGGGCCATCGTCTCCGACTTCATTGCACTACACGAGCCGGTGGGGTCGAAAATGCTGGTTGACCGCCACAAGCTGGGGGTTTCTTCCGCCACAATCCGCAATGACATGGCGGTGCTGGAGGCGGAGGGGTTTATCACGCAACAGCATGCATCCTCCGGGCGGATTCCCACGGCCAAGGGATATCGCGCCTTTGTGGACGGACTGCACCAGATCAAGCCATTGAGCGCACCCGAGCGGCGCGCAATTCTGAACTTCCTCGATAACGGAGTGGATCTAGAAGATGTACTGCGCCGCGGTGTGCAATTGCTGAGCCAACTGACGCGCCAAGTGGCCGTGGTCCAGATGCCCGATCTGCGACGGGGTCGAGTGAAGCACTGCGAAGTCGTCCAGCTGGGAAGCCACCGAGTGCTGTTAGTACTGATCACAGATACGGGGAGGGTGGATCAGCGCAATGTGGACCTCACGCGGCCGCTGGTGGAGGATGACGTGCAGCGACTGCGCGATATCGTGAATTCCGCGATGGTGGGCCGCACGCTGGATGACGCCTGTTCGCACATCGCCCGGGTGGCGCGGGACGCGCAGAACAACCACATGCCCGCGGAACTTCGCGGACCAGTGTTGGCGGTGGCTACTGTGTTAGTCGAAACCCTGCTGGAGCGACCCACGGACAAGCTCATTCTGGCTGGCACGCCGAACCTAGTGCGCACCGGCGAGTTGACCCCCGTGTTGGAAGCTCTCGAGGAGCAGGTAGTGGTGCTGAAACTGCTGTCCAGCGCCCGCGATCTGCAGGTCAAAGTCAGCATCGGGGAGGAAAACGAGGACGAAGAGTTGCGTGGCGCGTCCATTATCTCGACCGGTTACGGGAATAACGATGAGGTGCTGGGCGGTTTGGGAGTATTAGGGCCCACTCACATGGATTACACCGGCTCGATCTCGAGTGTGACGGCAGTGGCCCACTATGTTTCCCGGATTCTATCGGGTGAGTAAACTACTACAGGTTATTGCAGCATTTTCGTCTAGAAGGTAAAGGATTACAGGTACACCGTGGCTCGTGACTACTACGGCATCCTCGGCGTGAGCAAGGACGCTACCGATTCCGAGATCAAAAAAGCTTATCGCAAGCTGGCCCGCAAGTATCACCCCGATGTCAACCCCTCTGAGGAGGCGGCGGAGAAGTTCAATGAACTCTCGGTCGCCCAAGAGGTGCTGCTCGATCCGCAAAAGCGACAGATTGTTGATGCGGGTGGTGATCCCGAAGCTCAAGGTGGTGGCTTTGGCGGCGCTGGTGGCTTCGGAGGTTTCGGGGGCGGCGGCCTGGGCGATATATTCGACGCGTTCTTTGGCGGTGGAGGCGGAGGTCGGCGCCGCGGGCCGCGCGTTTCTCGTGTCCGCCCGGGCAACGATGCGTTGGTGGGGATCGAGGCGACGTTGGAAGAAATCTATACCGGTGTAGAACGCGAAGTGACAGTGGAAACCGCCGTGCGCTGTGACACGTGCGACGCGACCGGTTCGAAATCCAAAAAGGCACCAGAGACCTGCCCCACGTGCCAGGGCTACGGCGAAGTCATGGAGATTCAAAACTCTATGCTGGGGCAGGTTCAGGTTGCCCGCCCGTGCCACCGCTGTGGTGGAACCGGCGAGATTATCCCCGATCCCTGCGAGGTCTGTGCCGGTGACGGTCGCGTGCGCTCCCGCAAGACCATCAAGGTCAACGTCCCCGCAGGGATTTCCGACGGTATGCGCCTGCGCTTGGCCGGCAAGGGGGAGGTGGGCCCTGGTGGCGGGCCAAATGGCGACCTTTACGTGGACGTGCGTACTCGCGAGCACGCACACTTCATTCGCGAGGGCGATGACCTCCACATAACGATCAAGGTGCCTGCGGTGGAGGCCACGTTGGGTTCCAGCGTGGAGGTTCCCATGCTGGACGAATCCGTGCAGACTGTCACGATTGAACCGGGAACCCAGCCGGATGCTGTGATCACCGTGCCGGAACGCGGTATGCCGCATTTGCGGCGGGAGCGCGATGGCTACGGAAACCTATATGCCCACGTTGAGGTGATTATCCCAACGGAACTCAGTCGTGCGGAAAAGGAACGGTGGGAGGAACTGCGTGATCGTTCCGAGGAGTCCGTATCCGTCGGGACCAAGAACGATCACAGCGAGGGACTGTTTTCCCGCCTGCGTTCCCGCTTCGCCCGCTAGGCTTCACACCAACTTCCACAGTGATGAGATTGCCCCGCCATGACTGACCCAGTATTCATTCACCCCATCCCTATAGAAGCGGCCGCCGATGGCAGTGCGGGATTTCGCTTTGCCCTCACAGGGGCCGAAGCCAAGCACGTAGATGTCAAGCGCCTCAAGGATGGGGAACCGCTGGTTATCACAGACGGTCAATCGCGGGCCGTTCGTGCGGTTTGGCGCGGGGGGCAAGTAGAGGTGACGGAAGGGTTAGCTGTTCCGGCACCTCGGCCTATCGTGACAGTCGTACAGGCCATCCCGAAATCCGAGCGAGCCGAACTCGCCGTGGATCTCATGGTGCAAGCCGGTGCTGATCGGATCATCCCCTGGGAATCGGCCCGCACGATCGCTAAGTGGGCAGGCAAAGAGCACAAGGCGCGTGTGAAGTGGGAAAACGCTGCCCGATCTGCGGCCAAGCAGGCGCGCCGTTTGCGGGTTCCCGCGGTCACCATGCCAGTTCGCTCAGTCGCGCAGATTGCCGAGTTTTTGGACGACGCCCCCACGGCTAGTCGCCAAATTCTCGTCTTGCACGAAAGTGCCTCTGTGAGCGTGAAGTCCTGTGATTTCACCACCTGTGATGAGGTCGTCTTGGTTATTGGTCCCGAAGGCGGCGTGGCGCCGGAGGAGATTGACCAGCTGGAATCCCTAGGCGCCCGCACGGTTGTTCTTGGACCCGAAGTGTTGCGTACGGCTTCTGCAGCAGCTGTGGCCCTCGGGGCAATCGGTGCGCTCAGTCCTCGCTGGGCTGCAACCACCGACTAGGCTGGCAGATAGTTCGCCCAACCCGAACTCCAGCGTTCGCCCAACAAGTGAAGGACATACCTCGTTTATGACCCCATCTCAGGCTCACCCCCGCGTGGCCAGCTCTACCGTTGAGCTGGACCCAGATGCTGCTGTGGCCGTTGCCGGCCCAGGGGATGAAAACCTGCGTGTGATTGAGAATGCCTATGACGCGGACATGCTCACCAGGGGCAACCGTGTGACCATCCGCGGTGAGGCCTCCGAGGTTTCGCGTGTGAGGCAGGTCCTCCAAGAAATGGCCAACATGGTCAGTCGTGGCAACACGGTTACACCAGATACCACTCGACGGATCATCGCGTTGCACAACGATCGTGGCTCCCGTAGCCCCCAGCTGGATGGGGCGCCGGAGGAGCCCCAGCAAGTGGGTGCTCCTGTCCTTGGGTCCGATGATCCGATCGTCAGCTACCGTGGCAAGACCGTCCGGCCGAAAACTCCCGGCCAGTCGGAATACGTGGAAGCTATCGATGATCATTCCGTCGTGTTCGGTGTGGGACCGGCGGGGACGGGTAAAACGTATCTGGCTATGGCCAAGGCGGTTCAAGCCTTGCAAAACAAGGACGTGACCCGCATTATCCTTACTCGTCCCGCGGTGGAAGCGGGAGAGAAATTGGGATTTCTGCCGGGCACTCTTGGCGATAAAATTGATCCGTATCTGCGCCCGCTGCATGATGCACTGCGCGAGATGGTTGATCCGGAGATGATCCCGCGCCTCATGGAAAGCGGTGTTATTGAGGTTGCTCCGTTGGCGTACATGCGCGGTCGCACACTTAACGATTCCTTCGTGATTCTCGACGAGGGCCAGAACACCACGCCCGCGCAGATGAAGATGTTCCTTACACGCCTAGGCTTCGGTTCCAAAATGGTCGTTACGGGCGATCTCAGTCAAACCGATTTACCGCACCATCAGGAATCGGGTTTGCGCGTGGCACAACGGATTTTGCGGGATGTTCCCGGCGTGCACGTCACTGCCTTTGACAGTGACGATGTGGTGCGTCACCGTTTGGTCTCTAGGATTGTCGACGCCTACGAGGCTTTCGAAGCCGAAGAGGAACAAGCCCGCATGGACCGCGAAGAAGAACTCCAAGAGCGCCGCCTCGGACGTGGCAAGAAGCACAAAGGATAGGGCCCAAAGACGTGAGTATTGAAGTTTTCAATGAATCCGGTCGTGGAGAAGTCAATGAGGAGGAGCTCATTGATGTAGCTAGGTACGCACTGTGGACTCTCGATGTTCATTCTGCGGCGGAACTGTCGATCCATATTGTGGATCTGGACACTATTGCTGATCTCCATGAACGGTGGTTGGACTTGCCAGGCCCCACGGATGTCATGAGTTTCCCTATGGATGAACTCACACCGGGTTGGGGCCGTAAGGACGGTCCTCCGCCGAGTCCAGCGATGTTGGGAGACATCATGTTGTGCCCGGACTTCGCGGAGCGCCAGGCCGACCGAGCTGGCCATTCGTTAGCTCATGAGCTGGACTTGCTGACGGTGCACGGTGTGTTGCACCTGTTGGGCTTTGATCACACCACGCCAGAGGAGGAGCAGCGCATGTTCTCCCTCCAGAATGAGATTCTGGCTAATTGGTATGACTCGCAAGAGGAGCGTGGCGTCAGTTTTGCACCAAAGCCCAGCGGGGCCGGAGCCTTCCCTACGGCGGCGGACCGCGTAGATGCTAAAGACGATTCGGGCGCAACGAACATCGACACCAGCGCCAGCCACCCCGACAAAGACTAAGACACCTAAACCAACAGCATGGACTCATTCGCAATTTTCGGCCCCCTCGGTGTTTTCCTCGCACTCCTGATGGGTGGTGCGTTGTCGCTTGTGGAAACAGCGGTATCCGCGATTTCGCGCGCGCGAGTGGAAGTTCTTGTTAAGGACGAGAAGCCGGGTGCGGGGCGACTTCTGGATGTCATCGATAACCGTGCGCAGCACATTAACCTGTTGATCTTGCTGCGAACGGTGTGCGAGGCCGCCGGGGCAGTGTTGGCAGCTGGGCTGCTGCTTACGTGGCGGGGTGATAGCGCGAGCACGTACGTGATCGCGATTGCCGCTGTGACCGTGATCACGTTCGTCGTTATTGGTGTGCTGTCGAGGACATTGGGCCGCCAAAATCCGTATTCCATTTCGCTGAAAACCGCGCCTCTACTCTTGGGTATGCGGCGACTACTGGGGCCCATTGCAAAGTTACTGGTGGCTGTGGGTAACTTCCTCGCGCCGGGCAGGGGATTTCGGGATGGTCCCTTTGCGACAGAAGTGGAGTTGCGCGAGCTGGTAGATATCGCTTCGGAGCGAGGGATCGTGGAGCGCGACGAGCGCCGCATGATTCAGTCGGTGTTCGATCTCGCCTCGACCTCCGCACGTTCGGTGATGGTTCCGCGTCCGGAGATGCTGTGGATCGAATCCGATAAGACCGCGGGACAGGCCACCAGCTTGTGCGTGCGATCTGGCCATTCGCGCTTGCCGGTGATCGGTGAGGACGTCGACGACATCGTCGGTGTGGTGTACCTGAAGGATTTGGTGGCCAAGACCTATTACTCCCAGGACGGCGGCCGATCGGTTAGTGTGTCGGATGTGATGCGCCCTCCGGTGTTTGTGCCGGATTCGCGGAACCTGGATGACCTGCTGGAAGACATGCAGCGAGACCAGGTACATATCGCCATGCTGGTTGACGAATACGGGGCTATTGCCGGGTTGATTTCCATTGAGGACATCCTGGAAGAGATCGTCGGTGAGATCGCGGACGAATACGATGCCACGGAAATGGCACCAATCGAAGAACTGGGGGATGGCAAATATCGTGTTGTCGCTCGCCTCAGCTTGGAAGAACTGCAAGAACTCTTTGCAGAATCCGACCGCCAGCAGTTCTTAGATCACCGAGGCGATGATCCGGACGAGATTCACGACAGCGCAGCCGAAATCTCGCGGCACACTAGTCCGCTGGAGTTTAGCGAGGAACAGCTCGACGAGGTCGATACCGTGGCCGGCTTAGGTGCTTTCGAGCTGGGTCGCGTGCCCATTCCCGGAGCTGAAGTTACTACCGCTGGACTGCACATTGTTTATGAGGGCGGGCGGGATCGCCGTGGGCGATTGAAGATCCGCTCCGCAGTGGTTTCTCGGGTAGCGGAAAGCGCGGAGCCCGAGGGGTAGTTTTACCCCCAAATGTGTAGGATCTTGCGCCGATTCGATGTTCTTTTGGCGCTAAAAGTAAACGTGTGAGATTGTTTGCTTTGAGCCCGAAAGCTCCCGATGTCGACTCCACAATTCTGCACACGATCGCGAACGTGGCGAGATGTACGACGGATTCATCCGCGCCCGGCGCAACTGCGGTCGTAGTTGACGGCGGTGTGTTTTTGGGAAATCTAAGTCCACTTTTCGATGCAAGGGAGTATGCCATGCGCAAAATGACCACGATTATTACTGCGGTTGCTACTGCGACCGCATTGGGGATGACCGCGTCCCCCGCTGGTGCCGTCACTGGACCGGAGAAGCAAGCAGCCGAGGAATCGGGAATTAAAGCTATCGTTACGGAGCTCACGACCGCTCACGATGCACTAACCGGGCCAGTGAAGATGGTTCGGGATGGCAAGACGCTGTCCGTGACCTACACCAATAAAACGGAAGCTCAGCAAAGCTGCTCTGGTCTGGCGTTGCCATACAAGGATGTTAAAGCTGCCGGCCTGAATAAGCCTGGTGCAGAGGAGCAAGAACCTGGCGTGCTGGTGGAAACTTTCGCTGGCATTCTTGCCAAGAACGAATCCGCCGTTTTTGGTGTGGAAAATGATAAGAATACTGTTGCTGAGGGCGACAAGGCTGCATCCCAGATTTTGAGCTTGGGTCTGCAGGGGGCCATTGGCAGTGGTGCGAAAATCCAGCCGGGCAAATCCCAGACGTGGACGATGACCCTTCCAACTGCACAGGCGACGGGCATCGTCTTGTGTGATGGCAACGCCTTCCTCGGTGTTTCCCCAAAGGTATATAAAGGCATCGAGCAGGACGTGCTTTTCGAAAACGCCAAGGATAAGCTGGGTTCTGCGGGTTCCATTGTCGATGGGTCTTCGAAGAACCCCACTGTGGCCGGCTCGTTCATCAATAGCATTCCATTCCTGACTAAGCTGCTGGAGTTCCTGGGCGGAATCTTCGATTTCTTCAAGAACCTGTTCAACCCACAGGGTGAAAAGGGCTCCAGTTCGAAGGGATCTTCCGAGGCCAAGGAACCGGAAAAGGACTCCGAGAAGCCTGCGAAGGATGAGGCAGCCACCACAAAATAGTGGGGTTAGCATTGCGGCAGTGGGGTTAGTTAACTGTCGCTGCGTCGGGCACAATGGTTAGCGTGAACAGTGATATGCATTTCCCCGACGAATCCCAGCTACCTGCTGAAGCCGTAGCTGATTCAGCGGTAGCTCCAATTGATTTCAGTGCGCCGGAGGGATTCCGCTCCGGCTTCGTGAGTTTTGTGGGCCGACCCAATACCGGTAAATCCACACTCACCAATGCGTTGGTGGGACAGAAGATTGCGATCACTGCCGACCAGCCGGAGACGACCCGTCATCCAATTCGTGGGATCGTGCACCGAGAGAATAGCCAGATTGTCGTTGTTGATACTCCCGGCCTGCACCGTCCGCGGACGCTCCTAGGTGAACGGCTGAATGAGATGGTGAAAGACACCTACCAGGATGTCGACCTCATCGCCGTGTGTGTGCCGGCTGATGAAAAGATCGGTCCCGGTGACCGCTGGATCGTCGATGCTGTTCGCAAGGTAGCGCCGAAAACAGGGCTCATCGGGGTGGTCACGAAGGTCGATAAAGTTGGGAAAGACCAAGTCGGCGAGCAGTTGCTTGCGTTGCACGATCTACTCGATGGGGCTGATGTCATTCCCGTCAGCGCCACTGAGAAAATCCAATTGGATGTGCTGGCTGACGTCATCGCGGAGCACCTTCCTGAGGGGCCCAAGTTTTATCCGGACGGTCATGTCACGGATGATGACCGGGATACTCGCATGGCTGAGCTAATTCGTGAGGCTGCTCTAGCCGGATTGCAAGATGAGTTGCCACACTCCGTAGCAGTTCAGATTGACGAGGTGTTCCCTTCCCCTACGCGTGAGGGAGTACTGAACGTCCACGCGGTCATTTACGTGGAGCGGGAGGGGCAAAAGGCAATTCTGCGCGGCAAGGGTGGCCGTAGGCTGGGCCGTACAGTCCATAACGCGCGACTGCAGATCATTGAAATGCTGGGACAAAATATCTATCTGGATGTCCGCCTGAAGGTCGCCAAGAACTGGCAATCCGATCCAAAGCAACTGGGCAAGCTTGGATTCTAAACATCAGTTAAGAGGCGGGTTGCCTCCTGCAAAAGAAATGCCCATCGTTTACATTGTGTGAGTAGATCACATTCCCCTTTTTTTGGAAGGCACTGCATTCATGACTAATCCAAACCAGCCCGAAGGTGGCTCCCACCCCGTTGGTTCCGGGAACAATAACCCAGATGGCGTACAGCCCAACGGGTACGGAAACCCAGGTGGGGCGCACTCTAACGGTTATGGTGCCCCCGCCAATGGCAGCAATTTCGGATCCCATGCCACCGATGGATATAACCCAAACGACAACGGCGCCGCAGGTTTTAACCAGAATTACGCAGGTTACGGCGCCCAACAGCAGGGGAACCCGCAGTTCGGTGCCTACCCAAACCAGGCGCCTGGATTCGGCCAGACCGGGGTGCAAAAAGACAGCTTCTTCGGCGCCCTGTTTGACTTCAGCTTCACCAAGTACGCCACGCCATCGGTCGTCAAGGCAGTGTACATCCTTGCGATGGTTGGAATCGGGTTTTTCCTTTTCATTGGTGTCATCGCGCTGCTGATTGGCCTCACCCAAGACGGTGGAGCAATCGGACTGTTGTTGCTGCCTCTGTTGGTTGTGGGCGGGCTGTTTTACCTAGCAATGATCCGTGTGGGATTGGAAGTGTCCACTGCGATCATTCGCACTTCTCAATCGGTCCAGTCGATTGATGAGCGCCAGGCACGTGAAGAGACTTCGGGACAAAGCTACAGCGGCCCATTTGGGGGCTAGTAATGACTAATCAAAACACGCCATATCGTGATGGCGGCCCGAACATCCAGATGGGTTCAAAGCAGGATACGTTCTTTTCCGCTTTGTTCAATTTTGGATTCACTAAGTACGTGACCCCCAGCCTCGTCAGGGTCCTTTACATTCTAGGCATCGTGGTAATTGTCCTGTGGGCACTCATGCCGTTCTTTGGCGCGTTGCTCGGAATCTCATTGCTGGATTCTTTGCAAGACGAACTTCGCCCATCGGGCGCGTACGGTGACTATAGTCCGTACACGAATTACCCCACCTACGGCTCCGAACTGGACTCGCAGATTGATAAATCACAAGGTGCGGTTGCAGGTTACGCGGCAATGTCCCTGGTGACGGGCGCCATCGGAGCCCTTATCCAAATCGGTTTGCTGCGCATTTCACTCGAAGTGCTGATGGCACTCATGCGCACAGCTGAAGCGTGGCAACGCATCAAGCAACGCCACGAGGCAGGAATCGCCACCCTGTAGTCGCTTGGGCTTATACTTGCGGGCATGCCTCGCCGAACGTCATCGCCTCGCCCCACTTACCGGGACGAGGCTTTCGTCTTGCGCACCCATAAATTGGGCGAGGCAGATCTGATCCTCGTGCTATTGACGCGCGACCATGGGCAGGTGCGGGGCGTCGCTAAAGCAATTCGCAAATCGAAGTCACGGTTCGGCGCCAAGTTAGACCGCTTCACGCGAGTCAACGTGCAGATTTACCCAAGCCGAGGATTGGCCAATATCACGGATGCGGATGCGGTGGAATCCTACGCCGGCCCCATTGTTGCTGACCCCGATCGCTATTTCGCAGGGTGCGCGGCGCTTGAGGTTGCACACTTATTTGGCGGGGAGGATAGTTCTGTCTTTCTTCTTCTCGACGCCACCCTCCGCGACCTCGCCGCTCCTCATCCGTCGTTGCCCCTAGTGAACGTGGTTGATCGCTTCGTATTGAAAGCGTTGGATATGGCCGGATGGGCACCCAGCTTGGTTGACTGTGCGCAATGTGGGAAGACGGGCCCGCACCGCGCGTTCCACCCCATGGCCGGCGGGGCAGTGTGTGTTACGTGCCGTCCACCGGGGGCAATGACACCCCCTGGGCAAGCTGTTCGGTTGTTGTGGTTGCTAGCCAACGATCGCAACGATATTGCTGCGGAAGTTGCGACGGATCGTGCAGTTTCTCAGCAAGCACACGAATTGCTTCTCAGCCACGTTCGTTATCACCTGGAATCGGGTTGTCCCGCGTATGCGGCCCTGTAAGTATTGATTCCGCTAGTAGTCAGTAGCACCTTCCCGGTTTCCCCGTCATTGCCCCTCTCTTGGCGGGGTAGGGAATCGCTGGCAGAATGGAACGGGTGAACACGCAACGTCCTGCACCAGCCGCCACCCATATCGATCGCAGCTCCATTCCGGCTGAGCTCGTGCCCAAGCACATCGCGATCGTCATGGACGGGAATGGGCGGTGGGCTCAGGATCGGGGGTTGCCCCGCACCGAGGGGCATAAACGTGGAGAAGGTGTGCTTCTCAGTTTGGTGGAAGAGTGCCTCGAGCTGGGTGTGGATTACCTCTCGGCCTATGCATTCTCCACCGAGAATTGGCGACGAAGCGCCGAAGAGGTCCGTTTCCTTATGGGTTTCAATCGCGATGTGTTGCGCAGGCAGCGTGATTACCTCGACAGTTTGGGGGTACGTATCCGTTGGGTGGGACGGCGCCCACGACTGTGGCGTTCGGTCATCGCGGAACTGGAAAAAGCTGAGTGCCAGACCGCAACGAACTCGAAGATGACTCTTGCCATGTGCGTGAACTATGGTGGCCGGGCCGAGATTGTCGACGCCGCCAGGGCCATCGCGGACGACGTGGCCCGTGGGGCGCTGAAGCCCCGACAGATTAGCGAGGCCAGGTTCGCTGATTACCTTGATGAACCCGATATGCCAGATGTGGACCTGTTCCTGCGTCCCTCGGGCGAGCAACGTACGTCGAACTTTTTGCCTTGGCAATCGACGTATGCCGAGATGGTCTATCAGGACGTTTTGTTCCCGGATTACACGCCCAATGATCTGCGGGCAGCTGTGTTGGAATTCGCCAAGCGGGACCGTCGCTTCGGCGGCGTGAAGTAAGAGGAGCTGGGCGTGGATCGCAGTCACGATTCAGCAGAAACGAAGGCGGGTCACGTGCCCACCCAACCACCGACGAAGAAGCAGATCGCTAGGTGGCGTCAATATTTAGCGAACGAGCGAGCCGAAGGAGCGGTGTACCGGGAGCTGGCACGCAAGAAGACCGGCGAGGAGCGAGAGATTCTGCTGGCGATTGCCGAGGCCGAAGCGCGCCACGAGGCCTACTGGCGGAATCGCCTGGGGGAATACGTCGGCTTGCCACGGAAGGCCAGCCTGGGCACGCGCATGATGGCCTGGATGGCGCGACGCTTTGGATCGGTGTTCGTTCTGGCGTTGATGCAATCGGCGGAGTCCCGCAATGAGTACGTCAAGGACAACGATGCCAGCGAGCAAATGGTGGCTGACGAAGCGATCCACGCCGAGGTGGTCCGGGGGTTGGCCACACGCGGCCGGGCCAAAATGAGCGGTGACTTCCGCGCAGCGATTTTTGGTGCCAACGACGGGTTGGTATCCAATTTGTCCCTGGTCTTGGGAATGGTGGGCACCGGGGCCTCTGCGAATGTGGTGTTGGTGACCGGAATCGCCGGATTGCTGGCGGGTGCACTTTCGATGGCGGCGGGGGAGTATGTCTCCGTTTCATCGCAACAGGAATTATTGGAAGCTAACACGCCGAACCCCGAGGCTGGCCGGTCGGTGCCGAAACTGGATGTGGAAGAAAACGAGCTGGCGCTTGTGTACCGCGCCCGAGGCATGAGTTCGCACGATGCAGCAGCCAAGGCACAGCGCGTGTTCGAATCCATCATCGCGAACGACCGCGATGAAAAGGCGGTGCCGACTTTCACTGATGATATCGAGGTGGAACGCGAGGATGGCGGGTCGCCCATGTCTGCGGCGGTATCCAGCTTCTTCCTCTTCGGGATTGGTGCGCTGATCCCCGTTCTGCCGTATTTATTTGGCGCAGAAGGACCTACCGCAGCCGTTGTCGCGTGCGTGTTGGTAGGGCTATCCCTCCTGCTGACTGGGGGAGTGGTGGGAATACTCTCTGGGACTACGCCCGCTAAACGTGCCTTGCGCCAACTGGTCATCGGTTTTGGCGCAGCGGCGATCACCTATGGTTTGGGATCGCTGTTTGACGTCTCTGTGTAGCTGAGGCAGGGAGGACAGCGGAGGAGGCCCTTACTCGGGGTTGTTTGAGTCACTTGGATTGGCAAGCGGAGCACAGGCCGAAGATTTCGGCCGTGTGACCGGATTTGTGGAACCCGTGTTTTGCTGCGATGTGCTCGGCCCAATCCTCCACCGGGCCGCCGTCGATTTCGACGGTCTTCCGGCACTTCGTGCACACGAGGTGGTGGTGATGGTCGTCCATTGCGCAGCTTCGGTAGAGGGTTTCTCCCGATTCGTCGTGGAGAGTATCGATGGCACCGATATCCGCCATTTGTTGCAAGGTGCGGTAGACCGTGGTGAGGCCCACCTTTTCGCCCTTGGTAGTCAATTCGTGGTGGATGTCCTGCGCGCTGGAGAAAGTGGTGATTCCATCCAAAACGTCGGCTACTGCCCGGCGCTGGCGCGTATTGCGCTGGCCGATCTTGGGGCGACGTGAAGATGCAGCGGTTTCCTGCTGAGCCATGAACTCAGATCTCCTTGGAGTTAGTGATGATTTGTCATCTACTCTAGGCACTTCGCTCACCATATTCAATTGGTTTTCAATTGCCGTAGACGTTCACTGAGAGGTCCAGGGCGGGTCAGTATGGGGGGCGAGGTGTGAGTGGCCTCCTTTCAAGGGAGCGCACTAGGCGCTCGGAAAACGCTTAGATTAGGTACTTGACATTCTTTGGGATGATTCGTTAGATTACAGGTAGTTCCCCTGAGGTGACGTAACCCCCCCCCTTCGTCGCCTCTACTTGGTGGGAACAGGCCCCATTCACTTCGGTGGACAGTGTGGCCGGGACCCGCAGTGATACCCCCCCCTTTAACTGCGGGTCCTTTTTAATGCCCAGCGGCGGACGAGTCGCGCGGTGAAGGGGTATGAGTCACTCATCCTGTTGGCGCTCCTTGCCCTCTTTAAAGATCACGTTGGACCGCCCCCTCACGGCTACCGACCCAGTGAGTCGTTAGGATAGGGGGAGTTGTGATCCCCTATTTCAGCCTCGCAACCAGCGAGGTCTACACAAGGAGAATAATAGAGCCATGGCCGGAAACATCGATTCCGTAGTTAACCTCGCGAAGCGACGGGGGTTGGTCTACCCGTGTGGAGAAATATACGGAGGAACCCGGTCTGCATGGGACTACGGGCCACTGGGCGTCGAGCTGAAAGAGAACATCAAACGCCAGTGGTGGCGCCACATGGTGACTTCTCGCCGTGATGTGGTAGGTCTGGATTCGTCCGTGATCTTGCCCAAGCGGGTATGGGAGGTTTCCGGCCACGTGGATGTATTCACTGATCCGCTGGTGGAATCCCTGCACACGCACAAACGCTACCGCGCAGATCACCTGCTCGAGGCTTATGAGGAGAAGCACGGGCACCCACCAGCCAACGGTTTGGCAGATATCAACGATCCCGAAACCGGCCAGCCTGGTAAGTGGACCGAGCCACGGGCGTTTTCCGGCCTGCTGAAGACCTACCTGGGCCCAGTGGACGACAAGGAAGGCCTGCACTACCTGCGTCCAGAGACCGCCCAGGGTATCTTCACGAACTTCAAAAACGTGATGACGACCTCCCGTCAAAAGCCACCATTTGGTATCGCTCAGGTCGGTAAGTCCTTCCGTAACGAGATCACACCGGGTAATTTCATCTTCCGCACCCGCGAGTTCGAACAAATGGAGATGGAATTCTTCGTTAAGCCCGGTGAGGATGAAGAATGGCACCAGAAGTGGATTGACGATCGCTACCAGTGGTATATCGACCTGGGTATTAGGGAAGAAAACCTGCGGTTGTACGAACACCCACAGGAGAAGTTGTCTCACTACTCCAAGCGCACCGTAGATGTGGAATATGCATTCCACTTCAAGGGATCCAAGTGGGGCGAGCTGGAGGGCGTAGCAAACCGTACCGATTACGACCTGCGTGTGCACTCCGAAGGTTCCGGAGAAGATCTCTCCTTCTTCGATCAGGAATCCAATGAGCGTTGGATCCCATATGTCATCGAGCCCGCGGCTGGCTTGGGCCGAGCCATGATGGCATTCCTCTGCGATGCCTACGAGGAAGAGGAAGTCCCTAACTCCAAGGGTGGCACGGATACACGTACGGTTTTGAGGTTGGATCGTCGTTTGGCGCCCGTCAAGGTGGCTGTGCTCCCGCTGTCTAAGAAAGACACACTGACCCCCACCGCGGAGAAGGTGGCCGACAAGCTGCGTGGACTGTGGAACACCGACTACGACACTTCCGGTGCCATCGGTCGCCGTTACCGTCGCCAAGACGAAATCGGCACCCCGTTCTGCGTGACCGTCGACTTTGATACCCTCGAGGACAACGCGGTGACCGTGCGCGAGCGCGATACCATGGAACAAGAGCGCGTGAAGATCGAAGACCTGCAGGCTTACCTTGGTGAGCGCCTCGCCGGTTGCTAGGAAGGATATCTGCGTGAATTCCGATATCCGTTGGGGCCTGCCCAGCGATGGGCACACCTTCCCGATTTACGCCGGACCTGCTGACGACATGGATCGCGTTGCCGAATTCGCTCAAGAACGCGGAGTAAACCACCTGCGATTCGGCGGGGACACGTGGGCACTCCATGCTGATGAGGGCCCAGAAATCAGTGCCCAGACAGGCACCGGAACATGGACTGCTACGGCTCTTGACGCCGAAAAGTTCTCTCGTGCAAAAAATATTGAGATCAAAGCTGACCGGCACACAATCCGAATCATTAACGAAGCCAAGCAGAACTTTGTCTTGGACATTGATGGCGAAAAGGTCGGTCAATTTACGGGAGACCAGCGCGGGCTGCGGAATCTCCACGTGGAATTCGAAGGACCGGGGCAAAAACTGCCACTCGACGTTCAGATCTTTACGTCGTGGGTGGCTCGCCGCTGTCTCGAAGGCCGGATGCTCAATGCCAACACGGCCGTGCTGTGGTTCTTGGCATTCATCGCCGTGATGGCAATTGTGGTGTGGCTCGGCACCCTCTAGTGTGACCTAGAAGCTGGCGGAATCCGAGCCACCACCAAAGTCTCCGCCACCGAAGCCTCCGTCGCCGTCATTCCAACCGCCACCGAAACCGCCACCGAAACCGCCACCGCCGCTAAATAACGATCCGAGCAGCATGCCGGTCAGGATGTCTCCACCGCCATAGCCTCGGCCGTATCCGCCACCACCGTAGAAGTTGTTGCGATTGTTGAAGCGGTCAATATCCTCGCGGACCAGTTGAGTAGCTCGCTCTGCCCAGCTGGAAGCCTGCTGGGCCGCGGACATCGCGGACTTCGGATTGGTGGCCCGTGCCTGCTGCGCTTCGGCCAGGTATTGCCGAGCGGCGTTGGCAGCGGAACGTGATTCCACGCTGATGATCGAGCCGCGGTTGTTAATCACGTCCTCTACCGACTGCAGCTGCAAAGCGGCATTATCAACCATTCGGCCAACAATGGCATCGGAGCGGCGGAAATCGCTCTCGGCGCCCCGCGCGGAATCCAAGCAGTCGTCCAACTCTGCATCGGCGTGCAATAGTGTGTTGTACGCGCCCAGCAGATCAGTGTTGCTGGTACGCGCCTCATTTGATTGTTGCAATGCTAGCCGCGCGTTGCTGATGGCCTGTTCCATCGCGGTGCGATCGAAGGAAGCCGGCCCTTGGAGTAGCCGTTCGGCTTCGGCGATCTCGCCTTCGACCTCAGACATCAAGGACGTGAGGTTGTTGTGCGCTTGGCGCAATTGCTCCTCAGCGCGCTCGACCGCGGTGAGCTGGCTATCCGCCTGATTGATCGCCATGCGGGCCCCGCCGATGACGTCGATCAACCCGCCTTGTTCACCCGCCGGACGCTTGAGCAGCTCGTTGGCGCGGTCCAGAGCCTTATCGGCTTCGTTAATCTCCTCCTCGGCCACGTCAGGGTTGTTCTGCACAGAGACTAACAGGTTGGCATCTAGACGACTGTGCAACTCGGTGAGCTTATTGCGAGCACGAGGAATCCGCCCTCGCAGCTCGATTGTTCGCCGACGCAGTTCCTCCACTCGCTCGGGCGCGTTAATGAGCTCCTGGCGCAGGTTATTGAACTCCGCTGTTTTGGCATTGAGGTTCTTATCGGCCTTGCCACAGGAAGAAATGACCTCGATTAAGATGCTGCGCACCTGGTCTTCTTGCATCACCACTCCGCTGCGCACCTGGTGCTCTAGCTCGAAAGCCCGCGTCAAAGTGCTGCGCGAATGCTCCAGGGCCCGCGCGAGATCGCGGGTGCGCTCCGGGCCGAACTCGTCCGTCGCCACCTGCAGTTCTTGGGCTCCCTTTCGGATGGACTCATCGGTGCTCTGCAGTTCGTCAGCCGCCAGTGTGCGCAACACGCTCGTGGGCTGCTGCGCGTAATAATCCACATCGTCTGGATCGATTGTGCGTGCGGCCTCTAGCTGCTGTGATTCGGTTTTGCGACGGTTTCGACGTGACCACCACACCGCTCCACCAAGACCACCGACCACAGCGGTTGCCCCAGCACCCATCCACACCTTGGACTCGGTACTAGCGCGCCCCGCGACCTTATTGGCCGCAGCTTGGGCGCTCCCAGTCCAATCATCATTGGTCAACTTGGCCACAGCCGCATCGCGAATTTCACCGGCTAGCGAGCGCGATACACGCTCACCCCAATCCATTCCGACATTTCGCGAGGTCGTGCTGATCACCATCACCATGGTGTTGGCGGAGGAATCCTGAGCACGAAGCTGCTGCGCCACACGAGTTGGATTGTTGCTTTGCTGATCCGTGTACACCAAATACAACTTGGTCTTGTTCTTCTGCACTCCCTCGCGGAGCGCTGCCTCGATGTCGGATTTTGCGGACCCGTCGATCACACCAGCTTGATCGACCAACCGGCTGGATAGTTGTAACCGCTCAACAGTTACGCCCTGAGCTTGGGCTTGGACGCTGGCCAAGTGGGCGTCGGCCCATAAAATAGCAGGTGACAACAGTAAACCGGCGCCCATTGCGCCAGCTAGTGATACCCGGGTGATGCGCCACCCGGAAGTTTTAGGAAGCATGCAGTCCACCTTAACGCAATTCGCAAGCTTGACCGCGTATGTTTATTAGCCATGGCAGGCTACAACTCACTGGGTCAGGGGCGGGGCTCCGCGGTAGGGGCATTTTTCGGCGGGATCGCGCGCTCGATCACCTACCTAATTTTTGGAACGCTGTTGGCAATAGCGCTCATTACGGGAGCCACCGCAGCCCACGTGTGGTCCTTCGCCCGGGCGGACGACCGCCAGCAGGCGGATGTCATTTTCGTCCTCGGTGCGGCGCAGTATGACGGCAAGCCCTCCAAGTGGTTGGCGGCCCGGCTGGATCACGCCGCGGAGTTGTATAAGGAAGGGACCGCCCCCAAGATCGTGACGGTGGGTTATAAAAAGGACGGTGATCGCTTTACCGAGGCGGAAGCCGGAAAGAATTACCTCACTACCGGCTATGGTGTTCCCGAGTCTGACGTGGTTGCCTTGCGCACCGGCGTGGATACCATCTCCAGCGCCGAAGCCCTCCACACCGAAGCTCAGTCCCGTGGCTGGTCCACCGCCGTTGTGGTGACGGACCCCGGCCACTCGTTGCGGGCCACCACGATGGTTAAGGACCAGGGGCTCGACGCCTGGGGCTCCCCGACCCGAAGTGGCCCAAGTGTGTCGAGCCGAGCTGCACAGGTCAACAGCATTCTTCATGAGACACTGGGATTGATGTACTACAAGACTGCCCAGCGCGAAGATATTAAATTCCCCGAGGTGGCAGTATCCTAAGTCGCCGCCATGCGCGGTGGAGAGGGAACTCGAGTTGGTCAGGGAGGAACGCAACGTGGATGCGAAAACGCACCGGTACACCGCACACGACCGGGAGCGGATTCACGAATTGGGACGCAAGCGGTTAGGGCTGCCGGGATCCGTGGATGACCGCCGCGATGATTTCGACCGCGATCGCGCCCGCGTGCTGCACAGCGCGGCTTTGCGCAGGTTGGCTGATAAAACCCAGGTGGTCGGGCCGGGAACTGGGGACACGCCGCGTACGAGGCTGACCCACTCCTTGGAAGTAGCGCAGATCGCGCGTGGGATTGGTAAAACCCTGGGGTGTGATCCAGACCTGACGGAGCTGGCTGGGTTAAGCCACGATATTGGGCATCCTCCGTACGGACACAACGGGGAAGTGGCGCTCGACATAGTGGCGCAGAAGTGCGGGGGATTTGAAGGCAATGCTCAAACGTTGCGGATCCTCACCCGGTTGGAACCCAAGACCTTGGATGCCGACGGCAATTCCTATGGTTTGAACCTCACCCGCGCCAGCATCGATGCGGCATGTAAGTACCCGTGGGGGCCGATCGCCGACGATGGCAGTGTGCGGCGCAAGTACAGTTGCTACGCCGATGACTTGCATGTGCTGGAATGGGCCCGCGACGGCGCGCCGGGGGTGCGAAAGTGCCTGGAGGCCCAGATCATGGATTGGTCCGATGATGTGGCGTATTCCGTGCATGACGTGGAAGACGGGATCGTTTCCGGCCGCATCACCATGGATGTTCTGTGGGATCTGGTTGAAATTTCAGCATTGGCAGAAAAAGGCGCGAAGGTCTTCGGCGGCTCTGTGGAGGCTCTGCTGGAGGCCGCCGGGCGGTTGCGGGATATGCCTCTGGTGGCGCGGGCGGCCGATTACGGGGGCAGCTTGCGGGATTTAGCGGGATTGAAGGCAATGACCAGCGAGCTCGTATCGCGTTTCGTCACGGCATGTGTGACGGCGACACGAGCGGAGTACGGGCCGGGGCCGCTTGGTCGATATGCCGCAGACTTGGTTATTCCACCCGTCGTGGAAGCTGAAGTGACGCTACTGAAGTCCGTAGCGGTCTTGTATGTGATGGACGAAACCCGGCACCAGGCCCAGCAGGAGCGCCAACGCGACCGCATCTTTCGTGTGACGGATTATTTGTGGCACGGGGGAGCAGGCGCACTCGATCCACAGTTCCAGGGATGGTTCGAGACTGCGGAAGACGATCACGCGGCGTTGCGGGTTGTGATTGACCAAGTTGCATCGCTCACCGAATCCCGATTGGAACGGCTGGACAAGCTCGCCAGTGGTGCGAGTGCTGCGTGGGCCTAGCGGTCTTCGGCATCCGGAATGTGGCAGAAAGACTCAAAGTGATCGTCGGAGTAGTACCACACATCGGGATCAGTTTTTGACCCGCCACCCACGACAATGCGGCGTTCACCGCGGTGCTTCAGCCCAGGTGTTTTGACGGTGTATTCCCGGTAATAGCTGGACTTTTTCTGTGGCAAGAGGTTTTCGTAGTTGCCGAAATGTTTACCATCGGCCTGACCGTCATCGGGCTCGGCGCCCATGAGGATGTCCTTGACCTGCTGTGAGGTTTCTTTCGGGAGCGAGGAGAGCCGGCAGTCTGGAATGCCGGAGGAAGCAGTGGTATTCGTGGCCGTGGAGCCGTGATTGTCATCGGACTGTGTGGACAGCCACCCCAATCCAGACAGCAGGGCGATTGCGGCGGCAGATCCGATACCGACTAGACGCGTGGGTTTTTTCTTGTCCATTGGTAGTCAGATTCTAGTGCACTGGCTGGCGCTGGTGCACTTAAGGCGAGGCTACTTCGGGGTGATTGGCAAACGCAGTGCCGCTGGTGCCGTGAGCGGAACCATGGGTGAATGTGGCTCCACGGGCGCAATGCGACGGTAGCCCTCGGACTGCGCGGGCCGTGGATCGGCTTCACCCTTGTTCGGCCACATTGCGGCTGCGCGTTCTGCATTGGCAGTAATTGACAAGGAAGGGTTCACGCCAGGGTTGGCTGTAATGGAGGAACCGTCTGTGACAAACAGAGTGGGGTAGCCCCATACGCGGTGATACGGATCCACCACGCCGTGCTGTGGGCCCGAACCAATTACACATCCGCCCAAGAAGTGCGCAGTTAGTGGGATATTTGCAACCTCAGACCACACCCCGCCGGCAATGCCCTGTGGCATGAGGCGAGCCATAATTCGCGTGGCGCGGTTACCCTCTGGAATCCAGGACGGGTTGGGCTCACCCGTGCCCTGTTTGGAGGATAGAGATACGATCGGGCCCGTCTTTTTCAAAAACGTTGTCAGGGAGTTATCGCGGGTCTGCATCACTAGGTTGATCACCGTGCGCTGGGACCATTTGCGCAGGTTGAGCAAGCGTGGAATGGCCTTGTATTGCACAATGGCTTGTTTGACGAACTCCAAGACGCGCGGCTGCAACTTGTCGCCATCGGTCATGAGGGTCTGCAGTAGCCCCATGGCATTGGAACCCTTGCCGTAACGCACGGGTTCGATATGGGTATCCGGGGCAGGGAAGTAGCTCGATGTAATGGCCACGCCCTGGGAATAGTCTACGGAGGAATCGAACTTGGAGGAGTTCGCACCCAAGAGGGCCTCAGAGTTCGTGCGAGTCAGGTGCCCCAGCGTGGTGGGCAGTTGTGGCAAGTTGCCATTGGCCTTCTGGCGGTGCAGCAGGTTTTGGGTGCCCCACGTTCCTGCGGCCATCACCAGGTTATCGGCGGTGAAGGTACGTTTTTGGGGTTTGCGCTGCCAGAACGTGGCGGTGGCCTCGGTCTCCACGACCCACGTGTCACCGTTGCGCTTAATCGCTGTTACGGTCGTGCGATCGTGAATCCTAGCTCCGCCCTTTTCCGCGAGGAAGAGGTAATTTTTCAGCAGGGTGTTCTTGGCACCGTGGCGGCAACCTGTCATGCATTCACCGCACTCATGGCATGCGGTGCGGTCTGGTCCCACGCCGCCGAAGTAAGGATCCGCAACTGTCTCCCGGGGCTTGCCCTTGAGTCCTACCTTCTCGCCGAAGAACACGCCGACGGGCGCCAAGCGGAAGGTATGCCCCACGCCCATTTCCTCCGCGACTTGCTTGGAGAGCTTGTCAGCAGGGGTCATTGTTGGGTTGTCAACCACGCCAAGCATCTTCTGAGCTTGCTCATAATACGGCGATAGCTCATCTTCCCAATCGGTGATCCCCGCCCACTGCTTGTCTTGGAAGTAAGGGGAACCGGGTTTGTACAACGTGTTGGCGTAGTTCAAGGAACCACCGCCCACACCGGCACCGGCCAAGATCATGACGTCCCGCAAGAGGTGAATGCGCTGAATACCGAAAAAGCCCAGTTTAGGAGCCCAGAGGAAGTCCTTGAGATGCCAGCTATTCTTGGCGAAATCCTTGTCCTCAAAGCGGCGCCCCGCTTCGAGGATGCCGACCTGATATCCCTTTTCTGTCAACCGCAAAGCGGTGACAGATCCACCGAAACCAGAGCCGATCACGAGTACGTCGTAATGAGTCATGTTTAGTAGCCTAGAGCGTTCTTTTTGGGTGCTTGCTGAAAACACAGAATTCTTAAGTATTTTTCATGCCACCGGCCGATTTGTACCCAAGTATTAGCATGGTGGCTATGGCACAAGGACGAATTCCCCAAGCGGATATCGAGGCAATTCGCGAGCGCACCCCCATTGAGGAGGTTGTGGGGGAATATGTTCAACTTAAACCGGCTGGTGTGGACTCGCTGAAAGGGCTGAGCCCCTTCAAGGACGAGAAGACCCCTTCCTTCCACGTGCGTCCGAACAAAGGCTATTTCCACTGTTTCTCCTCTGGTGAGGGCGGTGACGTTTTCAGTTTCTTGATGAAGATGGAGCACGTTACATTCCCCGAAGCCGTGGAACAGTGCGCAGAGCGCATTGGCTACCACATTCGCTATGAAGGTGGTGGCCCCGGCAAACGTGAGGAACCCGGCACCCGGCAGCGGTTAGTCGCCGCCAATAAGGCGGCTCACGAGTTCTATCGTGAACAGTTCCATAGCGACGTCGAGGGGGCCGATTCCGCTCGTAATTTCCTGTTGGACCGTGGCTTCCAGATGGAACATGCGGATCAGTTCGGCTGTGGTTATGCCCCTGCCGGCTGGGATACGTTGACTAAGCACCTGTTGCGTAAGGGGTTTAGCTTTAAGGAACTGGAGGCCGCGGGATTATCCCGCATGGGAACAAAAGGCCCGATCGACCGCTTTCACCGAAGATTGCTGTGGCCCATTAAAAACGTCGCTGGAGATGTGATCGGGTTTGGTGCTCGCAAACTCTTTGACGACGACAAGCTGGGTAAATACATGAACACGCCCGAAACGATGCTCTACAAAAAGTCTAAGGTGCTGTTCGGTATCGACCATGCCAAAGGGAACATCGTTAGCTCTCACCAGGCAGTTGTGGTGGAGGGGTACACGGATGTGATGGCCATGCACGCAGCAGGAGTCACTACTGCCGTGGCAGCATGTGGTACCGCGTTCGGTGCGGATCACCTGCAGATGCTGCGCAGGTTCATGCTGGATGACAAGTTCTTCCGCGGCGAGATCATCTACACCTTCGATGGGGATGAAGCCGGCCAAAAGGCAGCTATGCGAGCTTTCGAAGGGGATCAGCAATTTACGGGGCGTAGTTACGTCACCATTGCCCCAGGTGGCATGGATCCGTGTGATATTCGGATGGAAAAGGGAGATACTGCGGTACGCGAGCTTGTCGCTTCCCGCATCCCCATGTTCGAATTCGTTATTCGAGCGCTTCTTGAGGACTATGACACAGCTAGCGTGGACGGCCGTGTACACGCGCTGCGTCGCATCGTGCCTGTGCTCGCGGGAATTAGGGACGATGCCATGCGCGATGAATATGCCCGTCAGGCCAGCGGATGGGTTGGTTGGGAAAACCCGGCTGAGGTCGTAAAACAGGTTCGCGAAGAGGCCCGTAAAGGCAAGGCCGAAAAACCAAAGCTGGAATTGAAACAAGGAGCGGCCCGCGAAGCCCGCACGGGCAACCGCCCTGATCTGCGTGCCGTAAATTCTATGGAACGTCCCGATCCGAACGAGGAGTATCTGGAAGGCCCCAGGGAAGTCCTCAAGATTGCCTTGCAAGAACCAGGGCTGGCGGGCGAGATGTTCGATCTCATGCCACCGGTGAGTTTCGCGCACCCAACCTACATTGCGATTGCCCAAGCGATGGCGAAAGCTGGGGGAGCAGCGAATGCCACGGGCGGTGCCGCGTGGATCGACAATGTGGCCGGTCTGATTGGAGATGCAATGGGAGCCGCCGTTGTTTCGGAGCTTGCTGTGGAGGATGTGCACTGCCAACCTGGCCGGTTGGAGTTCTACGCGGACGCGATCATGGCTCACATGCAGGAACGATGGGTGGGCAATGAGATTGCGGATATGAAATCCAAGATGCAGCGGATGCGCCCAGACCTGCAGCAGGAAGAGTACAAAGGGCTTTTTGCGGACCTCATGGCCCTAGAGAAGTATCGTCGCTCGCTCCAGGCCCGCGCTGCAGCCTATGGGGAACTGGGTAGTGGGGTAAATGGATAGCTGGGGAGCTATTTCCGCTTCTTGAAAGGGTTGGCCGGTCGGCCGGGCTTCCCGCTGGAGGTGGGTGCATCAATGCGGTCACGGGGATGGTCTGTATCGGCTTCCACAATCGTTTGTCCGTCGTCTAAGCTGTGCCGTGCAGACTGGGAAAGGTCACGCACCTCGTGCATACGCGGATCCGGATCTAAGCGATTCGCCAACGCTTTCCTACCCGCCCGAAGTGCGGTCTTCGTGACCTCCGAGTTGACTGCAGTCTCGTATCCGCGCCGGATCTGCTCGTAGCGACGGCGGCCAGCTTTGGTACCCATGAGGTAGCCAGCGGCAGCTCCGACAACCAATTGAATCATTCGCTTGCACTCCTTGGTAGGTCTCTGGGGATGACTCGGGGGCGAGTTAGGTCTCTGGAGTCGGTCTTCGACTGACGGTAAGTAACTACTTTTCTCAACTATACGGTACGGATCCTCCCGCCTCGCCATCGTGCCTAATGGGAACCGTTTTCCGTATTCATTTTTATGCCACCATGGGAACGTTGAACAACCCCTACCACCCCAGGAGGAATCAGTCCATGGCTGAACAGAATCACACTACGACCGTCAAGGGCATTATTGCCCGTACAAAGGGCGAACCGGTTGAACTGGTGGACGTTGTCATCCCCGCGCCGGGGCCAAACGACGTTATCGTGAAAATCCAGGCCTGCGGTGTGTGCCACACCGACCTAGCTTACCGCGACGGTGGCATTTCCAATGACTATCCATTCTTGCTGGGCCACGAGGCCGCCGGCGTTGTGGAAACGGTCGGCGATCGCGTGACCCACGTGGCGCCCGGTGATTATGTAGTCCTGAACTGGCGCGCCGTGTGTGGTGAGTGTCGCGCTTGCAAGAAGGGCGAACCCAAGTACTGCTTCAATACTCACAACGCCAGCCAGAAAATGACTCTCACCGATGGCACCGAGCTAGAGGCAGCCCTCGGCATCGGAGCCTTTATCGAAAAGACCCTTGTTCACGAAGGCCAGTGCACCAAAGTGAACGACTCTGAAGATCCCGCTGTCGCTGGTTTGCTGGGCTGCGGCATCATGGCTGGCCTGGGTGCCGCTGTGAACACCGGCGACATCAAGCGTGGCGAGTCGGCGGCCGTCATCGGCGTCGGTGGCGTTGGCATGGCCGCGGTCGCTGGCGCTGCCCTAGCTGGGGCCACACCAATCATTGCTATTGATGTTTCCGACGCCAAGCTGGCCCGCGCCAAGGAGGAATTCGGGGCAACTCATACCATTAATTCCAAGGGCCTCACAGATGATCAGCTCATCGAGAAGGTCCAGGAACTCACGGGTGGCTTTGGCGTGGATGTGGTAGTCGATGCCGTGGGCATTCCACAGACCTATAAGCAGGCGTTCTACATCCGCGATCTGGCTGGCCGCGTGGTGCTCGTTGGCGTACCGACCCCCGACATGAAGCTGGAACTGCCGTTGCTGGACGTCTTTGGTAGAGGTGGCTCCCTGAAGTCTTCTTGGTACGGTGATTGCCTGCCGGAGCGTGACTTCCCCATGTACGTTGACCTTCACCTCGAGGAGCGCTTCCCACTAGACCGGTTCGTGGACGAGCGCATCGGGCTTGGCGATGTTGAACAAGCCTTCGAAACGATGAAGGCCGGAAAAGTCCTGCGTTCTGTCGTGGAGTTCAAGTAATCAACCCCGGAATAATTCCGCCCTCGAACGACGTTGAGATAACTGGAAGAAAGGCATTCCCGCGATGACTGACAACACTACCTCTGGGCACAGCTCCACGGGCCTGCGCATCGAACGCGTGGTCACTAGTGGCGTGTTCGCCCTCGACGGCGGTGAATGGGACGTAGACAACAACATTTGGATCGTCGGCGACGATTCCGAGTGCTACATCATCGACGCCGCCCATACAGCTGACCCCATTATCGACGCCGTGGGGGACCGCAAGGTTAAGGGCATCGTCTGCTCGCATGCGCACAATGACCACATCACAGTGGCACCCGAGTTGTCCGAGAAGCTCAACGCCCCCATTTTCTGCCACCCCGGTGACAAGATGCTGTGGGATGAGACGCACCCAGATGTCACCCCGCACGACCTCGCCGATGGTCAGAAGTTCGATATCGCGGGTACTGACCTGAACGTTATTAACACTCCCGGGCACTCCCCGGGGTCGTGCTCGTTTTACCTACCTGAGGCCAAGGTGTTGTTCAGCGGTGACACCCTCTTCGCCGGCGGGCCTGGCGCCACGGGTCGCTCCTTCAGCGACTTCGACACGATCATTGACTCTATCCGTACGAGCTTGCTCACCCTTCCGGGCGAAACCGAGGTCTACACCGGCCACGGCGATGCCACCAGCATCGGTGAGGAGGCTCCCCACCTCGAAGAATGGATTAAGCGCGGTTACTAGCGCACATTATCTATGACTAACACAGCGACCCCTTCCGACACTCTCGATCTCGCCATTACAGGCATGACGTGCGCGTCCTGCGCCAACCGTATCGAGCGAAAGCTCAACAAGATGGAGGGCGTATCCGCCACCGTCAACTACGCCACGGAGAAGGCGCACATCCAGTCAATTGCGGGTAGTACCATTTCTTTTCCCGACGCCCAAGAGTTCATCGACCTCGTCGATTCCATGGGTTATGGCGCTGCGGTCGAACGGCCTTTGCGCCCTGCGGAAGACGAGTCTGAACATGGCGAGGGGGCGTCGGACCAAGAACTGGACGCACTGCGGCAAAGACTGGTGATTGGTGCATGGCTCACAGTGCCGGTAATTCTGCTGGCCATGGTGCCACCGTTGCAGTTTCTGCACTGGCAGTGGCTGTCGCTGACGTTGGCTGCGCCCATGATCGTGTGGGGTGGGTGGCCGTTCCACCGTGCGACGTGGAAGAACCTGAAGCATGGCGCGTTCACGATGGATTCGCTCATCACGATCGGCACGCTGGCGGCATTTGGGTGGTCCTTGTACGCGCTGTTTTTCGGTACCGCGGGGATGGACGCTAACAGTCATGGTGGCCCCGCCGGGGATATTTACCTGGAAGTCGGCGCCGGCGTGATCCTGTTTGTACTGGCAGGGCGCTACTTCGAGAAGCGTGCCAAGCACCGGGCGGGTAGTGCGCTGCGGGCATTGACGGAACTGGGCGCACAGGAGGTCACGGTCTGCGAGTGGGATGAGGATTCTGCGAGCAGCGCGGGCAGCCAGCGCACCGTGCCCATTGACCAGTTGCAGGTAGGGCAATACTTCATTGTGCGCCCAGGTGAGAAGATCGCTACCGACGGAGTGGTCGTAGATGGTCATTCTGCCGTGGATGCCTCCTTGCTGACGGGCGAATCCGTGCCGGTGGATGTGGCAGTCGGGGATCATGTTACGGGTGCCACGATCAACACCTCGGGACGATTGGTGGTGCGTGCCCAGAAGGTGGGCGCGGATACACAGCTGGCGCATATGGCGAAGCTGGTTGAGGATGCCCAGTCCGGTAAGGCTCCCGTTCAGCGGCTTGCGGACAAAATTTCGGGTGTGTTCGTGCCCATCGTCATCGCTGTGGCGGTGTTGGTTTTCCTTGGTTGGTGGATTGCTACGGGTGAGGTGGCGCGCGCATTTTCCACGGCAGTTGCCGTGCTCATTGTCGCGTGCCCTTGTGCCTTGGGCCTCGCGACTCCCACCGCACTGTTGGTCGGCACCGGCCGCGGAGCCCGCGACGGCATCCTCATCAAGGGGCCTGAGATTCTGGAATCCGCGCGCGGTGTGGACACGATCGTGCTGGACAAGACCGGTACCGTCACCACCGGTGAGATGACCGTTACCGCCGTCGTGACCGAAGACGGTTGGGCGCCTGCGGAGGTCTTGGGTCTTGCTGGGGCGGTGGAAGCCGGCTCCGAACACCCCATCGGCCGTTCTATTACCGACGCCGCCCGGGCACAACGTGGCGTCGATCTACAAAAGGCGCGAGTCGATGCCTTTAGGAGTATCGCCGGGCGAGGAGTGGAAGCGACGGTCGATGGGCGACTCGTGCAGGTGGGGCGCGGGTTTGTGGATGTGAGTGCTGGTGCGTTCATTCCTGTGGTCGTCGATGGGGCGTTGGCTGGGCAGATCGAGGTGCGCGACGGGGTGAAGCCTACGAGCGCGGCGGCGGTGGCTGAATTGAAGCAGATGGGTCTGCGACCGATCCTGTTGACGGGTGATGCGGACGCGGTAGCGCGCCGGGTGGCCGGGGAAACCGGAATTGCGCCGACCGATGTGCTTGCGGAAGTCATGCCTGAGGACAAGGTGGCGGAGGTGCGCCGGTTGCAGGAGAAGGGCGCTGTGGTGGCCATGGTTGGAGATGGTGTGAATGATGCGGCGGCCCTGGCGCAGGCAGACTTGGGCATCGCGATGGGGTCGGGTACGGATGCCGCGATCGAGGCAGCGGATATCACCCTCGTGCGAGCGGAGTTGCCTGCAGCGGTTGATGCGGTCAAGCTTTCTCGGCGGACGTTGCGAACCATCAAGGGCAACCTGTTTTGGGCGTTCGCGTACAACGTCGCGGCGATTCCGCTCGCGGCAGCGGGGTTACTGAACCCGATGTTGGCGGGAGCGGCGATGGCGCTGTCCAGTGTGTTTGTGGTCAGCAACAGTCTGCGTTTGCAGGCGCAGCGGCTTTAGTACGGTGGGTCTTCCGGCAGCGGTCCCCATATCCGCTGTGATTTCCTCCTGTTGAATTCGGCGAGGGTGAGCGTGCGACGGACGGCGCGTTGACGGAAGGTTTCCCTACCGAGTGGTCCGTTGGGTGCGGTGATGACCTGATGGCCGTCGCCGTGGCTGGTCCATACCTCTACGCCGTCTTGGTTGATGGTTACATCCCATGATCCGGCGGTTTTCGCGTTGTGGTGTTTTGCACAAAGGCAATGAAGGTTTGACGTGCTGGTCGGTCCTCCATCAGCGGGGTTGTCATGGTTGTACCTCTGGACGTGATCGAGTTGGCATTTGTGGGCGGGCACGTCGCATCCGGGAAAGCGACAGGTGCCGTCTCTGCCTTCGACGCTGGCCCGGACGATGGGGGATGGTGCGTAGCCATTGTTGGCAGTAAAGCCCGGTGCTTGTAGGTGGGTGATTCGTTTCATCCATTTCTTTGTTGCAAGGGGATTTAGCCAGGTGCCTGCGGCCCAGATTTGGGAATCGGGCAGGTCCACGCGACGGTATAGGTTTAGGTGGATTTCGGCCGTGGTTTGACCGCGGACGATTTTGAGCAGGGCTTCTGCGCGCGAGCAGTTCTCCTTTTTCCTTACGTTGTCGAGGGCTGCGGTGAGTTCCTGGGCCTCCAGTTTTGGCAACGTGAGGAAGAAGTCGGTCGTCTGGTCATCGCGATCATCGATGTTGAGGCGGGTTGACGAGAGGAGACTGTCATCGTCCTCGGGAGGCTGGGGATCTTCGTCGAGATCTTTGGGGCAGGCTAGGTGATCGTGTTTGTTGACGATATGCTTCATGCGGCGCCGAAGAGTGGTGGGGCTCCACATCGCCTGGTTCGGCTGGGTGGGGAGGAGGGCTTGGTAGACTTCGGGTTCCATGGCTGCGACGACATCGTCGTCGACGCATTCCAGACTGTCGGCGATGTTGCGCCAAATCTCCAGTGAATAGGCGCCCGTGTTGCCTAGCTCGACCAGTGACGGAAAGCGGTCGAAGAGGCGGCCGATCTCTACCAGAGTCAGTGCGCGGTATTCGGGCATGCCGAGCCGGGCCCCTAACCTGGTTGAAACGTCGCTGATGCAATCGTCCATATCGGGCGCGAAGGCTAAAGCCAGCCGGACGTGTGCTTTATTGATTTCGCGAATTTCGCAGCTGTAGATATCGCTGGGGTCGCATACGCGCCAGCTGGGTTGTGGGTTGTTGTGGTTCGGTTCTCGCGGTGGTCTGGACTGGGCGAACATGGTCCCCCTCGGACGGTTCTTGGACGATTCTTGCTAGTTCAAGTCGCGGATATGTTCGGTGTTTAGAAGGTGTAGACGATTCCTGTTTGTCAGGCTCGCTCTCATCATATAGACCGCCTCAGACATCGCTGCCGACATCTTTCAGAAAATCGAACACGCGATCTAATTCATGTGGAAAATGCTGGTGCAGTGTTGGGGTGCTTAGCCGAACTGACCTCGCGCGATGTGGTGGTGTGACGAGGGGAATTCCGGGTTGCCATTCGCTAAGTGCGCCCGCTAGGTGAGCCCGCTAAGTGGGGGGTCGTTGAAGTTGGCAGTGATCTATTGGGGGAGGGGGGCGGGTTAAGGGACAGAAAGTGTGTCTGAATTCCGCGGGAAATCTAGGTCAGGGTATGTAAACAGGTGCTTTATATTACTGGTTGTGGACGTGTCAAGTTTTTTTTGTGTGTGGTGTTTTGTTTTCTAGATGTATGGGGGCGAATCGGTCGGGGTAGGCGACGATCATTTGGTTGAGTGCTTCCATCCAGCCGACGGTTGTTCTCCCTTCGATTATGCGTCCTGATTTATCTGGTTTCGGTGCCCCTTTCGCTTTCTTTGCACGCTTGAGTGCTCGCTTGTCTTCGATCGTGCAGATCGTCAACCACAGTGCTTTTACTGCAGCGATATCGTTGGGGAACTGGATGCGATTGCGGGTGGCTTTACGCAGTTCACTATTGAGTGATTCGATCGCGTTGGTCGTGTAGATCATTTTCCGCACCTGCGGGGTGAACTGCAGAAATGGTACGAATCTGTCCCAGGCGCGTTCCCATACCAAGACAGATTGTGGGTATTTCTTACCGAGGTCACTGACGGCAAACCGATCCAAGGCCTGCCGGGCTTGGGTCTCATTGACTGCCGTGTAGACCTCTTTTAGCGCGGCGGAGACGGCTTTGCGGTCACCGTAAGCGACGTATTTGTTGGCGTTGCGGATTAGATGCACCACGCAGGTTTGCACGAGTGAATGCGGCCGGGTTGCTTCAATGGCTTCCGGCAGACCTTTAAGT
>NZ_KV786160.1:0-67774 GCF_001806865.1 Corynebacterium sp. HMSC28B08
CGGGGGCTGGGCTAGCATGGCGGGGGCGGGGACAGAGGGGGGTGGCGTAGGAGCTGGATGGGAAGCGGCCGGGGGACAAGCAGTGGAGAAGGGGGCCCAGCTGCAATGGTTCACTATGGCTGCCCACCTGCTAGGATTTGGGAGGATATATAACACACTTCTCATGTGAGGAAACACAGTTGAATAGAACCGCTCGCCGAGACGGCACACCGGAAAATGATCGTCAACGAAATCAAGATAATTCCCGAAATGGGCAGCAGGGGTGGGGCTCGGCTGCACGCAACGGTGCACGCACCAATCCGCGCGGTGCTGCGCGGGGTGCGGGACGCGGTGCGGGACGGAACAACGCACGCAAGGCACCCGTGCCCCAGCCAATCGACAGCAACTCGCGCGACGTGGACCGCTTTGTGCCCAACGTGAACCCAGCCAAGCACCAGCATGTGTCGGAAGCTGAAGCGGCGCAGATTTTGGCGTCAGAAAAGAAAGAAAAGCAGCAGGTCAGGCTACAGAAAGTTCTTGCATCCGCCGGAGTGGCAAGCCGGCGCATGAGTGAAAAACTGATCGCTGCGGGCCGAGTCGAGGTCAACGGCGAGGTCGTGCGGCAAATGGGGTTGCGGATTGATCCGAGCGTCGATGTAGTTCGGGTGGATGGCACCCGCGTGCAGGTCAACGAGGAAATGGTGTACTTCGTGTTGAATAAACCACGCGGTGTGCACTCGACGATGCACGACGATTTAGGGCGCCCGCACGTGGGAGAGCTCGTGGAGGCGAAGTTCAATCAGGGGCAGGGGTTATTCCACGTGGGTCGATTGGATGCCGCGACAGAGGGGCTGTTGCTGCTCACGAACGACGGTGAACTGGCCAACCGACTGATGCACCCGAAGTACGAAGTCCCGAAGACGTACATGGCAACGGTGCTCGGCGAGGCGGACCGGGCGCTCATTCGTACGCTCAAAGAAGGCGTGGACCTGGAAGACGGCATCGCTAAGGCTGACTACGTGCAGATCGTGGACGTGTGGCAAGGCAAATCGCTGGTCAAGATTGAGCTGCATGAGGGGCGTAAGCACATCGTGCGTCGCATGCTGAAAGCCGCTGGTTTCCCCGTCCAAGCGCTGGTCCGCACCAAGATCCACACCGTGCAGCTAGGTGAGCAAAAGCCCGGCACCGTACGCGCACTCAATAGCTCTGAGCTGCAAAGTCTTTACAAGGCCGTGGGGCTGTAGGCCTCCCCAGAAGCATCCTGAAAGGATCGTTGAATGACTATTAACCCCACTCACGCCCTCGCCACCCACGAAAACACTGCCGGTGGCGGGTTCATCGTTGCAGTTGACGGCCCTAGCGGCACGGGTAAGTCTACTGTTTGTCGACGCCTCGCTGAGCTCGCCAACGCAAAATACTTGGACACAGGCGCGATGTATCGCGTCGCTACGCTGCACGTTCTGCGGCAGCGAATCGACCCCACCCACGCGGACGCTACGAACGCGATCATTGCCGCCACCCAGAACCTGCCACTGGAGGTCAACGAAGATCCCCGCAGCACGGAAGTCCTGCTGGACGGCCAGGACGTATCCGGGGAAATCCGCGGGCCGGAAGTCACGGCGCACGTTTCCGCCGTCTCGGCAATCCCAGAGGTACGCGAGAACCTCGTGGGGTTGCAGCGCGAGTTGGCCGAGAGGGCCAGGCGATGCGTGGTTGAGGGGCGCGATATCGGTACGGTCGTGCTGCCCGATGCACCCGTGAAGGTGTTCATGACCGCCAGCGCAGAGATTCGGGCGCGACGTCGGTTTGACCAAGACGTTGCGGCCGGACGCGACGTGGAGTTCGACGCGGTACTCGCCGACGTGCAGCGCCGCGATGAAGCGGACTCTTCCCGCGCAACGTCGCCATTGCGCCCCGCGGACGATGCCACGGTTCTGGATACCGGAGAGCTCAGCATCGACGAGGTGTTGGAGGTATTCCAAGACCTCATTCTGAGCGAGAATGGGGACGGCGAGGGGCGTCGGGAAGAAGAGGCAGTAGAACTCGACGACCTAGTGTTCCGCACCACTGACGGCGACGTGATCGGCGACGGCGAGAGCTATAGCGACGGCGAGAGCTATGAGATTGACGAAGAGAACTTCGACGAGGCCGAGTTCAGCGAAGCCGACTTTGGTGAAACTCAATTCTTCGTCGCGGGCCAGGATGCCGAGGAATTTGACCTGCTGAGCAGCGGTGAAGACCAGACTGACTGGGATGCCGTTGAGGAAGCGTTCGGGGTGTTCGGCGATGATGAAGCCGAACGCGAGGCCCTGTGCACCGTTGCCATCGTGGGGCGCCCCAACGTGGGTAAATCCACCTTGGTGAACCGCTTCATCGGGCGTCGCGAGGCAGTGGTGGAGGACTTCCCGGGTGTCACCCGCGACCGCATCAGTTACTTGGGTGAGTGGACCGGGCGTCGATTCTGGGTGCAGGATACCGGTGGCTGGGATCCCGACGCGAAGGGTATCCACGCGGCCATTGCTCGTCAGGCGGAAACTGCAATGGATACGGCCGATGTGATTGTGTTCGTCGTGGACACCAAGGTCGGCATCACTGCGACCGACGAGGTGATTGCGCGCAAGCTACAGCGCTCCAACATCCCGGTGATTCTGGTGGCCAACAAGTTCGATTCCGATTCGCAATACGCCGATATGGCCGAATTCTGGGGCTTGGGTCTGGGCGAGCCATTCCCGGTCTCCGCGCAACACGGCCGTGGCGCAGCCGATGTCTTGGATCAGGTTCTCAAGGATTTCCCTGACCAGCCACGGCAGACGTCGATTGTTTCTGGTCCGCGGCGCGTTGCGCTGGTGGGTCGTCCCAACGTGGGCAAGTCCAGCCTGCTGAACAAGGTCACGGGCGAAGAGCGCTCGGTTGTCGATAATGTCGCCGGTACCACGGTCGATCCCGTGGACTCCATCGTTGACCTGGATGAGAAGACCTGGCGCTTTGTGGACACCGCCGGAATCCGCAAGAAGACTAAAACCGCACGCGGTCACGAGTTCTACGCTTCATTGCGCACCCGGGCTGCTATTGATGCCGCAGAGGTCGCTATTTTTCTGGTTGACGCCAGCGAGCCCATCGCCGAACAGGATCAGCGAGTTCTCCGATTGATCCTCGACTCCGGTCGTGCCCTAGTGGTGGCATACAACAAGTGGGATCTCGTTGACGAGGACCGCAGGTGGGAACTGGAGCGCGAGATTGATCTGCAGTTGGCGCACGTGCCCTGGGCGCGACGCGTGAACATTTCCGCGAAGACGGGGCGCGCGCTGAAAAAGCTGGAGCCTGCGATGATCGAGGCTCTGGAGAGCTGGGATCAGCGCATCCCAACGGGCCAGCTGAATACGTGGTTGCGCGCCGTTATCGCGCAGACCCCGCCACCTATGCGCGGCGGTCGACTGCCTCGCGTATTGTTCGCTACCCAGGCCTCCACCAAGCCTCCGGTGATCGTGCTATTTACGACCGGATTCTTGGAGCACGGCTACCGGCGCTTCTTGGAGCGCAAACTGCGTGAGGCATTCGGCTTTGAAGGATCCCCGGTCCGCATTGCGGTTCGTGTGAGGGAGAAGCGCAAGCGGAAGTAGGGGTCCAAGCTCAATAGCCCTACCAAGTCTAGAAAAGCCCGCGGATCTGGCCCGACTCGTCGAGGTCGATGCCTTCCGCAGCTGGGCGCTTAGGCAGGCCGGGGAGGGTCATAACATCCCCGGTCAGGGCGACGATAAAACCCGCCCCAATGCGGGGCACCAGTTGTCGTACATGCAAAGTGTGACCACTAGGTGCACCGAGGGCCGCGGGGTCGTCGCTGAAGCTGTACTGGGTTTTCGATACACACACGGGGAGCGTGTCCCAGCCGTTGTCGCGCAGGAACTGCAGATCCTTGCGTGCTGCGTTCGATAGTTCCACGCCCTCCGCGCCATAGATCTCGGTGGCGATCGTGTGCAAGCTAGCCTCGATCCCCGCGGCTGGGTCGTACAACTGCTGGTTTTGGGTGGGCTGAGTGAGGACTTCCGCCACCGCGTCGGCCAAGTCCAACGCGCCGTCGCCGCCCTCAGACCACACTCGGGTTTCCACAACACGCACGCCGTGGTTTTGTCCCCATGTGCGCAGAATTTCGCGTTCGGCATCAGTGTCGCTGGCAAAGGAGTTCAGTGCCACCACGGGCTCCACATTGAACTTGCGGGTATTATCCACGTGACGCTCTAGGTTGACCAGCCCGGCCTCCAACGCGGCGAGGTTTTCCTCCGTGAGAGAATCCCGGGCAGCACCGCCGTTGTACTTCAGCGATCGAATGGTTGCCACCACAACCACGGCACCGACGTTGAGGTCGCCAGCGCGAGCCTTGATGTTGAAGAATTTTTCTGCTCCCAAATCAGAACCAAACCCAGCTTCGGTGAGCACCACATCGGCCAACCCCAAAGCGGTTTTGGTAGCAACGAGAGAATTGCACCCGTGCGCGATATTTGCGAAAGGCCCGCCGTGAACCAAAGCGGGTGTGCCACCCAGTGTTTGTACCAAGTTGGGATTGATGGCGTCGCGAAGCAAAACAGCCAGAGCGCCGGTGGCCTTAAGATCGGCGGCGGTGACAGGCGTGCGATCGTAGGATTGCCCAACTACTATGCGACCTAGACGCTGCTTAAGATCAGCAAAATCGCTGGCCAAACACAGGATCGCCATGATCTCGCTGGCGGCGGTGATGTCGAATCCGGCCTCGCGTGGAACTCCTTGAACGGGGCCACCTAGGCCAGTGACAATGTTGCGCAGTGCGCGGTCGTTGACGTCCAAGCAACGGCGCCACGTCACGCGACGGGGGTCGATGTTGAGCGCATTGCCGTGGTGGACATGGTTGTCGACGATGGCCGCCAGTGTGTTGGTTGCCGCTGTGATCGCATGCATATCACCGGTGAAGTGAAGATTGATGTCCTCCATGGGCACAACCTGCGCAAAACCGCCGCCGGCCGCGCCGCCCTTGATGCCCATGACGGGGCCTTGGGAGGGTTCGCGGATGGCAACGATGGAGTTGTGGCCACGCATATTCATCGCGTCGGCCAAGCCAATCAACACCGTGGATTTGCCCTCGCCCGCTGGGGTGGGGCTCATGGCGGTGACCAGCACCAGCTGACCACGTTTCTGGGGTTCTAGTGCAGCGATATCGATTTTTGCCTTCGCACGTCCAAACGGCAGCAACGCTTCAATGGGGATGTTTGCCCGGGACGCGATCTCTTCGATCGGGGTCACGTTATGCGCCTGAGCGATCTCTACATCAGTAGGTTGCGATGCGACTGACATCTGTTGTGCGGGGGATGCCTTTGGTTGTGTGGTCATAATTTCACTCTAGGTGCAGCCAGCCGAAAGACACTACACCACTAGTTACCCACGCACCCCCAATACGGGAAATGTTCCCCAATAAAGGTAGGGTAGGAGGGGTAACTGCGAAACCCCCGCACGTCGATGACGATCGTGGTCGATGGACATCGACTGATCGGGAATTGACGACGACTAACGAGAATTGACAAACGAGGAACTGATGACTTCCCACGTGCCCAACCAGAACGACTGGAACGAGCGCCTGCACCTTGCACAGGAAATGCTCCCACTGATTTCCCGCTTGCACCGCGAAAACAACGTGGTGACTAGCATCTTCGGTCGTCTATTGGTCAACGTTACCGACATTGACATCATCAAGAGCCACCGCTACGCCCGTCGTGTGGTGGAAAAGGAGCTTCCACTGAGCTCCACCCTCCCGGTTCTGCAAGAACTGGTGAAGATGGACCTGGGTACCTCCTCCATTGATATTGGATCCCTCGCATCCCGCTTTGAGAAGGCGGGCGAGACCGACCTGCGTGCCTACCTGGACAAGGAATTGGCCGACGTGATTGGCACCAACGACCACCGCGAGCCACGCGATGTGGTGCTCTACGGCTTCGGTCGCATTGGCCGTCTGCTGGCCCGTATCCTCATTTCCCGCGAAGCCACCTACGGTGGCGCCCGTCTGCGTGCCGTCGTCGTCCGTTCCAAGGGCGAGGGTGACATCATCAAGCGTGCGTCCCTCCTGCGTCGCGATTCGGTCCACGGCGCCTTCGACGGCACTATTTCCACTGACCTTGAAAACAACATCATCTGGGCCAACGGCACCCCCATCAAGATGATCTATGCCTCCAACCCCGCAGAGATTGACTACACCGAGTACGGCATCAAGGACGCAATCGTTGTGGACAACACCGGTGTGTGGCGCGACCGCGATGGCTTGAGCCAGCACCTGCAATCTAAGGGCGTGGCCAAGGTTTTGCTCACAGCTCCGGGCAAGGGCGACATCAAGAACATCGTTTACGGCATCAACCACGGGGACATCGCAGAGGACGATACGATCCTGTCCGCTGCTTCCTGTACCACTAACGGCATTACGCCAGTTCTGAAGGTCATCAACGACCGCTATGGTGTGCAGCACGGTCACGTGGAGACGGTCCACTCCTTCACCAACGACCAGAACCTGATCGACAACTTCCACAAGGGCGAGCGCCGCGGACGCGCCGCGGGCCTGAACATGGTTTTGACCGCCACCGGCGCGGCGTCGGCGGTAGCTAAGGCCCTGCCTGAGTTCAAGGGCAAGCTGACCGGCAACGCCATCCGCGTGCCAACCCCAGATGTTTCCATGGCGGTGCTCAACCTCTCGCTGAATCAGGAGGTGGATGCCGATGAGGTCAACAACTACCTGCGTCGCGTGTCCCTGCACTCCACACTGCGTCAGCAGATTGACTTCATCAAGTCCCCTGAGGTCGTCTCCACCGACTTCGTGGGCACCACCCATGCGGGTATCGTTGACGGCCTAGCCACCATCGCTTCCGGTAACCACCTCGTTCTGTACGTGTGGTACGACAACGAATTCGGCTACTCCAACCAGGTTATTCGCATCGTCGAGGAAATCGCGGGCGTGCGTCCAAAGGTTCTGCCACAGCGCGCCAAAGCCCTAGATCTCTAGGACTAGGGGGTTCGGGTCCCCCTCACCACGCCGTCGGTTAGCCTGTAGTGCATGAACACAACTCGTCACTTCAGGCACACTATCCGCGAACACACTCTCGAGGTTCCGTGGGATCACTTCGATCCAGCACACCTCGGGAGTTTTTCATTGTATGCCCGTGAGATCGTCGCTGACGGCGGGGAAAACCGTCCATACCTGGTGTACTTCCAAGGTGGACCGGGTTTTCCCGCGCCGCGCCCGGAGGGTATTTCCGGCCTTCTTGCCGAGGCATTGAAGCACTACCGGGTGCTGCTGCTGGATCAACGTGGCACCGGTCGGTCCTTTCGTCTCGACGCCGCGCTGAGCCCGGATGAGTTTTCGCCGGAGCGCCTAGAAGTTCTGCGACAGGAGCAGATCGTGGAGGACGCAGAAGCGCTTCGCCGTCACCTCGGTGTGGATTCATGGTCGGTGTTTGGCCAGAGCTTCGGTGGCTTCATCATCACCAGCTACCTTTCGCGCTATCCCGAGGCCGTGGACCGGGCCTACCTCACAGGCGGACTGCCGACCTTGGACGCGCCCGTGGACGAGTTGTACCGCACGACGTTCGCGAATCTGGAGTTTCGGCACGGACAGTTCTACCGCGAATTCCCGTGGGCGGAGCAGAGGATCCGGGAAATTGCGCACCACTTGGACAATTCCGATGAGCGCCTGCCCACCGGGGAAAGGTTGAGCTCGCGCCGATTCCGTACCATCGGCATAGATCTGGGGCGAGGCGCGGGGTTCTATTCTCTGGCATACCTGCTGGAGGAGCCTTTCCACGAGCTGCGCGGGGAAAAGCGCTTGAAACGCGACTTCCTCGCGCGCGTGGGATCTGCCGTCAGTTTCGAAGCTGGCCCGCTGTACGCCGCCATCCATGAATCCATTTATGGCGGGGTGGGTGGCCAGTCGGTCACAGGGTGGTCAGCTCACCGGGTTCGTGAGGAATTGGCCGGTTTTGAAGAAAACGCCGACCCCCAGGGCAGCGATCCGTATTACCTGACTGGTGAGCACATCTTCCCGTGGCAATTCGACGAGGATCCCGCGTTGCGGGACTTCAAGAACCCAGCGGAGGCGTTGGCTGGGAAGGAGTGGGCGTCGAGCCCATATGACGAAAAGGGCCTGCAAACTGCGACTGCAACTGCGGCGGCCGCCGTGTACGTCGATGATGTGTTTGTGCCCTATGAATACTCGATGAAAACGGCCACAGCATACAGGGATTTGCGCCCTCACATCACGAACAAATTCCAGCACGATGGTATTCGTTGGGCCGGTGGGCCAATTTTCGCCGAATTACATGGGAAGATTCGGGATCATTAACCAAGCAGCGTAGATTTATGAAATTGTGCAAGCAATTCTGGATCTGCCGTTGACCGACTTCACGGCATCGGTGGTTATTACAATCTTGTCGGTGATCGCCATTATCGCCGCTACATGGGGCTTTCGAGGGCATTCACTAGGGCGATCTATATTTCGTCCGGCGGTGTTGGCGCTAGGGATCGCGTACTTCGGCAAGCTGGTGTTCGAAAACCAATGGGGGGTTATTCCAGATAAGGTTCCATGGGAATTGACTCTGGCGGTGGCTGGCACCATCTTTGTGGTGCTGTGCGCGTTTATGCAGCGCAGGCGCCGCGTAGTGGTATCGCTGCTGGTGGTTTTCAGCGTGCTGACGACCGTGATGCAGTTTAATGCTTTCTACCAAACGTTTCCCGATTTGCAGACATTGGAAGCGAGAAGCGTTGCTGCGCAGATGGACTACGGGGAGTTTCAAAAACAAAAACGTGTTCCGAAAGTGAAGGGGCGCGAAGCTGGCGCATTGGTGGAAGTTGCGTTGAACGGCGGGGAATCCGGATGGAATCCGCGACCATCATATGCGTACCTGCCACCAGCGTACTGGACTCGTGAGGAACCGCTGCCCGTTTTGCTGTTGATGGCGGGGAATCCCGGCACGCCTGACGAGTGGATTGATTCCGGCCGTGCTGTGATGATTGCCGACGCCTACCAGCAGGCCCACGATGGAGTATCGCCCATTGTGATGACGGTCGATGCCACGGGGTCCTTCACAGGAAATCCCGGTTGCACAGATGGGCCCCGTGGTAACGTGATGCGTTATTTGACCCACGACTTGCCGAGGATTATTGGCGAGAAATTCACGGTCAATCCAGACCGCTCCACCTGGACGATAGGGGGATTGAGTTACGGGGGAACGTGCGCACTGCAAGTGGTCACGAATCACCCGGAGGTGTACGGGAATTTCCTGGATTTTTCTGGCGAGCCTGAGATGTCGATTGGATCCCGCGAGGCCACGATCGGTGAGATTTTTGGTGGCGATGCCGACGCGTTCTGGGCGCAGGACCCGCAGGCTCAACTGCGAGCTGCTATGAGGACACGCGATCCAAAATACCGCGATATCCACGGGATCTTCGCCGTGGGAGTGGATGATAAATCCGTGCGACCACTGATGGAACCCATCAGTCGGTTAGCCAACGACGCCGGGATGCATACACGTATTCATGTAGTGCCGGGCGGGCATGATTACCAGGTGTGGAGGGTGGCTTTGGCGCAGACGTTTGAATGGGTGGCGCAGCAGGGCAAGCTGGGACCGCACGCCGAGGATGCCAAAGTGGTCGGCACCAACCGCGATGCTCTCGATGGCAAACCGCATGAGGATGCATTACCTTCGGAGGATCAACGCTGATGATCACGCCCTGAGGGCGGGCTGGTCTTAGAAACTAGAGGATCCCCCGCCACCGGAAAACCCAGAACTGAAACTGGTGTTCACACCCGAACTCCCGGAACTGGAGGCAGCTGCCGTATCCGAGGAATGCCAGGTGGATAACAGCAGATACGGGTACCAGCCGTGATATCCGTAACCTGGGCGCCACGTGGAATCCCCGATATTGGGCGTGGAGTGTTCGCTGAGCTTGAGGTTCTTCATCTGCTTACTCAGTTGGTCCATGGCGTGGCCATGCTTGCGTAGAGCTAGCGCAAAGCGATCCATAAAATCCGGGGCAGCGGTAGTGCCCTCGAGGGCCCGGAGTTCCCCGTCTACTTCCTTCAATTCCGCCACCACAGTATCGAGCTGATGTCGGCCCAGTGTTTTGTTACTCAGGGTTTTATCATTCAGGGCTTCGGAGACGTCTTCACGCAAGGCGGCTAACTCGCGCCTGCGGACAACCTCATCGCCACGCTCCATCTCGAACAGCGTATTGATGTTTTGATCCGCGTTTTCTAGCGCGGAGACGGAGGCATGCGCGGTGGCGATATCTTTTCGCTTGGCGTAAAAGTCCTTATCTTGCGAATCGAGCGTCAAACCCAGACGATCCACCTGGTCGTGCACCTGCAGGAAATCATCGCGGATGGTAGCCCACTGGCTGCGCAATTCCGCATGAGCCAGGGGAGAAGAGAGGGAATTGGCGCGAATGTCGATCTGGTCCAGTCTTTGCGCGGTGTCGCCGTAGGTGGCGGAAATATGGGAGAATTGCTCCTTAGCTGTCGCGATCTTCTTCTTTCGGGATGTCGCATAGGCCCCAATGGCGATGCCTCCACCCACTACCGCCACTCCACCCCCGATGCCGCCCACCACACGTGGATCAACGTCACTGGTCTCCGGCTCTAAGGAAGGATCGGCGGCAGCCTTCGTGCCCTCCAGTAACCCGGCGGCCCATTTTTGGTCCCTCAAGCTGGGTTTCATGTCGTCGAGGGAACGTTGCAGATGGCCATCGCCCGGCGTCAACTTGAGATCAGAGCACACATCGTTGCCGCAGTAGATACCGTTGTGGCGCTTCTCGGTGGAGACAGCGACAATGAGTTCGCCCAGTTTCCAGGTGCCACCCTTATCAGTGCCGTCGGGTACTAGGTCCGGACGATTCGTGCCGATCCATTGCACGACATCATCGTTGAGGTTGTCGCTTCTCCCCTCAATTACTAAGTACGTCACGCTCTTCACGGATGGCGGGAAGTCAATCTTCTGCGTCTCCTGGATAAGAAAGCGTTCGTCGTTGGGCTTGATCGTGCCGGCCGGATTCTCCACCTTCACCTGGACACTCTCTGCCCGTGTGGACTGACTAACCGGCGCACTAGGCGCGGTCGAGAGTGCTGCAGCTGTGGGCGTCGTCCCCACAAGAGCAATAACCGCAGCAGAGAGCGTTAGTGAACGAAGTCCCAAGTGAGTCATGCTTGCCAGTCTAGAGATTTGAAGCGAAAGCTGGGCAGAGAACTAGGGTGCTTGACGTGTCACCAAAAAGAGAGTTATGCTAGCACTGTCCGGTTGGCACACCCAAGCGGGCGGTTTGAATCAGGAAAACAATCACATTGAGGAGAGTTGACCATGAAGAAGATCGCAAATCTCGCTACTGCCGTTGTTGTTGCCAGTGGTCTGGCCCTAGGTGGGGCTGCTGCAGCTAACGCCAGTGAGCCGACGACGGAGGAACTGCGTCAGCAATACGCTGACACCCTGTACCAGTACTACCGTTAGGACACAGTGATCGCCCGCGTCGAAGACCCACTTCGGTGCGGGCGATTTGCTATTCCTTGGGATAAGCACATCAGTAAGTGCCACACCAAAGGCGTTACGGTGATGGCCCATATCAACGACGCCGCGGAGTCCGTGGGGTAGTGCACGCCCCGGGTGACGACCGTCAACCAGATCGCGATCATTAACACCCCGGCCACGATTAACACCACAACATGCGCTCGGTGTGCAGTTCGAGCATTGGGGAACTCGTAGGTCATCACCAGCATGACGAGGCTTACCGCCACCACGCCGAAAAATGCGCTGTGGCCACTGGGGTAGGACCAACCGGCCTGCAATGAATCGGTAGGATTGCTCAACAGGAGCAGATCGGGGCGCGCCCGAGAGAAAACAAATTTGGCGCCCCACAGAGGGGCCCATGAGATCAAGATGGTGAAACCGCACACCCAGGGGTGCAGCGTGGGGCGGCGCAGCAGGGCGAGCACCACGATCACGATGAGTGTATAGATTGCCGCCTTCCTAGGGAGGAAGGTGACGTAAAACCAGTCCACTGTGGCGCCGAATGCGCCAGTGCGGTGATTGTTGAACCACTGGACTACGGGTAAATCGATCGCGCTGTGCTGGAGGGCGAAACCACCGGCCAGTACGAGTATTGCCCCCGCCATGGCTACTAAAACCAGGCGGGGGAAATGTGGACGGGGTGCGTCCGTATCCGGCGCAAGAGAAGATGGAATGGGATGGGACAATGTAAACCTTTGTCGGACTGACAGGATTTGAACCTGCGACCCCTACACCCCCAGTGTAGTGCGCTACCAAACTGCGCCACAGCCCGCTTGCTTAACCGTTTGGCTAAGCGTGGACTAGATTACACCATAGGGATTCGGGAATACTAATCGCCTTGCGTAACGGGTTCCTCGGTGATGATAATTCCGTCCGAATCGCAGTAAACGTAGTGGCCAGGGACGAAATCTACGCTACCCAGGCTGATGACCACGTCGCGGTCGCCCTCGCCGGTCTTGGAGGACTTTCGAGGGTTGGTGCCCAGAGCCTTGCATCCGAATTCCATGTCACCGATGACCTTGGAATCGCGGATGGGGCCGTTGACGATAACGCCCTGCCAGCCGTGTTCCTTACCCAAGCCCGCGATGATGTCACCAACCAGAGCGCTGCGCATAGAGGCCCGCCCGTCGATGACGAGCACTCCGCCTGGGTTGTCCTCACTCAGGATGGACTTCAGCAACGCATTGTCCTGGAAGCACTTCACCGTGGAGATCTTGCCGCAGAATTCCACGTTGCCACCGAAGTTGATGAACTGGGTATCGCAGGATCGCACGTCCTCTCCAATGATGTCTACGAGGTCGGCAGTGGGGATAAATTGAAGTTCGCTCATAGGAAAAGTGTACGTCGGTGGTCGGACCAGGTTGCGATGAGTTCCCCCACGCGCTGCCCACTGCCGCGGCGCTGCAGAAGATGGTCAATGTCCGGCATGGTGAGCAGACTAGAGATACGCGCAGGGGAGGAAACGAAGGAAAGGGCCTCGGCGTAATCCACCACATCATCGTCTGGGGCGTGAATCCCCAGGTGTTGGATTCCGCGCTGCTTGAGGGCTTGCATGTCGGCCTCAGGGTCAACGGAACGCAGATCGCGGAAGAATTCCGTCCCCACTGATACGCCGCGGTCCGAAATGGGAACCGTGCAGTCGTCGCGACTATCCTCCACGGCCGCTCCCAGCTCCGCCGCTACCTGGGGGATGGAATCCCACACATGGCGGGGGTCAAATGGCGTGCCAATAGTGGCCACCGCACGTACGGAATCCACCTGCGCAGCCGCCCGGATAACAGCGCACCCTCCCAAGGAATGCCCCACCAACAAGGACGGGCCCTGCGCGTGTGTTTCCAACCACGCGGCCGCAGCTAAGACATCTGCCACGTTGGAGCTGAGGGTAGTTTTCTCAAACGCGCCCCCGGACGTTCCCAAACCCGCCAGGTCGATCCGCAGGCTGGCCATCCCATGTTTGGCCAAGGTTTTGGAAATACGTGTGACCCCCACTGCCGTACGTGCACAGGTGAAACACGCCACCACGATGGCAGTGGGAACCCGGCCCTCTTGCAGCGTTTCTGCAGTCATTCCCGCTGGTGCGTCCACGGTGGCGCCTAGGTTGTAGGTGCCGTTGGGACCATGTGCCTCACCCGCGGGAATGGAAACATGGGTTGAAATGGTAGCGGGACTCATGGCGGTACCTTCTGGGGCTCGACTATCGTTGGTCTATTAGTAACAAACGCCTTGCGCCCCGCAAGGAACAGACGTCGATTATTCGAAGGGTAGGCCGCTCGCATGGCATTTGACTGGTTCTGGAAGGCAATGGGTTCCTCGCCAACGAAGAATCAGAAGAAAAGCAGGGCTGTCGTGGCGCAAGCCGGGGCGGAGCGTTTCGCGGAAGCCAGCGACGCGCAGCTGCGCGACGAGGCCGCGGCCACTATCGCCAACGCATGGCCACAGGCATCCTCGAGTGCCCACGATCCAGAAACGCTGGATGGGCCCCAGCCCACCGTTAAGGATGCACCAGCGCTGTTGGCAGTCCTGCGTGAAGCTGCGCGCCGCACATTGCACTTGGCCCCGTTCGACGTGCAGATGCAAGGCACTCTGCGATTGCTACATGGTGACGTGGTGGAAATGGCGACCGGTGAAGGAAAAACTCTCACCGGTGCAATGGCCGCGTGCGGGTACGCCCTCCAAGGCAAGCGGGTCCATGTCATCACCGTGAACTCGTACTTAGCCGGTCGTGACGACAAATGGATGGGCCCGCTTTTCGATTTCTTTGGGCTGACCCACGGGGCGATCAACGAAAACCACACTAGTGACGAACGCCGCGATATTTACTCCCGCGACATTGTTTTCGGCGCGATCAACGAGTTGGGCTTCGATGTGCTGCGCGATCAACTCATCACCCGCCAGGAAGATGCCGTCCGCACCGATGCAGACGTGGCCGTGATCGACGAAGCGGATTCCGTCATGGTGGACGAAGCACTCGTGCCCCTGGTCCTCGCGGGTTCCGAACCCGGCCCCGCCCCAGCCGGTCGCATCACGGACCTGGTGAAGTCCATGAAGGAAGGCGAGCACTTCCATATCTCCGAGGATCAACGCAACGTCTTCCTCACCGACGATGGCGCCGCTTATGTGGAACGGGAGCTTGGCATCGACTCGCTGTACGGCACTTCTGATCTCGACGCCACCACGGGCTCCGCTCAGGCCGTTGAAAAAGGGGAGGAGGCTAAGCCCGGCGACACCCTAGTGCAGGTCAACGTAGCGCTTCATGCTGAACATCTTTTGATCCGCGACGTGCATTACATCGTCCGCGACGGCAAGGTTGCCCTCATTGACGGTTCCCGTGGCCGCGTGGCCGACCTGCAGCGCTGGCCAGATGGACTGCAAGCTGCCGTGGAAGCCAAGGAAGGCCTGGATGTCACAGACGGGGGTCGCATCCTAGACCAAATCACCATTCAGGCACTGGTGGGAATGTATCCCGAGGTCTGTGGCATGACCGGTACTGCGTTGGCCGCTAGCGACCAGCTGCGGCAGTTCTACGACCTATTCGTTTCCGTCATTGAACCCAACGTACCCACGAAACGCTTCGACGAGGCCGATCGGGTGTACGTATCCGCCGAGGAACGCAACCGCGCGGTGATTGAGCACATCATCGACGTACAAAATACCGGGCAACCCCAACTGGTGGGAACTCAAGACGTCGCGGAATCCGAAGCATTGGCCGATGCTCTGGCGAAGGCCGGAGTGGACTGCAATGTGCTGAACGCCAAAAACCATGAAGCGGAAGCCGGCGTCATTGCAGAAGCGGGCCGCCCCGGCAGCGTGACCGTATCCACCCAGATGGCAGGGCGCGGTACGGACATCAAGTTGGGAGGGACCGATGAAACGGAACGCGAAGAAGTAGTGGAGACCGGTGGCCTGCATGTGGTGGGCGTGGGCCGGTACCGGTCGGCGCGATTGGACAGTCAGCTGCGCGGGCGAGCCGGGCGGCAGGGTGATCCGGGAAGTTCGGTGTTTTTCGTTGCATTGGAGGATGACGTTGTAGCCGTCGGTGGTGCGGGCGAAGAACTGCAGGCCCGCCCCGAGGACGATGGGCTGCTGCCGCAGAAGAAAGTTTTGCAGTTTGTCGATCACTGCCAGCGTGTGACCGAGGGCCAAATGCTGGATATCCACGCGACCACGTGGAAGTACAACAAGCTGATCAAGGACCAACGCGACATCATCAACGAGCGCCGCCGGCAATTGTTGACGACCGATGCCGCGTGGCAGGACCTCAGTTACCACGACGTAGATAAGGCCAACGCGTTGAAAAGCCGTGGGATTGAGCAGTCCGTACTGGAGCAGGCAGCGCGCGAAGTGATGCTGTTTCACCTAGATTCCGCGTGGAGTGACCACTTGGCGTACCTCGATGACATTCGCGAGTCGATCCACTTACGCGCCATTGCCCGCGAATCGCCCATCGATGAATTCCATCGGATGTCGATCGCGGCCTTTAAGGACCTTGCAGAGTCCGCAGTGGATAAGGCCCGCTCGACCTTCAGTGAGGTGGATATCGACGAGGAAGGTGCGCATTTGGAGGAGCTGGGGCTGCATAAGCCGAGCGCAACGTGGACCTACATGGTCAACGACAATCCGTTGTCCAGTGGCGGAGGATCCGTGGTCGGGTCGATTGCGCAGATGTTCCGCTAAGCAGGCGCTGGCGCCCTCGCTGTGAGGGCACAATTCCATAACCATTTGATCTCAGGTTGGGGTGGGGCCTACAAAATGCGCACCGGGGTAGTATGGTTGAAAGCGTTGTACGTGGAACCTGCGTGCACCAGTGGGTTCACCTCGAACGAGGGGAGCGATGGGCTGGTGAGGGCGACTAGGTTCCAAGCCCTAAACGTTCCAGAGAGGACTAGAACATGAGCGAAAACACCGGAGTTCCGGAGGCATCTGTCGAGACGACGTCTGTGTTCCGCGCTGATCTCCTGAAGGAAATGGAGTCCGGCTCTCAAACGGATGCTGCTCCTGCCGGTGTGGAGGGCCTGCCCGAAGGCTCCGCACTGCTCGTTGTGAAGCGTGGACCAAACGCCGGCTCCCGCTTCCTGTTGGACCAGGACACCACCGCTGCGGGCCGTCACCCTGACAGCGATATCTTCCTTGACGATGTCACCGTATCCCGTCGCCACGCAGAGTTCCGCCGCAATGGCGATCAGTACGAGGTTGTCGATGTGGGATCTTTGAACGGAACCTACGTTAACCGCGAGCCAAAGAACTCCTCTGTGCTCAGCAACGGCGACGAAATCCAGATCGGCAAGTTCCGCCTGGTTTTTCTTAACGGCACCAAGTAGGGAGTAGGACACAAGTGAGCGCTCAGGCCGCACGCGCGCAAGCCGCCCGCAAGGTCTCCTCATCGACCGGGGTAAGTCAGGTTCTGCCCACCTCGTCCATTGGCGATGTGCTGAAGCAGCTGAAGCCGGACTTCCCCGATGTCACTGTGTCCAAGATCCGCTTCCTCGAGTCCGAAGGGCTCATCAGCCCGCGGCGAAGCCAGTCCGGATACCGGCGTTTCTCTCCCGACGATATCGCCCGTTTGCGGTACATCCTGACTCACCAACGGGATAACTACTTGCCACTCAAGGTTATTCGCGAGCAGCTGGCCGCGATGGATTCCGGCAAGGTCACTCCGGTGAGCGCTAAGCAGGGGCGCACCGGTGCTGTGAGTGCCGATCAGTTGCGTGCTGCGGAATCTCGCCGTCTGACTCGAGCGGATGTGACTGCTCGCGCTGGTGTGAATGATTCTTTCACCGGCAGTGTAATCCGCATGGGTTTGATCAATGCCGATGGTTCGGGGTTCTATTCCGTCGATGACGTGGAAGTTGTCCAGCTAGCTCATTCGTTGACCGAATACGGGCTGGATTCCCGTCACTTGAAGTCGCTGCTGACAATCGCTAATCGTCAGTACGACATTGTGGCGCGGGTGTCTGAGCCCCTCGCACACGGCAGGGATGAGAACGCCCGTCAGCGTTCTTTGGAGACCGCGCGCGAGGTGAGCGCCTTGTTGGTGTCTCTCAACACAGCCTTGGTTAAGGGGAATCTCGGCTAGTGCGTTCCCTCAATTTCATCGGGCGCCTAAATTCGACGTTCCTCTCGGAGGCGGAGTGGAATGCAGCGAGCCCCGATGTTCTCGTTTTCGGTACTGCGGATTTCACCCATATTTTGCCGGTGTGGGTGGAGCGCACGCACAACTTTGGTGGCCGCCCCACCGATGCAGTGGTGCTGGCTACTATGTTGGCTTTAGATTCGGATGGCCCCGTGTGGTCCGCGGAGATCGCAACCGGCGCGCGCGGGCAATTCACGGCAGCGCTGACCGCGGGGGATCGATACATCGATTGCCGCCCCAGCCTCCTGGAACCATTAGTTCGTACCGGCGCGGTCCGGGAGCTTCGCATGAAGCCCGCCTTGGAATCTGCCCTCATTCCGGTCAACCGGGAGTGGTTGGAGAAGCTGCAGGCTGCTTGCGGGGAGCAGGTTTATCGCTTTATTGAACGACGCCCCGCTGCGTCCGATCCCGGCCGGGAATGGGCGGATGACCTGTTCGACGACGATAAGGGTGTGGAGGATTCCGATACTTTTGCCACACTTATTGACGAGGGCTTTGAACCCGAGCGCGTGCGATTGGTCATGGAAACCGATGATGAAATGCAGGGGCCCGGGGGAGTGTTTTTGCGGTGGTCAGGACTGAATCTGGGTGTTCCTGCGGACGTTCGCGAGGGGTTTGAGCGCATGTGGGAAGCGCTGGGGTTAGATGATGAACTCGACGCGTGGTTGTCGGACACGGTCAATGAATCCGATGGGGATGCACCGCGCGAGTAGTTTCTCTGGGAACACGATAATGAGGGCGCTTGGCGCCCTCATTTTTTTCTATGACTCACGCGCGTGTTGTTACATGCGTGAAATTTGTGACTAGTGTTAAACTGAACCCTGAAGTTGAACTCAAAGGTTAGAGTTTCACTATTTCTTCGTGCGATTTAGGCCGTGCTGTTGACGCAGGGCGAAAACTTGAAGAAGATAAACAAGAGTTGAAATTACACTCGTGGAAATTTAGCGAGTGTCACACAGCGCCAGGAGCGACGTTTTATGAGCACCAAGAACTTCGAGCCCCAACAGGATGCCCTCTTCGACATCAACGGGCCCGACGAGGAAGTGGGCTACCGCGTACCCATTGCGTGCCAAGTCGCGGGTATTACCTACCGGCAGCTGGATTACTGGGCACGGACGGGGCTCGTCCAGCCGACTATCCGCACGGCGGCGGGCTCCGGTTCCCAGCGTCTCTACTCTTTCCGTGACATTCTGGTCCTGAAGATCGTCAAAGGGCTCTTGGATACGGGCATCTCGCTGCAGAACATCCGCAAGGCAGTGGAGAAATTGGAAAACCTTGGTGTGGATGACCTCTCCGGTATCACGCTCGTATCGGATGGCACCACCGTATATGAATGTCGCTCTCCGGAAGAGGTCATCGACCTCCTCAACGGCGGTCAAGGAGTCTTCGGCATCGCAGTTCCCGGATTGATGAAGGAATTGACCGGCACGATTACCGCATTCCCATCGGAGAAGGTGGCGCAAGATCCAGCGATCGACGAGCTGGCGGAGCGCCGCCGTCGTCGGATGGCCTAGGCGAACTAACCGCAGCGTTCTATCAGCTAGCCGGAGCTATAGCCTTTATCGCAACGCTGCAGTCAGAGCGCGATCGAACTGCAAAGAATCCGGCGAGTAGTGCACTTTACCTCCCGCAGCCCCCGCAATGGTTTCCATTGCGGGGCGTTCTACGTTTGGCCCAATGGCCACCACGTCGAGGCGCACCGGGGCCTTTCCGTGCAACGCACGGATCTGCGCTGCTGCCGTGTCGAGGGTTAGCCTGCCACCATCATTGGGCCCATCCGTGATGAGAATAACGCGGGCAGGAGTTTGTGCCTTGGAGTCGCCTGCACCCGCAACGGCCGAGGCGTATGCCGCTGCAATGGACTCATAGGTGTGAGTACCGCCCTTCGCGCCCAACTGGTTTAGGATCGCCACGGCGATGGCGCCATCGTCCCGGTTCGTGATATCCACGTTATTGCGAAAAGGGGTGCGCGCCCCCTCACTCAAAGGGGATGAGTAGTTCCACAGTGCAACGGCCCCACCGCGCTGACCAACGCCGTACATTGCCTGGGCCAACGGGCCCCGGATGTTGTTCAACCGTGTAGCCGAACCTTCCACCAACGTCATTGATCCCGAAGTATCTAGGACAAACGTTACATCGCGTGGCGCTGATGCGGGGGCCTTGCGGGGGTCGGGAGTGGCACGTGATTCGGGAGTTTCACGTGGCTCAGGAGGCGCCTGTGTCGGGGTGGTCGCAGAAACGCTGTCAGCTCCGTTGTCCAAGGCGAACTGTTCAAAGTCCTGGGCTGCGCGCCTAGCTTGTTCGTCGATCCGGTCACCAGCGCTCAACAACAACAGACTGCCACCACCGATCTTGGCCATGTCTCCGGCACCGACGTGCATCCCGGCGCGATTGGCCGCGGTGATGGCGCCGTCAGTATCTGCGGGCAACCATGCCGCCACATTCCTGGGGTTTTGGAGCTTGGATTTTACGTCGGCATCGGATGCCTGGGTAAAGGAGATCGAGGTGCACTTATCGCGAACCACGCGATTGCTGGCGTTGTATTTTTCGGCGAACTGTTTGGCTGCGGCCTCCCGCTCCGGCGCTGTCCACGCCTCGAGAGTGTAGTCACCTTCCGCACATGCCGGGGTGTTGACCTCTGCCTGGTTGTCTGCGGCGATCTTCTGCCAACCGAACACTAGCGCAGCGACAGCAATGAAAGTGATGAGAACTACCCACACCCATCCGGCGAGCTGAAAGCTAGATTTGCCACTGGAATGCCGAGCCATTGATCCTCCGACTAGTCTTCACGCTTGATGTTTGTCAGCTTATCGCATGCGTGTCAGTCATCTGGCTGGGATTCAGATAACACCGGATAGGTGGCGCGCAACAGCGCGATGAGCTGGGTGCGCAGGGCCTGGCCCCGGTCCATCAGCTGCTGTTGCCTTCGTACATATTCCGCACGGCCCTGGGGTGTTTCAATCGTGACCGGTTCAAAGCCCCACGCGGTTAAATCATAAGGGCTGGCTTCCATGTCCAACTGGCGGACATCGCACGCTAACTCGAAAGTATCCAACCACAAGTCACCCGGCACCAATGGGCCCAGTTTCGTGGCCCACTTGTATACGTCCATCGTGGCGTGCAGGCACCCGGGTTGTTCCAACATGGGCTGAGTGTCCCGCGTGGGGGTGAGCTGGTTGCGCGGGGCAGCGGCGGGCGTAAAGAAGCGGAACGCATCGTAGTGCGTGCACTTTAAGTGCGACTGCTCTACCACGGCATTCGTTGCCTCCGCACCCAACCTGAGGGGTTCGGGGTGGCGGGGCGAATCGCGGTACACCATCGCCCATTCGTGTAAGCCGAAGCAACCCAGCTGTGGTGTGTGATGCAACGTTCGGGTCAGCAGGTCGTGCACGTAGCGGATGGTCGAGCCACGAGCGGCCCAGAAGGCATCAACATCGAGCATCCAGGCCTCCACTGGCAGCGCATCATGCCAACGGTAGAGGTTCTTAAACCTGGGCAACCATGAGGGTTGGGAATCATCACCAGCTGCTAACACGATCCCGCGCAACGCCCCCGGATGCCAGTGGGCCAGCTTGCCCGGGGTGATGGGGTAGTAGTCAAACATGAAATCCCACACCGGGTGGCGTTGACCACGAGCGCGGCGGGACAGGTGGTCCCGCGTGAGTCGCTCCACCCGCTGCCTATGGGCCAGCTGCTCCGCGCGGGCCTGGGTGGCGTCGAGTAAAGAAAAGCCGGAAGCCGTGCGAGTAGAACTGCGAGTGGAACTAATCGTCATGTGTCCAGTCTCGCACGGTGCCCACGAGCTCCTCAATGATGTCCTCCAAGGTCACCATGCCGATGATCGCACCCGTGGCATCCTCTACCGCCGCCACGTGGCTGGAATTGGTGCGCATGCGGCGCATGGCCACATCGAAGCTGTCTTCTGCCGTGACACGAATCAGTGGGCGCACGTCCCCGGTATCGAGGTAAGGGTTCTGATCGGACGTGCCGTCAACGACCAGATTATTGAGCGCATCCTTGACGTGGACATAGCCAATCCACGTTCCAGTGGTGTCCGTGACGGGGTAGCGGGAGAAACCAGTATCGGCCACAGCCTTTTCTACATCACCCACGCGCAGGTTACGGCCGGTCTGCTCGATGACATGAATATCCGCAATCGGGATGAGGACCTCACGCAATGTTCGACGGCTGGACTTAAGAGCGCGGTTGAGGCGTGTTGCCTCGGCTGGGGCGATCAGGCCCTCGGTGCGGGATTCCTGAATCATCGAGGCCAGCTCGCCGGCGGAGACCGTGGAATCCAATTCGTCCTTTTGCTCTACACCGAATAGCTTTAGCGTGATGCGGGCCACCCAGTTGAGGAACAACATGACCGGTCTAGTGACGCGCACGAACAACATGTGTGGGCGTACTAAGTACGTCGCGACCGTCTCAGGACCGGCCAGCGAGATATTCTTGGGAACCATTTCACCCAAAATGATGTGCAGCACCGTCACCAGCATCAACGCAATGGCGAAACCTACGGGGTGCAGTAGTTGGTCGGGCAGCCCCAGGGCGTGAAACGGCTTTTCGATCAGGTGGGCAATTGCGGGTTCGCCGACTTTACCTAGAAGCACCGACGCCAAGGTGATGCCGAATTGGGCTCCAGCCAGCATGATCGACAGATGCTCAATCGCGTACTGCACGTCTTTGGCGCGACGATTGCCCGTCGACAGCATGGATTCCAGGCGATCGCGACGCGACGAGATCAAGGCGAACTCGACGGAGACGAAGAAGGCATTGAATCCCAGGAGGACGAAGGTCAGTAGCACGCCGAAAATGTCGCCATTCATCGCTCGTCCCCCTTCACGATGGGTCGCAGAATCACGCGGTCAACGCGGCGGTTATCCATGGCCTTCACTACGGCCTCCCACCGGTTAGGGATGCCAGATTCGAAGCTATCCATGAACTCGTTATCGCCGATGGGGAGGACCACGCGGTCGCCTTCGGCTGGAATGCGCCCCAGGGTGGCCATGACCAAGCCGCCCAGGGTTTCGTAGTCACCTTCGGGGGCGGTGTAACCGACGGCGTCGACAAGCTCATCGGTGCGAACCAGGCCGGAGACCTCCCAGCTGTGGCCCGTGCGTTTGACCTCGCGGTCAGTTTCTACGTCGTCGTATTCGTCGAAGACCTCGCCAAGAATCTCCTCGACCACGTCCTCGATGGTGACGATGCCGGATGTACCGCCGTACTCGTCGGCTACCAGTACCAGCTGGGAACCCGCGCGGCGCACGTGGTTCAATACAGCATCACCGGCTAAGGAATCGGGGATAACGGGCACCTGGCGGGCCATGGTTTTCACCTTCGTGGTGGCACGTTCCTGGGCGGGAATTGCGATGGCATCCTTGACGTGGACCACACCTATAGTGTCGTCGAGGTCACCCCGTGTAACGGGGAACCGAGAGTGCCCGGTCTCTAAGGCAAGCTGAATAAGGTCCAGAGCGGTTTCATCCTGGTCCAGGGTTTGGACGGTTGATCGGGGCGTCATGATGTCCTCGGCGCTGGCATCGCCAAAGCGCAGCGATAAATCCAGGATCCGTGCCTTGGCCTGGGTGATTCCGGCGCTACCTGCGGAGTTGCGCACGAGGGCAGACAGCTCTTCGGCGGAACGGGCGGAGGCCAACTCGTCCGCAGGCTCTATACCCAGCTTGCGCACGATGCTGTTGGATACAGTATTGAGCCCCTTGATGAAATACTTTAGTGCTTTGTTGAATCCCCAGACGGGGCGAACCACGGCGCGGGCAACGGGCAGCGGCTGAGAGATAGCCCAGTTCTTGGGTACTAATTCGCCAAAAACCATGGATAGCCCGGTGGCGATTACCAAGGACAGGATCAATGCGATAGCCACAGTGGCAGAATCCGGCACGCCCACGAGGTCCAAGAGGGGAGTAAGGAAGCGCGCTAGGATCGGCTCGGCCAAATAACCCGTGGCTAGAGTGGTGATGGTGATTCCCAGCTGCGCACCGGACAAGACGAAACTTAAATCGCCGTGAGCGCGACGAACCATCTTGGCCGAGGCATCGCCGACCTCGCTCACATGGTGGTCAACCGTGGAACGCTCGAGGCCGGTGAGGGCAAACTCGATGGCCACGAATAAGCCGGTCGCACCGGTCAGTGCTATGAACCCCACGAGCCCCAGAATCGAAAGCAGAATATCCATTATCGTGCAGCCTTCTTCGCATGCGTTGCGATGTCCGGACCACTCACAACATCCGGGGTTACCCCGGCCTGTCGCATCATTTTTAGCGTGTCATTCTTAGTATCGGTGAAGGTCAACGTGATGACCGTGCCTTCGGCACCCGCACGGGCAGTACGGCCAGCCCGGTGAACATAAGACTTGTGCTCGGCGGGAGCATCGATGTGCACTACCAGCTCAACATCCCGAACATCGATACCGCGGGCGGCGATGTCCGTGGCTACCAATACGGACACCTCACCGGAAGCAAATGATTCCAGCGCTTTTGTACGCGTAGTTTGACCCTTGTTGCCATGCAATCCGACGGCGTTGACGCCCGCACGGACAAGCTTCTTGACTTGACGATCCACGGCGTACTTGGTTCGAACGAACATGACCGTGCGAAAGCCCAGCTTGCCCAGATCGAGGATGGCTTGATTCCGTCCATCGCGATCATCGAAGACTGCCAGTATGTGCTTCATCGAATCCACGCTGGCGGTTGCCTCACCCGTCGAATGGGTAATGGGGTTGTTCATGAACCGGTCCACGAGCACGTGCACATCCCCGTCCAGCGTTGCGGAGAACAACAAGTGCTGACAATCGCGCGGTAGTCGCTTGAGTAGGCGAGTGACCTGTGGTAAGAAGCCCATGTCCGCCATCTGATCGGCCTCATCCAAAGCCACCACGCGCACGTCCGAGAAATCGATGTGGCGCTGATCAAGCAAATCCTGCGCGCGACCGGGAGTGGCCACCAAGATATCTACGGGACGTGCGAGTGCCGTGATATTGCGGCTGATTTTCACCCCGCCGACGACTTCCAGGATTCGTTGGCCAGCTGCATTGGCTATGGGTTCGAGCCGTTCCCTCACCTGGGCGGCGAGCTCGCGGGTGGGCACCAGTATCAGGGCGCGGGGCTTCTTTGGTGCCGACGCCCCTCGCTGGAGCGACTCAATAATCGGCAGGCCAAAGGTAAATGTCTTACCCGAACCGGTAGGGCCCCGTCCGAGAATGTCTTTCCCTTCGATAGCCTGCGGTATTGCCGCGGCTTGGATAGGGAAAGGGTGTTTCACCCCCTCGGCGGTCAGTGCCTTAACGATCGGCAACGACAAGCCGAGGTCGGCAAAGGTGGTAGTTGTGTCTGCCATGGCGGAGAGGGCCGATTCAGGCGCAGACTGAGGGGCCGTTTTAGGCGTGGTCTTGCGTTGGTCGGGCAAAGATTGGGCGCGGCTACCGCGTCGCTGATCGCGGCGCCGCTTGGGGGATCGATCTGGTGATTGCGAACTCGAATTGTCTTCGCGTTTCACCGTGCGGGATCGGTGCCCCCGGTTAGATCGGGAGGAGCGGGATCCAGAGGATCTCAATTTATGCTTCCACCTCGCTACGATCGCCAGACCACAAGGTGTGGAAAGCACCCGGCTTGTCGATTCGGCCGTACGTGTGCGCACCGAAGAAGTCGCGCTGACCCTGGATCAATGCTGCTGGCAGGCGCTCTGCACGCAGGGAGTCGTAGTAGGACAAGCTAGAGGCGAATACCGGTACGGGCAAGCCCAAGCCGGTGGCCGTGATGACAACCTTGCGCCACGAGTCAATCAACCCCTGCAGTTCGTTGTTGAAGTAAGGAGCCAACAGCAGGGATTCTAGCTGTGGATTCTCGTCATATGCCTCAGTGATGCGGTTGAGGAAACGTGCGCGGATGATGCAACCGCCGCGCCAAATGCGAGCCATGTCCTTGGGATCCAAATCCCAGTTGTACTCTTGGGAGCCCGCCAGAATTTGGTCGAAGCCTTGGGCATAGGCGACCAACTTGGAAGCGTACAGTGCCCGGCGAACATCCTCGACGAAAGCATCCCGATCTGCCGGCTCTACGGCCGAGGCGATGCTGCCGGATGGTAGCTTCCCGAGGGTGGCGGCGCGCTGAGAACGCGCACCGGAAAGGGCGCGGGCAAAGACGGCCTCGCCAATACCGGTCACAGGAATACCCAAATCCAGCGCAGACTTCACTGTCCACCGGCCGGTTCCCTTTTGGCCAGCCGCATCCACGATGATGTCAACCAAGGGCTTGCCGGTTTCGGCATCCGTCTGAGCCAGTACCTCAGCAGTGATCTGGATAAGGTAAGAATCCAGATCGCCTGCGTTCCATTCACGGAAGACATCCGCAATCTCGGCTGGCTCCATGCCCGCTGCATTGCGCAGCAGGTGGTACGCCTCACCGATGACCTGCATGTCGGCGTACTCGATGCCGTTGTGGACCATCTTCACGAAGTGGCCAGCACCGTCGGGTCCAATGTGGGTGCAGCATGGTTCACCATCGACCTTGGCCGAGATGGACTCCAACAGCGGTCCCAGGGACTCGTAGGATTCGGCTGGGCCACCAGGCATGATGGAAGGGCCGTTCAGCGCGCCTTCCTCGCCACCAGAGATGCCCGCACCCACGAAGTGTAGGCCGCGCTCGCGAATCTCCTTTTCGCGACGGATGGTATCCGTGTACAGCGCATTACCGCCGTCGATAATGATGTCGCCCGGTTCCATGAGGTCAGCAAGCTGGCCGATGACGGCATCGGTACCCGCACCGGCTTGGACCATGATTAGAGCGCGACGGGGGCGTTCCAAGGACTGCACGAAATCCTCGATAGTCGCAGAAGCGACGAAGCTTCCGGAGTCCCCGAAATCCTCCATGAACTTGTCTGTTTTAGCCGTCGTGCGGTTGTACACAGCCACGGTGTGACCGTGGTTAGCGAAGTTGCGGGCAATGTTGGACCCCATCACGGCCAGACCAACAACTCCAATATGAGCGGTGCCAGTGGGGGTGGAAGATGCGTTCGAAGTCGAAGAAGATTCGGAAGCGGTAGTCATGGTTAAACATTCTACATTTATCAAACGACAATCCGCGGTAATGCCTGTGCGGTAACTTGTGCAGCAGCAAAAGGTGTTTTTGCCTACGCAGAAACCTCGAATTCACCGAATGAAGGAAGAAGGCGATTGATCATGGAGATCCCAGCGCAGCGTATCGAAGGGCTCAAAGCTTTGGCCACAATCAAAAAGGCCCTGGCTACGGGTACAGCAACCCAGGACATTGTCGCGGAGGCCAACAAAGAAATCGAGTTGCACCCTTCGCTGGATCGTACCCTGGGCGTGCGTTACCGCAGCCTCGCACGAGATTCTGTCACCATTGCATGCGAGGTCACATGGGAGCATACCCAGCCGGTGGGTCTTGCCAACGGTGGGCTTTTCGCCTCGTTGGGAGAAACTGCTGGTTCCATGGCAGGCTTCTTGGCCGTTGACAACAGCATGCAGGTCATGGGAACCACCAACACAACCGAGTTTTTACGCCCGGCTTTTCCGGGTGACGTGATCATCAGTTCCGCCCGGGCTATCCACCTTGGTCGAACCTCGCAGTTATGGCGGATTGAACACACTAATGAAAAGACCGGCAAGCTGCTTGCAATCACCAGCTTGCGAACAGCGGTGCGCCCAATCGGGTAGAGCGTGGCGTCGACAATGAAAAAGCCCTAGGGGCTACCTAGGGCAAAGGGGGGTTGCGCGCTGACTAATCGGAAACGGCGCGGGTGTTCCGACCCTCGCCGAAGCGCAGGTTATCGCGAACCTCGATGGAGCGCTCGTCGTTTTCGTCCTCATACGCACGCAACTTGCTGATCGCATTGCGGGCATGCAGTTGCTGGCGGGTTGCCACCAGCTGCCAACGCCGGCGAGACACGGAGTTCAAGCCCCAAGAAAACGCTGCGACAGCACGGTTGCGGAAGCCGACCATGTACAGCAGGTGGAGGACGAGCCACATGATCCAGCCGACGAAGCCCGAAACCTCGGCCTTGTTCATCTTCACCACGGCATTGAAGCGGGAAACGATGGCCATCGAGCCCTTGTCGAAGTAATCAAAGGGTTTGCGGGCCTCGGGGGACGTGCCGTTTTCTACTTCGTCGATGATGGTGCGGGCAGCGTACTGACCACCCTGCATTGCCACCTGAGCCACGCCGGGAAGGCGGTCGAGGGACATCATGTCGCCCACGATGAAGACGTGGCGGTCATCGCCAACGGTTAGGTCGCGATTGACAGGCACACGGCCGGCGCGGTCGACCTCCACACCCAGTTGCTCGGCGATGTGCTTACCCAGTGGGGAAGCAGCCACACCAGCGGACCAGATCTTGGCGTAAGAAGGCACGAATGTCTCTTCGTTGGTCTTCATGTCTTTGAATTTCACGCCCTGGCGGTTGACGTCCGTCACCATGGAGTTGAGAACTACCTCCACCCCCATGGCTTCCAGACGGTGGGAAGCCCGACGGCCTAGGCGCTTGCCGAAGGGGCCCAGAACCTGTGGTCCACCATCGACCAAGATAATGCGAGTATCGGTGGTGTTAATGCTGCGGAACTCGTTACGCAGGGTGCGGTATGCCATCTCGGCCAACTGGCCAGCCAGCTCCACACCGGTGGGACCGCCGCCTACAACCACGAAAGTCAACAGGCGCTCGCGCTCAGCGGGATCGTCGGTGATCTCGGCGCGCTCGAATGCGCCGGTGACGCGGGCGCGGATCTCTAGGGCATCGTCGATGGACTTCATACCAGGAGCGAACTCCGCGAAGTGTTCGTTACCGAAGTAGGATTGGCCCGCACCGGCAGCCACGATGAGCGAGTCGTAATCCAAAACGGCATCCTTGCCGCCCAGATCGGCGGTCACGCGCTTGGCGTTGACATCAACATCGCGAACTTCGCCCTTGACCACGCGGACATTGTCTTGGTTAGCCAAGATCTGGCGAATGGAAGGTGCGATCTCACCGGAAGACAAGATGCCCGTTGCTACTTGGTACAGCAGCGGTTGGAAGAGGTGGTGGTTCGTGCGATCAACGATGGTAACGGACACGTCTGCATCTTTGAACTTCTTCGCAGCAAACAGGCCACCGAATCCGGCGCCGATGATGACGACGCGGTGGCGGCCGCTCATGTTGCGGTGGCTATAGCTCATTAGGGGGGTTCTCCTCGGTCAACGAGTGGAAGCGATTCATTCTCAAATTTTCGCAAGTTGTACGGCCACCATCCTAACGCTTGTGAGGAATCCGCTCACATTAACCGTGGTTGGTCAGGTGAGGATGTGCCCTTTTTGCCGTATGGGGGCGATAAAAGCGTGGATAAACCGGCGATGCCTGCACTATAAGATGTGGTTTTGCTAGTAACTTCGGGGGGAGTTCCATAACGATATCGAGGAGGCTAAATACCGGTGGTGGAGAGGATGAATACGCAGTATGTTGATCCGAAGCGCTGGCCGCACCTGGTTGCGCCTCTCGATGCGCATTTTCAAGGCCGACGGGCCGAGGAGGCCTCCAAGCGGTTGGAAGCCCTCGCAGCGGAATACGATCTTTCGCTCACCGGAGCCACCACCCCTTTCCTGGATGTGCACGACGGAGAGCTGTTCGACCGCATCGTGGCCCACGAGTGGTTGGGCGTGGCAGAAAGTTACATGCTGGGGCAGTGGGATGCAGAGCCCCTGCCCGAAGTGCTAGAAATCCTGCTGCAGCAAAACTTGGAGGGGCGGCTGGGGGCATTGCTGAACCGTAAACGCAAGCACGGTAACTTCGGTGCCCCCTTACCAGGCGAGGTGCCAGATGGGTTGGTGGAGCTCTACGCCGGTGAAACGCGCGCCACGGGTGCCGCGTTATTCAAGTCCGCAGCTCGCACCACCACAACGGAGTCGGTGAGTGTGCCCGTTTCCCCCGGCGCGAAGAAAACCACCCAGCTCACGCTGGATCTAACATATTTCGGGGCGCCGGACAACGTAGATCGCCAAGACCTTGACGATGCTCAAATGCGCCGTATTGAAAGCATGCTCGACGAGGCCGGTGTGGGCCCCGGGGACCGAGTGTTGGAACTGACTAGTTCGGGCGGCACGCTGGCCATCCAAGCTGCAAAGCGTGGGGCCAGCGTGGATGTCCTTACCAGCGATGCCGAACATGCCGAGACTATCGGTGCGCGCGTCCGCGCTGCCGGAGTTGCGGGTGCCGTGCGCATTGAAAGAATCGTCGGGAGTATCCCCTCACCACGCCAATGGTCGGGCAGTTACGATGTGATCTTTTCCATTGAACGCATGGAGACGCTGGGGCGCGCCGGGATCCCTCATTTCCTGCGGGCTATTGATCGTATGTTGGCTCGCGGTGGGGTGGCGGTCGTTCAATCTATAGTTTCGACGCCAACCGCCCGCGAGACCGCCAAAGGCTCCCTAGACGTGATGCGCGCCTACGTGTGGCCCGCGCTGGAATACCCGCTGGTAGATGAGGTGCGAGCGGCCACGTTATCCGCGACGAAATTGAATCTGGTGGCGGAGAACTACTTGGGTTCGCACCTGGCTGCCACATTGCCGCTATGGCGGAGCAATTTTTTAGCGCGTGAGCGGCAGGCTGCGGCGGCCGGGTTCGACCTCATTTTCCGCCGCTTGTGGGATTACCAGCTGGCGCTGCATCAGGCGTTGATGAGCGCCGGGGATATCGACTGCGTGCAGTTCGTTTTCGAACCGCGCAGCTAAGTGGCAGGAGGACCTAGATGTCCTTCATGTCCACGTGGCTGGTTTCACGCATCAAGAGGACGGCGACCAAGGTGATTGCCGTTGCAACCCCCAAGTACAAACCAACCGCGTGTACTCCGTAGGAGGCCACGAGCGCGGTGGCGATAAAAGGTGCCACAGCTGCACCCAAGATTGAGGCCACGTTGTACGAGATGCCCGAACCGGTGTAGCGCACATTGGTGGGGAACATCTCGGGCAACACGGCCGACATTGGCCCAAAGACCAGGCCCATTAATGCCATACCGATGGCAAGCCACACACCCACGGTGAATTCAGTCGCGGTTTCTTGCTTGAGGAAGAGGGAGAAGCTGGCCGCGAAAACCAACATCAGAACGGAGATTACGGCCAAGTAGTTCTTGCGGCCGAAGCGGTCCGCCAAACGACCGGAGATTGGCACGGCGAGAGCGAAGAACCAGATGGTGATCAGCTGCAGTTTGAGGAAGTCGACATAGGGGATGCCTAGGCCCCGGGTTTTGGCCGGGTTCGCAATGCCGTAGGACAAGACCCACGTGGTCACCAGGTAGAACAACGTGTACGTCGAAAGCATGATGAACGTACCCAGAACTAACGGTCGCCACGCGACCTTGAAGACATCGAGCACGGGGGCGTCGAGCTTCTTGCCCTTATCCACGGCCTCCCGGAACACAGGGGTTTCCTCCAGCTTGAAACGCACGTACAAGCCCACGATGACCATAACAGCGGACAGCAAGAATGGCACGCGCCAACCCCACTGCATGAATGCGCCGTCGGTCTTGCCGTTTTCGTGGCCCAAGCCGATAACGAGGATGAGGAAAAGACCATTGGCCAGAATGAAGCCAAATGGTGCACCCAGCTGCGGCCACATCGCGGCGCGGGCACGTTTGCCCGGCTCGGCGTTCTCCGTAGCTAGAAGCGCGGCGCCCGACCACTCACCGCCGAGGCCCAGCCCTTGGCAGAAACGCATGAGAGCCAAGATAGCCGGGGCGATGATACCGATGCTGGCGTAGGTGGGCAGCAAACCGATGATGAAGGTAGCGATGCCCATGGTCAGGAGAGATGCAACCAAAGTCACTTTGCGGCCGGCGCGGTCACCGAAGTGGCCGAAAACGATAGAGCCCAACGGGCGAGCAACGAAGGCCAGTCCGAACGTGGCAAAAGAAGCCAAGAGGGCGACCGTGGGGTTGTCATTCTTCGGGAAGAACAGGTGAGGGAAGACGGCAACGGCTGCCGTGGCATATGCATAGAAGTCGTAGAACTCAATGGTCGTACCCACCGTGGAGGCGAGAATGATGCGACGACGCACAGTCTTGTCTGCAATGGGGGTGGCGGGTAGGGCTGGTGACGCGCCGGCTGGGTCTGGGGTGACGGGATTGCCGGTTTCCGTGGAAAACTGCGACATTCAAACCTCCTTCTTTCCTGTATGGGTTGTGAACTTAATTAGGCAAGATATGCGAACGGACGAACGCCGGAGGGAAAACGTGAATATGCATTCACAACAGGGGTAAAAACACTAATGTGTTTTGCAGAACAAACACGTCACGGAATGGAGAACAAAATGACGAATGCCAACGTTGAACGCAACCGCACCGATGCTCCGGTGATCATTGTGGGCGCCGGTCTGGCCGGACTGGTGGCAGCGCACGAAGCGGTGAAAAGTGGATTGAAAGTCCTCGTACTAGATCAGGAAAACCGCAACAATCTGGGTGGGCAGGCGTTTTGGTCTCTGGGAGGATTGTTCTACGTCAACAGCCCCGAGCAACGCCTGATGGGTGTAAAGGACAGCGAGGAATTGGCGTGGCGGGACTGGGAGAACTCCGCCGACTACGACAATGCGGACAACGACTATTGGCCACGCAAGTGGGGTAGGGAATACGTTCGCTTCGCGACCCATGAAAAACGCGACTACCTTAAGGCTCTCGGGCTACATGTAGTTCCCACTGTGGGCTGGGCCGAGCGCGGGCACGGCGATGCCTCAGCGCACGGAAACTCGGTTCCACGGTTCCATCTAACATGGGGCACCGGCCCCGAGGTGGTGCGCGTTTTCCGCGAACCTCTGGAGGAGGCCGAGCGCCAGGGCAAGATCGAGTTCCGATTCCGTCACCAGGTGGATGAGCTGTTGACTGAGCCCGACGGGGACGGTGTGCGCGTGGTCGGCGTGCGCGGTAGTGTGCTGGAACCGACGGATCTGGAGCGCGGTCAGGCGAGCTCGCGCGAGGTTGTCGGCGACTTCGAACTTCGTGCACCCGCGGTGGTCGTGACCACTGGTGGTATTGGTGGCAACTTGGATTTGGTGCGTCGCACGTGGCCCACCGAGCGCTGGGGGGAATGCCCCAAGGAATTGGTACGGGGTGTGCCAGCGCACGTCGATGGTCGCATGATTGAGATCTCGAAGCAGGCGGGCGCGCGCCTGACGAACACTGATCGAATGTGGCACTACACCGAGGGCATGATGAATTGGGATCCCATTTGGCCTACCCACGGAATCCGCATTATCCCTGGCCCCAGCTCTCTGTGGTTGGATGCCGAAGGTAACCGTCTGCCCACCACGCTTATCCCCGGTGGAGATAACCTCGCGACCCTCGAGCACATTGGTCGCACTGGGCACGGCTATTCGTGGTTTGTGCTGACCAAGGCGATCGCCGATAAGGAGTTTATCTTCTCTGGATCCGAGCAAAACCCGGATCTCACCATCAAGAAGTTCAAGAACTTGCTGTCCAAGGTTGGGCCGGGCACTCACCCTGCAATTCAAAATTTCATGGATCACGGAGAAGACTGGGTGATTGCCGATGACCTAGACAATCTGGTCGAAGGTATGAACGAGGTCACGGCGGAGGATGCCCCACGCATCGATGCCCAAAAACTACGCCGCGTGATCGAAGATCGCGACAGCCAGCTCGACAACAAGTTCTCCAAGGATTCCCAGATCAACTACATTCGTACCGCCCGCGGATACTTGGGTGACAAGATTGTCCGCTGTGCTGCCCCGCACCGGTTGCTCGATGAGTCCAAGGGACCACTGATTGCGGTGCGTATGCGCATCCTTACCCGTAAGACTCTAGGCGGTATTGAAACTGATCTGTCGGGTCGTTGCGTGCAATCCGATGGCTCGGTACTGCCTGGCCTGTACGCCGCCGGCGAGGTCTCGGGCTTCGGTGGGGGTGGAATGCATGGCAAGAATGCGCTGGAAGGTACCTTCTTGGGTGGGTGTATCCACTCGGGCAAGCGTGTGGGTGAGGCCCTGAAACCGCAGATCGAGGCCCTGCTGCGCGAATCTCAAACCGCCCGAGGCGAAGACCGTGGGTAAGCATTCCTTCGACCTTCCATGGCATGCATTCTCGGCGGCGCAGTGGCGGGAAGCGGCCATAACCGAGGGGGCCGAGGTTGGAATCCACGCTGCTCTGGAGCGCATCGATGCTAAAGACGACCTGATTAATGCTTTCACCGTAGTTCTGCGCGAGGAGGCATTGGAAGCCGCTCGGCAACTCGACCGCGCGGCCACTTCCACACCTGGCCCGCTGTTCGGCGTGCCTATCGCCATCAAGGAAGAAATCGACGTCGCCGGCACCGTGACCACGTTTGGAACCAACGCCAACACATCGGTTCGCACTACTGATTCCGAGATTGTCCGGCGCCTCCGCAACGCCGGTGCCGTCATCATCGGCAAGACTGCCATGCCGGCCTTCGGTGCATTCCCGTTCACCGAATCCGAAGCCACGGGAATCACTCGCAACCCGCGTGATCTTACCCGCACCCCAGGCGGATCCTCCGGCGGCACAGCGGCGGCAATCGCTGCGGGCATGGTGCCAGTCGCTATTGGTGGCGACGGAGGCGGATCAGTGCGCATTCCCGCTGCCCATTGCGGGCTCGTGGGCCTGAAACCAGGACGGGGGGTGCTGCCCACAGATCCTTACCCCGACCTTTGGTTATCGCTTGGGACTGCCGGGCCGCTCGGCGCTTGTGTGGCTGATGTTGCTCTGGTATTCGACGCCCTGCGTGGCAGTTATGAACATCAACCCGCAGGGTCGCGGACAGCATGGGAACGCCCCTTGCGGGTTGTCCTGGATACGCACCCTGTGAGCCCTCTCACTCCTCCCCATGAAGATCACGTGGCCGCGGTCCATAGGATTGGTGAGGAGCTTAGGGGTGCGGGGCATGGCGTCGAGAAGAAAAAGTTGAGTTACCCCGACCCCACGCCGGCCTTTCTAGCCCAGTTCTACGCTGGGATTCGCCAAGAGATCGCCGGGTTAGATCACCCCGAGAGGATCGAGCCGCGCCACAAGCGGACGGCCCTGATGGGGGTGTGGACAATGCCGCAGCGGGTGCATGATTGGGCCCGGCGGGCTTCGCAGCAGCTGGGGGACCTCATTGAACGGGAGATCTTTAGCCAGTACGACCTGATCGTAACCCCGACGGTGGCAGGTCGGCCGATAAAGGCTGGACGCTTGATGCAGATGGGAACTATTGCAGCACAGCTGGCGAGTTTGCCGTCGGTGGCGTACACCGCCACGTGGAACGTCAGTGGGCATCCCGCGATCGCCATTCCTGTAGGGGTAGGGCGCGACGGTTTGCCGGTGAGTGTGCAATTGGTGGCCTCGCGCGATGGTGGGGAAGACCTGTTATTGGACGTGGCTGCGCGCATTGAAGAAAGGATTGGTCGGTTTCACCCCGTTGCGTAGGTGGGTACCACGTCCAGGGGTGGTTATGCATAGCTAAGTACCACGTCCGGGGGGTGTTATGCATAGCTAAGTACCACGTCCGGGGGTAGTTATTAGTTTTGTAAACAGAATTTTTATTAAATCCCACCCTTCCTGTGAGTTGGATCACCATACTGAATGTGTCGATTGATTCGATTCAACTGGAAGGTGGACACTGATGAAGATTCATGCACGTCAAAGCCGTGTTTTGTGGGCGGCCTTGATGATTCCCGGGCTAGCGCTGGGCGGGGTGGGAACAGCTTTTGCTGAAGAGGACGCGCCAGGATCGGGTGCGGCAACGGCGGGGTCGTCGGGTGCTGAAGGATCGTCGGGCAGCGAGGCGCGCGTGGAAAAGGGTGATCATGACCCGTTCTATGATCTCGTGGATGTTTCCGGTAGGCGCCCAGGAGACGTGGTGAAAATCCAGGATGCGCCGTATGGTCGGGTTTTCGGGAACTTGGATTACAAGCTGCCGAATTCTGTGCACAAGATTATGTACACCTCCACCACACAAACCGGCCAGAAAGTACCCGTCACAGGTTACGTCGTGGAGCCAGTCGTGAAGTGGAAAGGCAAGGGGCCCCGGCCAACAGTAGTGGTAGGGCGTGGAACGGTGGGGCAGGGTGATCAGTGTGCGCCATCGCGCAACTGGCCACTGGATAACCAACCTAACCCTATTGCTTCGGAACGCGCCGTGGCGCTGGAAGGGATGTACGACTGGGTCTTTTCTAACCAGGGCGTGCGCGTTGTTGTCACAGATTATGTGGGCATGGGCACTGCGGGTGTGCACACCTACATGAACCGGTTGGATCAGGCGCATGCCATGATCGATGCAGCTAGGGCTACGCGCAACCTGGTGGAAGAAAAGGGTGGGAACTTCGGCAAGGTGTCATTCTATGGGCACTCGCAGGGTGGCGGAGCAGCTGCGGCTGCCATTGAAACCATCGGCGCGTATGCGCCAGAGCTGGATCCCGCGGGCGCTTATGCATCCGCTCCACCGGCCGATTTGGATGCGGTGCAGCGCAATATCGACGGATCGGACCTGGTGGGTGCGATTGGCTTTACTATCAACGGATTGCTGGAGCGCTATCCAGAGCTGCAGGCGGATTTGGAGGCCAATCTCAATGATCGAGGCAAGGTCGCACTGGAGGATCTGAAGACGATGTGTACGAACGAGATCACGGAAAAATACGGGCACCAGACGACCTCCATGTGGACGAAAGATGGGCGCAGTCTGGATGAGCTGTTGAAGTCAATGCCGAAGGCGCAGGCTGCCATGGAAGCTCAACGCATCGGAAAGTCCATACCGGCGGCGCCTGTCATGATCGTCTCCGGTCGGTACGATCTCAATGTGGAGTATCAGCAAGCCAAGGACTTGGCGCGGAAGTGGTGTGCTGCGGGGACGTCCGTCCTGTACCGAGATGACTATATGGCCAAGCTTGGCGATTACAACCACTTCGTCCAAGCGATATCCGGCGCGGAATTCGGCATTCCGTTCATTTTGGATCGCTTCAACGGTGTGCCGGTCAAGGGTGCGTGCCAAATTCCCGAAAAGGCCAATCCTATTGGCAGCGCGCAGGGGTCTGCAGAGGGCGCGGTGAACTTATCTGACGTTGCTGTGGGGTCCAGTGTGCTGGGTAGCAGCTAGCCGGGGTGGGTGCCCAGTAGCTTATTCGGGTGATATGACTCAGCGGAGCGCATCCGGCTGACATGAATGAGGGGTTGAGTTATGGGTTAGGGGGTTGAGTTTTGGGTTAGGGGGTTGGGTGCCCATAAGGGGGCCGGCGCCCCTTCATCCGCGAAGTGTCATAATATATATTATCGGCTAAAGGGCTGAACGCTCGCTATAGCTCGAGGTCATTACTGGTAGCTCATTACCTGCACAAGCTGGTGGTACGTTACCCATTAAAAAAGCGTTTAGATTTATCCGGCGAGTATCGTCGTTGTGCTAGCCATATTGCGACTCTGGGTCTAGGGTTATCCTTCGTGCAAACTAACGCAACAACACCACGGTTGCATCCCACCCAAGTGGTCGCCGTGGGTTTTATCGTACTGATCCTCATCGGTACGTTCGTCTTGATGCTGCCGGTGTCATCAACCGACGGAACGGCGACGGACTTTCTGCCGTCTCTCTTTACAGCCACAAGTGCTGTATCGCTGACGGGACTAGTCGTTGAGGATACGGCGACCCACTGGACTAGCTTCGGCCAGGTTGTCATTATTACGTTGATTCAGCTTGGCGGGTTCGGCGTCATGAGTCTGACATCCTTGGCTGCCATGATGCTGACTGGGCGCTTGAGTCTTCGCTCGCAGCTCAATACCTTGGCAGAAGGTCGAACGCAGGATGCTAGCAGCGTGCGCAAAACGCTTGTTATGACACTTGTGTTTATGGCGGGCACCGAGTTCCTTGTGGCCATTTTCCTCGCCTGTCGTTTCCACTTTGGATACGATAGGCCCTTTGGACAAGCTGTGTGGCACGGTGTATTCCACGCGATTTCCGCATTCAATAACGCGGGATTCAGCATCTACTCCGATAACCTCATTAGCCTGGCTACCGATGCTGCGGTCATCCTTCCCATCGCTTTCGCACTGATCGTTGGTGGGCTGGGTTTCCAAGTCCTGTTAGAAATCTTTAACAAGGCGCGTCGGCGAATCCTCAACCCCCGTAACCGCAGTGATAACGTGCGCTTTTCAGTAACCGCCACTGTCACCCTGTGGGGTACGGCATTTCTGCTGGTCGCAGGCTGGATTTGGTACGCGTTCTTCGAATGGAAAGCCACCCTTGCTCCCCTAGCTTTTCACGACAAAATGCTGTTGAGCTTCTTCGGATCAGCTACGGCTAGAACCGCAGGTTTCAATGCCGTTGATTACGGCATGCTGCACCCGTCTACCCTTATGGGAACGGACATCTTGATGTTCATCGGTGGCGGATCCGGTGGTACCGCTGGTGGCATCCGCATCACGACCGCGGCCATCATCTTGGCTGCGATGTTGACCGAATTTCGTGGTGAAAACAGCGTCACCATTAACCGAAGGCGCATTAGTCCCTCCACCATTCGCCGCGCACTCACCGTGGTGAGCTTCGGCGTGGCTCTCGTTGTGACGACCATCGTGCTCATCCGCACGCTGGACCCGCAGTTCACTGCAGACCAAGTAGTGCTGGAGACCCTTTCCGCCTTTTCTACCGTTGGTCTCTCCACTGGCATCACCCCTTACCTCAGCGGTGCCTCACAGGGCATCCTCATCGCCATCATGTATCTTGGCCGCATCGGGCCAATCACATTGGTCACGGCGATGGCTTTGAAAAAGTTCAAGCGTCGTTTCGAATACCCAGAAGAAAGGCCGTTCATTGGTTAGGTTCTTTGGCCCGTCCGCAAAAAATCGGGCAAAAATCAATATTCCCCCTGTTGCTGTTCTCGGGCTCGGGCGCTTCGGTTCTTCGCTCGCGAAAGAGCTGACCGCTCACGGCGTGGAAGTCTTGGGTGTCGATGCCGATGCCCGCCTCGTTGAGCAGTGCAAGAGTGAGCTCACAGATGCTGCCGTGGCGGATACCACTGATATGGATGCGCTGCAGCAGCTTGGGATCGGTGACTTTGACCGCGTGGTTCTGGGCATCGGTTCCTCCCTGGAATCGTCGATCCTTACGGCCTCGGCCCTGTTGGAGCTCGGAGTGCCCGATGTGTGGGCTAAGGCCGATTCCAAGGCGCACGCGCGCATCTTGACTCAGATCGGTGTGCACCACGTGGTGCGACCGGAGCGCGATACGGGGCGCCGCGTGGCTCACCTTTTGGGCGGGCGTTTCCAGGACTTCGCGGAGTTCGATGAGGATTTCGGCATGATCAAAATGCACCCACCTGCTTTCTTGCAGGGTGGCCCCGTGGACAACGAGGCGTTGTCCAGCCGGGCGGGTGTGCGCGTTGTTGAAGCCCGTGTTAATGGTGATTGGCAACCCATTACTTCCGATACCCGCTTGAGCTCTGAAGACCTTATCATCGTTGCCGGCGAGCTCTCGGCGCTTGAAAAATTCGGATAAAGCACCCCGAAAGGCGGCGGTTGGGCGCTCCCTCCTCTGACAAAGAACGGTGTCGGGCGGAGGTGCCCCTCCTCTGACAAAGAACGGTGCCGGGCGGAGGTGATTAGGCACCAGACCGCTCAATGTGCAGCAGAACTCTGACAAAATGACGCGTTTTTGTTGGAGTTCTGCTGCACATTTGTTTTGATTTGTTGCTCAGCGGGAGGATACGGGCGCCGGGGCGTCCGAGACTACCCCCATACCCTGTCGAACAGCCCAGACCCCGACAAATTAACCCGCAGAGGTGACGACCTATGTAAAGCAGCCCGATTCGGCACAGTTACCCCGGCATTGTTGTTGCGCACCGCCCCGGTGCCCCCATCCCTGGCATTGCTGCGCGCAACGCCCCGGTGCTCTTACCCCGGCATTGTTGTTGCGCACCACCCTGGTGCCCCCATCCCTGGCATTGCTGCGCGCACCGCCCCGGTGCCCCCATCCCCGGCGTTGCTGCATTACCCTGCTGCTGCACTACCCTGCTGCTGCACTACCCTGCCGCCGCGATCTGCTCCGCCATAATCGCCCCCGCAATGGTGAAGTAGATAATCAAACCGGTTGCATCGACCAAGGTGGAGACCACAGGGGTGGAGAACACGGCAGGGTCCACACCGAGCTTTTTAGCCACCAACGGCAACATGCCTCCGACGATGCATGCCCACGAGCAAATGCACACGATCGCCAAGGAAATTGTGGCTGCGACTTGCGGATAATACAGCAGGGCCACGATGGGGAAAATCACCGCTCCAAGGAAAACTCCCAGTAGGAATCCTACGCGCACCTCGCGCCAGATCACGCGGAAAACATCACTGGGGCGTACCTCATCAATGGCTAGGGCACGAACCACCGAACTGGCCGCCTGCGAACCCGCATTGCCACCAGTGCCGATAATCATCGGAACGAACACACTGAGCACCACCACTTTTTCCAGAGTGGATTCAAACACTTCCATGACGTTGATGGTCAAAAACGCCGCGAAAATGAGCACAATCAACCACAGCCCGCGCTTGCGGGCCAACGTGAACACCGTTGCAGTCAGGTATGGCTCGTTGAGTGGCTCTTGGCCACCGGAACGATAGGCATCCTCGGTTTCTTCGTCCTCAAGGATCTCCATGGCGTCGTCCACCGTAAGAAGCCCCAGCAGCCGGTCTTCCTCATCGACAACCGGAAGTGCCAACAAGTCAGCTTCTTGCACCAATCTGGCCGCGAATTCCTGGTCGTCATGGGCATACACGCGGTGCTTCTCGGACTGCAGCACGTCACTCACTGGAGTGCCAGCGGGCGCGGTCACGAGGTCCGCCAAGTTCACCATCCCGATTAATCGGCGGGAATTGTCGGTGACGGGGACAGTGGCAAAGGCCTCCCCACGCAGCTGGAGTTTCTCGAGCGCTTCTTCCCTATTGGAATCCGAGGATAAAACCACCGTGACAGGTAACATTACGCGCCCAGCGGACCGGGCAGGATATCCCAGCAGTACCGAGGTGGCCCGGCGATCTTCCTGCGGTAGGTCACGAAGCAGGCGCGAGGCGACTTTGGCTGGCATCTCATCCAAGAGCGCCGCGCGGTCGTCAGCAGCGATGGACCCAAACAATTCGCCTACATGCTCATCGCGGAGTGCCTCCAGCAAATCCGCCTGATGCGGTGGGTCCAAGTACTCGAACACACTGAGCGCGCGTTCCTTATCCAACAGCCGAAACGCAACCGCCTGTAACTCAGGCTTTAATCGCCCCAATTCCGCGGCGATATCAACACTGGTTTGTTCGGCAAGCCACCGCTGGGCGGATACTAGCTCGCGCTCATCACGGGAGGCCAGCAAGCGCGGCAATTCGCGGTCTTCCGGCAGGTCCTTCCTGGGATCTACCCGGGTAGCGGTCATTGCTTACTTCCTCGCCTTCGCAATTTGCCATGCTGTGAGGAGGAAAAACACCATGCACACTGCGGCAAACACCCAACCCAGCGGGTTCCCGCCGATACCGACAAACACCATGTACGCGCCGAAACCCACCAGCACAACTGCCCGCATAATGCGGGAGAGGTTCATCATTTCCGGTGACATTCTGCCTCCAATTACTTGCGCTGTTCGAAGACGAGCAGCAGGTCGATGGTGCCTTCTTCCGCGATCTTTGCGGCCACAAATTCGGGCGATTCCAATCCGAAGTCACTGCGGTGCACGGGGACATTGCCTGAGACAACGATGTTTTCCCCCGTGCGCAACACCTTGAGTGTAACTGGAACCTGTTTGGACACACCGTGCAACTTCAGATCGCCCGTCACCTGCACCTCGGCGGGCTTACCATCGTCGGGTACGTGCGAAATATCGACCGGTTTGGTTAGAGTGAAACTGGCCTCCGGGAACGCATCGGTTTCCAGGATGCGCCGGCGAACGTTGATATCGCGTTTTTCCACATCACTGGAAATCGCTGCGACCTTGACGGTTACTACGGCCTCCTCCAGTTTCCCGTCGGTCACGCGCATTTGCCCAGTCACGTTGTCGTCCTGAGCATTATCTGCACGTCCGGACGTGGTTTTGCGCTGTCCCGGCAGGATTTCGTTGAAGGTGTATCCCGCCTGTGTGCGGTTTGCGCCGGCCCCCTTCGTCACTTGCCACGAGCCATCGGTTCCGACAGTCGCCGCCGGTCCGCCTTCCGAGATATCCGCGGTCTGCAACCCCCGGTTGGACAGCAGATTGTAAGCGATGGGCCCCACGGCCATCAGGGCGAACACGATGATTCCGATGACACCCAGTGTGATTATTCCCTTACGCATACCTCCTACCCTATCCCCCGGCCCACCGGCTACCAACTGGTGCCATTGCACCACGGTTGCTACTTCTCAGCGGGCCCTTCAGCGGGCCCTTCAGCGGGCCCTAGTGCGCGGATTCGCTCGATGCTTTGTGCTAACTGCAAGACTTCGTCGGCTAGCCCCCGGATTTCGTCGTGGCTAGCCTTTTCTTCGGCGGCGGTACGGACATCTTCGGCGGCGCACCGTAGTTGGTACATCAGATCTTTTAGGTTCGACGCCGCCTTGGGCCCCAACGTTACCGTGCCACTTGGGTGCTCATTCTCCGTCGCTGAGGCGGGGTGAGTGGTGAGGTTTCGGTGTTCGTAGGCGCGTTGACGACATGCTTGGCTGCAGTAGTGGCGGCGACGTCCGCGGCTGGGTTGGTCAGTGATGGCTCGACCGCACCACTTGCAGTGGTGCGGGGAATTCGAGGAACGCGCAGAGATGCCAGCCATGGGAACAAATACTATCGGCTATCCGTTAAGCTTTATAGGTCGCGTTGCATAGTATTTTGTGCGGGGCGAAAAGAGTTTCACCAAATCTATTTATGGAGTGAGGTTTCAGGATGGCAGATCGGGTCCTGCGGGGCAGTCGTATGGGAGCGGTGTCGTATGAAACAGATCGTGATCACGATCTCGCACCGCGTCGTATCGCCCGTTACCAGACCGATAATGGCGAGGTTTACGAGGTTCCCTTCGCCGATGACGCTGAAATCCCTCAGGAATGGCAGTGCAAGAACGGCATGCTTGGCACGCTCATGGAGGGCGAAGGCCAGGAATCGAAGCCGGTCAAGCCACCACGCACCCACTGGGACATGCTGTGCGAGCGTCGCAGTATGGAAGAGTTGGACGTGCTGTTGGAAGAACGCATTGAGTTGCTGCGAAAGCGTCGGCGTCAAGCAGTCAAGCTGATGAAGGAACAAGAAGCGCAACGTTAATGTAGTGCATCGTTCGAATACAACAAGCCCGGGTAAGGAAGAAGGTTTCCTCACCCGGGCTCTTTGCGTACCCGTACTATCGCCGTAGCCACAGTCGCAACGGCCGCCGTGGCCCCCCGAGACTAGTTGAACAGCGGGATTAGTTGAACATGTTGCGAACGGTACCGGAACCGATGCGCCAGAACTCGGAAGAGAAGTTCTTGATCTGATCCGCGCGGTGTGCAAGCCCCCATTTGGTTACTTGCACCAAGGCCTCACCCACAATGTTGCCACTCATCTTGGAATCGCCGATTTCGCGCTCCGTGAATGTAATGGGAACTTCGCGTACGTCGAAGCCCGCCTCGATCGCGCGCCATGCCAGGTCGACCTGGAAAACGTAGCCGGCTGAATCGACGGCGTCTAGGTCAATGGCCTCCAGTACCTCGCGACGGTAGGCACGGTAACCACCGGTGATATCGGACAGCCCGGCCCCCAGAGCGAGCGAAGCGTAGATGTTGCCTGCACGAGATAGGATCTGGCGACTAGCTGGCCAGTTCACGGTTTTGCCACCCTTAACGTAACGGGAACCCAGGACCAGCTCCGCGCCGGCATCAATGCGATCCAGCAGCAGGTGAAGCAGCTCAGGTGCGTGAGAACCGTCGGCGTCCATCTCGCACAGCACTTCGTAACCGTTGTCGAGGCCCCAGCGGAAACCGGCGATGTAAGCACCGCCCAACCCGCCCTTGCCCTGGCGGTGTAGGACATGAATGCGGGAATCCTTGGCTGCCATCTCATCGGCAATGTCGCCGGTGCCGTCTGGGCTGGCATCGTCAACCACGAGTACGTCCACGCGCTCCGGCTCCGCCTTGAATAGGCGATCGACGATCAACGGCAGGTTCTCGCGCTCGTTGAACGTCGGAATGATGACCAGCGTTTTATCGCTGAGCTTGGCCATAGTGTGGAAACCTCTCTAGGTGTTAGTGGTTTATGGTTTTGCGGTTGCTATTTTCGCGGTGTCCGGGGTCGTTGATGTGAGACCGCCGACCATGAGATCGCGCAACAACAATTAATGCTAGAGCAGCGAGCGTGCCAATGCTGGCAATGACCCACTCGACCCAAGGACCTACCCGTGCGGACGGAGTTAGTGTATCCCGTAAGGGAACATCGGCCTGCAAAACGTCACGGGTGAATATGTTGCTGCGTTGCACCACATTTCCGTTCGGCTCCACAATAGCCGAAACTCCGGAGGTCGCAGCCACTACCACCGCGCGGTCGTACTCCATGGCGCGCATTCGGCTCATCGCCAGCTGTTGGTACGTCATTTCGGTAAAACCGAATGTGGCGTTGTTCGTGGGGCTGGTCAGTAACTGCGCTCCCCCGCGCACCGCAGAACGGAAAGCACCGTCGAAGCTCACCTCGTAACAGGTTGCCACTCCGACAGGGATAGTTGTTCCCGCTTTTTTACCTGCTTGGCTTGTCATGTGGACGACGCCATTGTCATTCCCCGGTTGAAGATTTCCAGCTTGGTCGACTAGGGGGCTGACCTTGCGCAGCAGGTCGCGCAACGGCATATATTCCCCGAATGGCTGTAGGTACTTCTTGACGTGGCTTTCCCCTGCGCCGTGCTCGTCGAACACCACCATGGTGTTGTGCTCGGGGCTGACAGTTCCAACCAGCATCGGGGCTTTCACTGCGGATTGGGAGTTCGTGATGACGGCGCGGGCATCGGCGTTGAGGAAAGGATTGATGTCTGAAGCGTTCTCGGGCCAGAACACCACGTCGGGTTGGGCAGCTTGGCCCGTCGAAACGCTGTGGACCAACTCATCCGTTGCCTTCGCATGGTTATCCAACACCGCCCGGCGCTGCGCGTTGAAGTCCAACCCCAGGCGAGGCACGTTCCCCTGGATGGCGGCGACGTTGACCAGCGTGGCGTCGTCGATAGAAGAAACTGATGAGCCCGACGAAGGGTGAGCTAGCTGCATGCCACCGCCGACCAGAATGATCACCGCGACGAGTACAGCCGACCATGCCGGACGGGCGGACGTCACGGGCGCGGCGGCAGTAACCACCCGGAGCGTGCGCCAGCGTGTGGCCAGGCGCGCCAGTGCCCACCCGATGAGGACCGATAGCAACCCGCCGGTGAAAACGACGGTGAAGGAAACTAGGGCTGGGCCACCTAGCGAGATCAAGGAGGCGAACGGACCGTCAACCTGACCCCACGCTAGGCGACCCCAAGGGAAACCACCGAAGGGCCAGTTCGACCGTAGGAATTCTGTCGCGATGAACCACGCAGCAATGAGGGCAAAGCGGAAAGGGAAAACGGCAAGTACGCGTTGGCGGGTGGCGAGCAGGCCCTTGAGGCCCACACCGAACAATAAGGAATACAGCGACTGCACCAGCGCGAGCGCAATCCACGCGGTCGCGCCAACGAATTCCCCCACCCAGGGCAGCAAGAGGGCATAGAGAACAAGACCCTGGACCCACGCCAGCACGATGCTGCGCTGTTGACTGACTGAGAAGAAGAACAGCGCCATTCCCAGTGGGGCCGCCCACCACAAGCCGGTGGGTTGGAACGAGGCGAAGAGCATGACCCCACTGAAAGCGGCCCCAAGAAAGCGAAGTAGGTCAGTGGTCCACGAGCGGACGGATTTGCCGAGGCGGGCAGGCTTAATGGGGCGGGAGATTGCGCGAGTGGACATCAACGCTTGAATTCGTCGTCGCGGTGGTCAATGACTTCACCCCAGCCGGGAACGTTCTTCGATTGTGGTGCGCCGAAACCGGAGACCGTCACGAACGACGAGCCGCCGAAGTTCTGCAGTGCACGCTGGGCTCGAACGGAGATGATGCGCCTGACCAGTGCGCGCGTGGGCGGCAGCAACAACAGCAATCCCAAGAGGCTAGAGACCAAACCGGGCAGGGCCACGAATACGGCCCCCACGCACGATAGAGCCGCATCGTCCGTCAGCGCGCCAGGGCGGTCGGTTCGCTGCGCTACCCGAGTAGCCAGAGAGCGCATCTGCCACATCGCCACGGCGATTCCCAGGATGAACAAGCCGAGGACAATCAATAAAGCCCAGCCGAACCCAACGGCCCAGCCCAGGGCGAGGAATGCTACGAGTTCAATCAGAAGGTAACCCAGTAGGAACTGAGGCATGAGGGAAGGACACTCTCCTAAGCGCCGGCGATAGCGCGGTTGGTGTGGATGGGCGGGGATACGCGCACGTGGCGCGCTATATCCCTAGATATTGTACTGAGCGGGGTGCATGTGCCTGGGTGAAGGACGTCATATACAGGACCGCCGCCTCTTATCTCTAAATATTGTACTGAGCGGGGTGCATGTGCCGGTGGATCGACACCGGATTGGGTCGGTGCTGCTTGGCTGCTGCCTGGATCACGCGGGTTCACGCCGGGTTTGGGCGATAGCAGCACGAGGGCTAAGCTGGCGATGTTACAATTGCGTAACGATTATATCTCTGCAGTGACCTGCGCTGAGCTACCGCCATTGTTGCACGGCGCCAGCATCACAGCTTCTACTGCGTCAAGCAAAGGATGACCCAACACATGAAGATGCGCCGAACTACTCTTGTCGTAGGCCTGGCCTCCGCCCTTACCATGAGCACCCTTCCAGCTGCTCAAGCGCAGAATACGGATCAGCTGTCCTCTGCGGTGGAGTCCAAGTTGAGCAGCGGTTCGAGTGAGGCAGATAAGGACAAGTTCACCAGCAGCGATTCCCTGCAGTCGTCCGAAACCGGCAATAAGACTTGGGACGAGATGCACCCCATGCTGAAGGTTCTCGTTGGCATCTTAGGGGCCACGGCGATCGTGACCGCTTTCGGTATGCTGCGCACGATCTTTTACAACTTGTTCCGCATCTAACGTGGCGCGCGGCGCCAGATAGCTCGAGGTACTGCCGGCATAATGGCCGCCAGTGCCTTGAGCTTTCGTGGTATCCACACATCCCACTGGGAACTATCGGCTATTGCATCCACGGTCGCCTGCGCAACTACATCCGGAGTGGAAGACATCGGTGCGGGATCCATTCCTTCAGTCATACGCCCGATCACGAACCCAGGCCGCACGACCAGCAGGCGTACCCCGGTGCCCCGCAGTGCATCCTGCATGCCTTGACAAAAACCGTCCAGGCCCGCCTTTGCAGAACCGTAGACGTAATTGGGTCGGCGAACGCGCGCACCCGCAATGGAGGAGTACGCCACTATGGTTCCGCTCCCCCGCTTTTTCATGCGAGACGACAGCTCCGTCAGTAAAACTGCCTGCGCGGTGAAATCCGTGTGAATAATCTTTTCCACTTCGTCGGAATCCTCTTCCGCGCGATGCTGGTCGCCGAGCACACCAAACATTGCGAGGGCAACGTCAATCGCACCAGTGGATTCGATTGCTTCTAGGAGCACACCGTGGCTTGGGCAGTCCGTGGCGTCGAAGAACAAAGTATCCACACCTGTTGCGCCGGCCTGTCGCACCTTAGCTGCCAGCCGTTCGAGAGCCTCCACCCGCCGGCCGGCGAGCACCATGTGGTTCCCCGAGGCCAGCCGGAGGGCGATCTCTCCGCCGATCTCGCTGGTTGCGCCAAAAATAGCTACTTTCTGCCCTTGCATGGGCTGTTGTTTGGGCCTCAAGGTGTGCTCCTGACTCTGGGTTGGATAGGGTTTATACCTCTAGGGCGACGACGCCCCGCTGCATCGCGGCCACTGCCTTCCGGGAGGCGGATTTAACCTCCGCGGAATAGCCCGTCTGGCGGATCTGATCTAACAGGTCGATGACACGCCGACACCACCGCACGAAGTCGCCAGGTGTAAGGATCGCGCCAGCCGCTTCAGCCGCTTGCAAGCAGTATTCCAGTGGTGCGCCGGCCGTCCACTGGTGCACCGCCGTCGCAAAGCCGAGTTCGGGTTGGCGGGTCAGTGGCACGTTGTGGCGCTGTTCGTCCGACGCCAACTCGTTGTAGATGCGCAGCGTGTGCTTTACGGCATCCTCGAGATCGTCGGTGGGAAGTGCCGCATCCCCGGAGGTTTCCTTACGGTTTTCGAATACGCACGTGCTGGCAACAGCGGCGAGTTCAGCCGGGTCCAAATTGTCCCAGATGCCGCGGCGTAGGCACTGCGCGATGAGAAGATCGGATTCGTGGTGCACGCGGGCCAAGCGTTCGCCTTCGAGGGTGATCGTGGCGTCGGTTATGTCAGGGCCAGCCTCACCCCTAGTGAGTTCCACGTAGTCCATTTCTTCCAACAGTGACAAAATGCGGTTGAACTGGGAGGATAGGCTTTCGCGGTCGGGTGTTGCCTCCTCTTGCTCGAATGCTAAGCGGCGTTGGGCCTTAATGTACAGCTCCGCGGCGCGATTCATTTCCTCGCGACCCTCCCACGCATGCACCGGGTGGGAGTGGACACGCCGGCGCAGCTCCGTCGCATGGGCGGAACCACCTCGGGCTTTGGCTTTGAGCTTGGCAGGTTTATCGAAGTGCATGCGACGCAGATTGGCGGCCACTGACCGGGCTAACCGCTTTGGGGCACGTTCCACTCCCTTGTGGAGCTTCATGTGGCCGATGTGAATGGGCGTGTTGCCGAACGTTTCCGCGGATACGCGCTCTACCCAGCCGTCTTCTGTGATGATCGTCGGGTTGGGATTGTGATGGCGGTGGTCGCTGCGGGCCACGACGGCGGTCATGGGATTGCGGCCGGTAGGCAGGGCGAGCACGTCGCCGACGGTGAGGTTGGCCAACAGCTTGGCGGTTTCCTTGTTGCGCTCCATTCCGGCATCGCGCTTGGCGCGGCGTTCCTCTTGACTGAGTTCCCGGCGCAGGCGCGCATAATCCACCACCGTAGAGGTATCGGTGTCAAGATCCTCTTCAAAACGCGCGGCCTTGCGACGGAAGTCGCTAATGACGTCGCGTAATGCCTTTTCCGCCTCGGCTAACTGCCGGCGGCGACGCTCTACGGCCTCGGCGGCTTCCACGATCGTGCCATCGGCCTGGTATTGCGCGAATGAACGCTGCAGCAGGCGGTGGGATTCCTCCAAACCCTTGGTGTTGATGAGGTTGACCGCCATGTTGTAGCCGGGGCGGAATGTCGAATCCAGAGGATACGTTCGGGTGGAAGCCAGATCGGCGACCGCGTGCGGGTCGATACCCTGTGCCCACAGCACCACCGCGTTGCCCTTGGTGTCGATGCCACGGCGGCCCGCACGACCGGTCAACTGGGTATATTGACCTGGTGTGAGGTCCACGTGGGCTTCACCGTTGAACTTAATCAGCTTCTCCAACACCACCGACCGAGCTGGCATGTTGATGCCCAAGGCCAAAGTCTCAGTGGCGAAGCACACCTTCAGGAGCCCGCGCTCGAAAAGGTCCTCAATGATGTGGCGAAATGCTGGCAGCATGCCTGCATGGTGGGCGGCGAACCCGCGGGAGACTGCCCGCCGCCATTGGCGGAAGCCCAGAACATTGAGGTCTTCTTGGGTCAGGCCTTTCACTCCCTCATCGATGGTCTCGAGGATCTCAGCGCGCTGGGCAGCTGTCGTGAACTCCACCTTGTCGGCCAACAACTGCTTCACCGCGGCATCACAGCCCACGCGGGAGAATATGAAGTAAATCGCTGGCAACATGTTGGCCGCATCCAAGTGCAGCGCCACATCTGAACGCTTAGGCCCGCGACGCTTTCCAGATTCCTCCGCCTTCGCGGCGGCCGCAACGACGGCACGGTTAACTGCTGTCCCTTGATTCATGGCAGCGGAGTGTTGTCGGGATTGCTCCGATTGGAACAGTGGCATAATCTGCCGTCCGACCATCATGAACTGAGACAGCGGGATGGGGCGGTGTTCGGTGAGGACAATGTCCGTGTGGCCACGTACCGTGGATAGCCAGCCACCGAATTCTTCCACGTTGGATACGGTTGCGGAGAGGGAAACCAAGATCACGCTGGGATCCAGGTTCAGGATCGCCTCCTCCCACACGGGGCCGCGGGATTTATCGGCGAGGAAGTGAACCTCGTCCATGACCACGTGGGTAAGCGTGCGTAACCTATCGGATCCCTGATAAATCATGTTGCGCAGCACTTCGGTTGTCATCACGACGATAGGCGCATCGCCGTTAATGGTGACATCACCGGTCAGCAGTCCCACATTGTCCTCGCCGTACTGGTCCGTGAGGTCGTGGAACTTTTGATTGCTCAGGGCTTTGATTGGCGTGGTGTAAAAACAGGTGCCTTGGTTGTGAAACGCCGTGAATACCGCGAACTCACCGACCACCGTTTTACCGGCGCCGGTGGGTGCAGCTACGAGCACTCCCCTCCCTGCGGCGATGGCATTGGACGCCTCCAGCTGGAAAGGGTCAAGGGGGAAATCGTATCGGTCCTGAAAACGCTGAACCTCGGGGTGAAGTTCCGAGGGAACCTTAGAGGACGTCATCGAAGGCTGAGCCTCCTGAGAGATTGAGATCATTCCTTCCGGTGGGTTGTGGTTGCTGAATGGGCCGAGCAGCGCTGCTACTACGCGGCGCCGGTGTGGCCTCTACCGCGTGGTAATCGGCAATGGGAGCGGGTGCATCGATAGAGGAAGAAACCGGAGCCCCAGCAGCACTATCGACTGGGCTGGCCCCTCCGATGGACGCGGCCTCATCATCGGGCACATTCATCCATTCCGCGTTGCCACGTGCCTTGCGCTTATCGTGGATACGTGCAATCTGGGTTGCAATCTCCATCATCAACGTCAGTGCCAAGGACAACAGCACCATCGAGACAGGATCCTGACCTGGGGTGACGAATGCGGCGAAAACAAACATGAACAATATCACGTAGCGTCGCTTCTCCTTGAGCTGTTGGTAGCTCAAAACACCCGCGAAGTTCAGCAACACCGTCAGTAGCGGCACTTCGAAGCTCACGCCGAACACGAGGATCAGCGTGAAGATGAAGTGGAAGTAATCCGAACCCCGCAGCGCGGCAACCTGGGTGCCGTCACCGATGGTAAGCAGGAAGTCAAAGGCATACGCGAGGACGAAGTACGCCAGGACTGCACCCAAGACGAACAGCAGACCCGCACTCAAACCGACGGTCAGGGTCCAGCGTTTTTCATTTTTCTTCAAACCCGGGGTGATGTACCCCCAAATCTGGGCCAGCCAGAATGGAGAGGTAAATACGGCTCCGGCCAAGGCTCCGACCTTCAGTCGCAGAATAAACATTTCCAGTGGGGCCGTAGCCAGTAGGCGACAATCCCCTGATGCCGAACCGAAGCGTTGTTCCGGAGGCAGAGAACAATAGGGTCGCTTCAGCAGTTCACCCAAGCTGGGAATGGGGCCAACCCCATTGCCGTACCAGAGGTAACCAACGACGGCACCAGCCCCGATGATCAGCAATGACACTACTAACCGGCGCCGGAGCTCGTTGATGTGCTCCACAATCGTCATGTCTCCCGTGGGTGACTTCTTACGACGAATTCTGGGAGCTTTGACCGTCCGTCGAGAGTTCACCCGGTGGGATTGCTCCGTCAAAGGACTGTCGGGGCTGGAGCTACCCGGTCTGAGGCTACTGGAGGTAGTCATGATAGGCCGTCAGCCAACCTTCTTTCCTGGTGGAGACTGCTTTCTTAAGGCTGTTGTGGGTGGTTGGGATCAACCGGCTGAGCCATGCCCTGTGGCTTGGGCTGTGCCTGCTGGTTCATCTGCAGGCGAGCAGCGGACTGCTCTGGAGTTTCACCAGTAACCGGCTGCTGTGGGTCCTGCGCAGCGATTCCTTTGCGCTGGTTGCTTTCGGTCTTCATCTCGTCCATCTCGGACTTGAAGATACGCATCGACCGTCCCAAACCACGTGCGGCGTTCGGCAAGCGCGTTGCTCCGAATAGTAGAAGAACGACGAGCAGGATCAGAAGCCACTCTGTTGGACCTGGCATGGGTGGTTACCTCGCATTCGAAATTTTCATGCTTTACGTGCACCTTTGGTGCATCACGCAAGAATCTGGAAAACAATGAGTTGTCACAGTCACCCTAGCACTCTCCGTGGGGAGTCCCGGGCAACAACCGGGTTGGAGCCCGGCATGTTAGCTAGCAGGCCGGGCGCGGGCGGAGCGGTTTAGTCCGTGTAGTTGGCCAACCCGCGGCGCGCCCGGCTGCGAACCCTAGCGACCAATTCTAACGGCTGTATGCACCGTACGCTCGGCGTGTACGCAATGAGAAATCTCTCAATCCAAGCCCCGGTGTCCGGCATCATCACAAGGATCTCTCCCCCGTTGGACTCCACATCGTCATCGATGACCCACATTTGTTGGTACTCCAACATCCACCGCGCCGATTCATCGATGGCCACGCGTGCCCACGGGGTCGATTCGCTCCAGCCGAACGGGTTGGCCGTATCGATGCGGGGCTGCACCCGCTTGCCCGCCGAGCCCTCTTCTCCAACTTCACGCACGTTCATCCGGCTGAGTGCATAGCGCCGCTGCCCCGGCTTGGCTTCATCAGTTTCGCGGGCCCATAGGTATGTCTCGCCGTCCACTACTCCCAAGTGATCCGGCAGCAAGGTGCGGGTGGTACGCGAATCTGAGGATAAAGAGGTGTACTCCACCGTCACCGTGCACCGGTGCCGAATGGCCTCTGTCAAACGCAGGTGAATATGCGGTTGTTCTTTCACCTTTTCTTGGTCGACGCCCTGCTGCTTGCCGAACTCGCTGACCTTTGGGTCCTGCTCATCTGCTGTGTGAGGTGGGTGCGTGGGGGCGTCGGAATGAATAGAAGAACCGACGGCCAAGCCAGCAATGGTAGCGATCAAGCCATCGACAACGTCCGCGTCGGTGGGGTCGATGACGTCGCGGATGGCGTCGAGGCTCACGCGAATTGTGGCCGTTTCGGCAGAGGTCAAGCGGATGGGCGAATCGATGCCTGCGGAGAACTGGATGGTGGCGCCAGTTTTGTGGAACTCAACTTCGATGAGCGAGCCCGGCAGGTAACCGGGGAGTCCGCAGAATTCGAGTTGCTTCAGTTCGTGTTTGATCTGGGGGACGGAGGTGCCGAGATCGCGTGCAGCCGCCATGAAGCTTCCGCCGGGGTGGTTAGCGAACCACGCGAGGAGATCCACGCAGCGGACGAATTGTTCACCGTAGGTATGTGGTTCCAACGCGTGGGATGGTTCGGACGGGGTGGCATCTGGCACCGCGAGGTCGTCGTCAGCAGCTGGAGCGGGATCGGTGGCGTTGGGTGTGGCATTGGGCGTGGCGGAATCAGCGACAGCGGTCTTTCCTGTGTGCTCCTCATCACCGCTGGCCAAGGCCACAATGTTTTGAACCTCCGCGGCTACATCGGATGGTTCAATGATCACGACATCGGTGGCGTAGGCCGCAGCGGTGCGCACTAACCATTGCCGCTGCACGCCGCGGATCATCGATACCGTGGATGCGTTGGACGCCGTACCTTCGGTGGTATCGCATCTATCCCGCAACTCCCACGCGCCAGGACCCCGGAACTCTAGCTTCGCATCGATGAGTTCCCCCGCTCGCGACAACCCGCGCCGAACCAGTGCATGGTTGCCCACTCCCCCGGGAGCCTGGTGCTCGACGAACTGTGGCAGTGCTTCTACCCCACCCAGCCGCGCTAGCCGGAATGTTCGCTGGCCCTGCTTGTCTGGATCGAAACCCGTGACATAGGTTCGTCCGCCAATTGTGGCGAATGCCCAGGGATCCAGCTGACGGCGCATTGGCTCGACTAGAGGGGCTGGGTAGTAGTCGAACTCAATGCGCAGGCCCCGATCCAGTGCTCGGAATAGGGCTTGTAGTGAGGCCTGATCCAAGTCGATGTGATCCGGCACGTTGGTGACTACTGCCTGCGAATCCAATGCAGCAACACCGGCACTAGCCAGCTTGCGGAAGGCCGTACGGGCAACCGCTTGTTGTTCGTGTCCGTGGGCCCACTGGGCTGCGGTGGCTAGGATTTCTTTTTCCTGCGCACTGAATTCCACACGGGGCATAAAGGCGGCGGCCGCTTCAAGGGTCCAGCCTTTGGCCATGTCCTTAGCGGTGCCGAATTCGCTGTCGATGGTGCTTTCAACCAATCGAATGCCGGCCACGTCGGCCAAAGTCGCCCGGTCGCGGTCGAATTGGCGCTTGACCGAGGCCGGGTCGGCTGTTGTGCTGTAGCCGTCGACATTGGTGCGGATCCATTCAAACGACCGTGGCGTGTTGGACCGTGCTAGCGCAATTACTAGGTTCATCAGTCGCGCGGTGCCTTCTCGCCACGTCACGTCCACGGGCGTGTTGCCCCGCCGTCCCCGTCTGGGGATGGGGGTGTGAAGGAGTGGTTGGGCGGACTCGACGGGTAGGGCTGGCTTCTGGGCGCCACCCTGGCGTTGGGCGTTGCCCTCCGGTTGGGTCTGGCCCTGTGGTTGGGTCTGGCCCAGCTCCGATGAGGAATCGCTAGTCACAGTGCGCTCTTTCAATCACTCTGCAATGGTCAAGGGGTTTACGGTCACGGGACAGTGATTACGCGTCAGCGATTATGCGTTGCCGGCAAGATCCGGCAAGGAGCCCAGCATCGCGTTGACATCCTCGTTGGTGTTTGCGAAAGGATCGGGCAGCACAACCTCCTGGGCGTGCTCGCCGTTGATCTTCAACCGCATCCAGTCCACGGTGTGTGGCACGTCGTACCGGCGAACGGCCTTGAGGAATTGCCCACGGATGGCCGCTCGCGTGGTGGCGGGAGCCAAAGTCCGTGCGCGCTCGATCTCGGCGGGATCTACCAAAGTGTTGGCCATGCCGCGTTTGACCAGCACATTGAATATACCTCGGTCAGGGTGAATATCGTGATACGTCAGATCGATCTGCGCCAGCCTCGGATCCGTAATATTCAGTCCACCGCGCTCTGCCATGCGGTCCAGCAAGGTCTTCTTAATCACCCAGTCAATATCGCGAGATACAGGCGTGAAGTTGCCCGTCTCAAAGCATTCCAAGACCTTGCCCCACAGTTCGACTATGGGCCGCATCTGCTCGTTCGGCGTTCCGCGCCAACCTTCGTCGCTGTAGTCGGGTTCTGGTCGTTTGGTTAACCATTCCGACGCCGCCTCGTGCAGCGCCCGCTGAATGTCCAAGGGGGAAGCCGTGGCCCCCGAACGCAGCTTCACGGGTTCGGTGCCGGTGAAATCCCGCGCGATCTCTCGAATGGAGCGGATCTCATTGGCAATCTCAAAATCGGGCAGCTTCTCCCCTGCCTCAATCATTTCCAACACCAGCAACGTCGTACCCACCTTGAGCGCGGTGGTGATCTCCGACATGTTGGAATCCCCCACAATCACGTGCAGGCGGCGGTATTTCCCGCTGTCGGCATGGGGTTCATCGCGGGTGTTGATGATGGGGCGCGAGCGGGTGGTGGCGCTACTAACGCCTTCCCACACATGGTCTGCCCGCTGGCTCATGGTGTACCCCGCGGGGAAATTCTCGTTTGGGGCACCCTTAGTGGGGATAGAGATCTTTCCTGCGCCACAGATCAATTGGCGGGTCACCAGGAACGGCAACAGCTGCGCCCCCAGGGCCTTCAGGGGAATATCGCGGCTCACCAGGTAATTCTCGTGGCAGCCGTAGGAGTTTCCCATGGAGTCTGTGTTGTTCTTCAATAGGTACACGCGACCACCAACCCCCCGCTCGGCCAACACGGTCTCTGCCTTCTCAGCTAAGTCGTGAACCGTAACGTCACCAGCCCGGTCGTAGGCAATCAGCTGATGTAAGCTATCGCACTCTGCTGTGGCGATTTCCGGGTGCGCGCCCACGTCTAAATACAAGCGGGAGCCGTTGGACGTATAGATATTGGAGGATCGGAATTCCTCCACGATCGGCGCAAATAGTTGGCGGGAGATTTCATCGGGGCCTAGGCGCCGAGCTGAGTCCATGACGTTCGTGATGCCATACTCAGTCTCCACACCCATGATGCGGCGAACAAGTGCGGTCACTGTCCACCCTTTTGCACGTAGGAACGTACGAACTCTTCGGCGTTGTTTTCCAACAGCCCATCGATCTCATCAAGCAGATCGTCAGTGCCACTGACCTGGACGTTCTCTAATCCGCCACCAGTCATTACATCATCGTTTACATCGTGATCATCGCGGCCACCCCCGCCGCTGACTTGGCTGGAACCACCTGCGGAACCTGGACCATGCGCCATAATAATTTCCCTTTCTCGTTGCCGGGGCACCCTATTTCCAGTATCCGGCCGGGCCACCGGGGCAACTGATTGGACTGTGTCGTTCGTTGGGGCCAAGCCCCGAGAACTGTGGATGGTCTCTACTGTAGCGACCTCCCAGTTCCCTTTGGTCTAAACCCTTGGAGCTCTACCCCACTCCACCAACGCGATCCGGATACCGCGCTTGCAACGCGGCAACCACTTCGGCAATGTTGTGTGCTGTATCTTCGCCGCTCAGTAGGTTTTTTACCTCGACGCCCCCACGGTCAACCGATTGCATCACCCGTTGGCTGTAACACGGGAACATGCCTTCGGTTTCTGGGGCGGTGAAGATCCTCGGATCATCCAAAACCACACGGGTGGCTTGGCGGCCGTCACTGGGTGTATCCAGGACAAGGCTGTCCCAGTTGGCCGCTAGTACATCCGAGGAATAGTTGGCTACGAGGTGCCCGCGCAGCCACGCCCGTGTATCCGCCGGAGGGCAGGTGACGGCATGGTCGATTGCCTCAGCTGGAACCAGCGTGCGCATGCGACCGCGTTTAACTAAAGCGTGGTACAAGCCGCGATCGGGATCAATGTCGGTGTATTGCAGATCGACGAGCGCCAAACGGGGATCACCCCACTCCAGACCACGTGCGCGGTACCCATTGATGAGCGCCAGCTTCGCCGTCCAATCCAACCGATCGGAGGTGCTCAGTGGGTCGCTATCTAATGCATCCAGAATGGTTTCCCAAAGGTCCAATACCTGGCGATCATCTTCGGCTGCAGGGCCATCCAGCAAACCGTGGGGATTCAAGCCGTCAATGATTCGGCGACGAATCTCGCGTTGCGTTTCAATCGCGGTGCGCTGCACATTGCCGTAGAACTTCAGTGGCTCGGAGCATGTCAGATCGCGCGATACGCGCTGTACATCCGCCACCGGTTCCAACAGTCGGAGGTCGGAAAAATCCACGTTGTACTCCACAGCCTTAAGCACTAGAGCGGTGGTTCCGAACTTTAGGTAGGCGGCGGTTTCGGACATGTTGGCGTCGTTGATAATGACGTGCAAACGGCGCCACTTCTTGGCATCCGCGTGGGGTTCGTCGCGCGTGTTGACGATGCCGCGGTTCAGCGTGGTTTCTAGGCTGATGTCCGTCTCGATGTAATCGGCGCGCTGTGAGATCTGGAAACCCGGTTCTTCCCCGGTGGCCCCCAGGCCAACACGGCCGGCACCCGTGTAAACCTGTCTGGTGACGAAGTGTGGGATTAGTGCTTGCTGAACCTGCTCGATATCCACGCTGCGGGGATACAGGTAGTTTTCGTGGCTACCGTAGGAAGCCCCTTTGCCGTCGACATTGTTTTTATAGATCTTCAGCTGTGGCTGGTCCGCGACTTGGCCACTGGCTTGCGCAGCCTGGTGCATGATCACATCGCCGGCTTTATCCCAGACCACGCAATCCCACGCACTGGTTGTTTCGGGAGAGGAATACTCAGGGTGCGCGTGGTCCACGTAGAAGCGGGCACCGGAGGATGTAATGACGTTGGCGGCACCCAGCGCGTTCGGGTCCAACACGGGAGCTGCTCCCGATCGGTATCGGCGCAGGTCGAAGCCGCGGATATCGCGAAGTGGGGATTCATTTTCGTAGTCCCACCGCGTGCGCCTGTTGATGCCTTGGTTGCTGTTTTCTGCATAGGCCACCACGGCTTGGGTACTGGTGACTATGGGACTTACGTCGGGGGCATCGACGGCGACGATGCCGTATTCCGTTTCGCTGCCAATGATGTGCTGGCCAGAGCGAGTAAAGCGTACGGGCATTGGGGGATGCTCCTCAGGTGTGGGGGAACTGGTGATGGAACAGGTTGAGCGACGAGTGGGGTGCAACGCGGGCTGGAGCACCGTCCAGAAAAGCTGGCCCAGCGGCTGCCATTAAGCGACGGTGATATCCACAACGCGGCGGGAAGACACACCAAATATGCGCGCCCACTCTGCCGGGTTGGTGGTATCTGGTAGATCCTCATTGTGTGCAATTTCGGCCTCCACGGCGGCATCGACATGGTGGGCGGCCATACCGCCACCGGTGCCGTGGGGATTGCGCAGAACTTCCTTGATCGCGGCGGTTTTCGCCCGGTCGACGATGTTGGCCAGCATTGCGCCGGACACGAAATCTCCCCAATACAGATCACGGGAACCACCATCGGCGAAGTGGAGGGTGACGTACCGGTGCTGATCGCTGCGTTCGAACAGCTTTGAGGTGATACGTTCCCGCAAATACGCGGCGGCACCATTGGCGGAGCCGTGTTCGGCCACCAACTCGGCGTCAAAAGGAATGGCAGCCGTTAAGTGCTTGGACAGGATGTCAACAGCGGCGGCCTGATCGGGACGGGCGACTCGGATCTTGACGTCTAGGCGACCGGGGCGAAGAATCGCGGGGTCAATGAGCTCCTCGCGGTTGGAGGCGCCGATGACGATGACGTTTTCCACGCCCTCCACACCGTCAAGTTCCGCGAGTAACTGGGGCACCACCGTGGATTCCATGTCGCTGGACACGCCGGTGCCGCGGGTGCGGAACAGGGCTTCCATCTCGTCGAAGAAAACGATGACCGGGCGACCCGAGCTAGCTGCGCGCCGGGCTTGCTCGAATATCTGGCGGATCTGGCGTTCGGTCTCGCCGACGAACTTGTTCAACAGCTCCGGGCCCTTGACGTTGAGGAAATAGGAGGAATCCCCTTCGGTCATGTGCTGCGCCAATGAATTTGCGACGGCCTTGGCGATGAGGGTCTTGCCGTTACCCGGTGGGCCGTACAACAGCACTCCCTTTGGCGGGCGCAGGCCGTATTGCAAGTAGACCTCCGGGTGCAGGAAAGGCAGTTCCACGGCATCTTGGATTTGCTCGATCTGGGCGCTCAGACCACCGATATCCGAGTACTTCACATCCGGGACTTCTTCCAGCACCAAGCTGGATACTTCCTGGCGTGGGACCGCCTCGAAGGCCCAGCCGGCGCGCCGATCGACAATGACCGAGTCCCCGGTGGATACTTCGTCTGCGGCAATGTCGCGCGCCAAGGCACTCGCGGCCCTCACTACGCTTTCTTCCCCTACCTTATCGGCCACGATCAGACGATCGTCACCCACGATTTCTACGACCTGCGCAATGTCACCCGAGTCGTAGGCGCCTGTTGCTTCCACCACCACCTGGCCTTCCCCGAGGCGCACCATCACGCCCGGTTGTAAGGTGGCGCGGTTCACCAACGGGCTCACCGGCAACCGCATGCGGCGGTTAGCGGTAAAGACCTCGGCTGTGTGCCCCTGCGGGTTGAGCTGCAACAAAGTGCCATAGGTGCTCGGGGGCTCGGACATTTTTTCCAGCCGCCCATTCATTTCCTCCAGTTTGGCGCGGGAGGCGCGGAGCATATCGGCCAGCTTTTGGTTTCGCGCTCCGAGGGCGCGGTTGGCGATCTGCAATTCCCGCAGAGTCTCCGGCGGCTGGGACTGGTGGGACTGTGGCTCCGTCATTGTTCCAAGTCTAGCCAGTTGGTACTTCTTCTTGGCGAGGTGGGGAAGATTTACCTTGAGGAAACAGAAATCCGCCATGCGCCGCTAGTGCTCGATTGTCACCGCCGTGGCATCGGGGCCGGGACCGAAGTCTTCCTCGTGCAACGTGAATAACTCGCCCTCAACCCCGGCCATCACGCAGATCCCCAGCCCGGGCATCATCTCAATTGGCTCGACCACAACCGTGGCCCCCAGAGTCTTCGCCAACTCAACCGTCTGGGGCAGGTCCACCACACCAAACCACGGCAGCCATTGTGGCACGTCAGGGTTCGCATGCTCCCCCAGTCTCTGGTGGCCAGCAACCACTCCAGCCCAACTTTGGTCGTCCTTGGTCAACGTTTTATACCCAGGATCGGCATCATCTAACCCCATGTCACCGAGGTCGAAAATGCGTTCATAGAACTCCGCGGAGGTGGACACTTCGCTGGTGATCAATTCCGCCCATGTTACGGTCGCTGGGCCCGCAGGCGCTGGGGGCTGCGGTATCGATGCCTCGTTGAGGACCACAAACGCCCCACCCTTGGGGTCTCGGGCTTCCACGGCCACAAGCTTGGTCGGATCCTGCGTTACGGAATCCTGACACACCGTGGAGCCACCCGCGGCCAAAATTCGCTGCGCGGTAGCCCGAACATCGTTGGAAATGAAGCACACTGACCAGCGGGCGGGGGCGGCCCCCACGCTGGCTACCGGCGCCTGGGGTCCACTAGATAGGCTCGCGACGGGGCGTCGAGAAGAAAAGGCAACAAACCGCTGTTCTCCAGGAACGGAACCGGCAACGGTATCCCACTGCCAGCCGAAAAGCCGCGAATAGAATCCGCGAAACGCTTCGGCATCGTGCGGATGAGCGTGCACCCACCCGGGAACGCCAGTTGGGCGCACGCCCGGTACAACTGGCGAGGGCTCAGCGTGGTTCATAGCCACACAGTGTAGCCCTCGCGGGGGCACTGCGCTGGGCGAACAACGGGCGGTGAGGCGGACCAGCAGACGGTGCGGGATTGGCAGGCGATAAACACGCCCAGAAAACCGGGAAGGAGACCGGGTTTCGTAAAAGGGGAAACTGGACCCCGTTAAAGGATTAGCGTCGCGCGCGGCGCTGTGGACGTGGGGCCGTCACACCATCGGCTAAGCGACGAGCCAGAATCAAAAAGGCAGTGTGCGCGTTCATGCGGTGCTCCGGACGGGTGGCCAACCCCTCTACCTTCCATTCACGCACAAGGGATTCCCACGCCTTGGGCTCGGTGAAACAACCCGTTTCGCGAATGCCTTCCATGACTTTCATCAACTGCGGCACGGTCGCCACATACGTCATGAACACACCGCCGGGAATCAGGATGTCCTTGACCGTGTCCAGCATCTCCCACGGCTCCAACATGTCCAGCAGTACGCGGTCAACTTCCCCCACGTCGTCTTTGCGTACATCTTTGAGGTCACCTAGGCGCAGATCCCAGTTCTCCGGGTGCCCGCCCATGTATTCCGAGACGTTCTTCTCAGCGTATTCCAAATGATCCTCGCGGATTTCGTAGGAAATCACCTTGCCCGTGCTGCCCACGGCGCGCAGAAGCCACATGCTCATGGCGCCGGAACCAGCGCCGGCCTCCAGCACCGTTGCGCCGGGGAAAATATCGCCTTCCACGAGGATTTGTGCCGCATCCTTGGGGTAGATCACCGCAGCACCGCGTGGCATGGAAAGAACGTGGTCGACAAGCAAGTGCCGGAAGCACAGGTATTGGCCGCCAGCGGTGGAATCAACCACGGTGCCTTCATCTTGGCCGATGATGTCATCGTGCTTGATTTCGCCCTTATGGGTGAAGTAACTGGCCCCCTCTTCCAATGTAATCGTAAAGTGGCGCCGTTTGGCATCGGTGAGCTGGACGCGGTCACCGGCGGTAAACTTACCCGAGTAGGCCATGAACTGGGAATCCTCTCCTCAATTAAGTGTGCAGTGCATCAGTGCCCCCATTGGCGCAGTATCTGGTTGGGCGCGCGCATCGGTTTTATGAGAGCGGATAGCGCAATCCTACGACGGTCACGTGGCAAACTCTAAAGTGTGGACAGTGCCACTGGGGTGCTTGTGACGATGTGAGAAGTAAAGGAGAACGTGGCACATGTTGGCATACCGGCCCGGGGAACGATTGCTGGCCATGGTGTTTACCTTTGTGGCTGGGTTTCTGGACTCGGTGGGATTCATCTTTTTGGGCGGGGTCTTCTTGTCCTTCATGTCAGGCAACACCACTCGCTCGGCCACGGCCTTCGTCGATGGAAAGCCTCACCTGATGGGGTTGGCTGGTTCCTGCATCATTTTGTTCCTGGTTGGTGTGATGTTGGGGGCTTTGGTTCGACGCCTCGTCACCCGCTCCCGCGGCCTCACTTGGGCGCGGGAATATGTCCTGCTGCTGATCTGCGCGCTACTTGTGGTGGCATCGTCGTTAATTTTGTTGGACGCACAACGGTTCGGCATTGCCGTGGTATCCGTAGCCATTGGCGCTATGAACAGCATTTTTGAGAGGCGCGGAGAAGTCGCCATTCCGCTGACGTACATGACCGGGACACTGGTTAAGATGGGGCAGCGTTTTGTGGATGCCTTTTTTGACGGCAGCCATGTGGTGTGGTTGGCCCACTTGGTTTTGTGGACGAGCTTGTCGATTGGCGCGATTGCGGGCGCGTTGGCGTTTCGTTGGTTCGAGATCGGCGCGGTGCATTTCGTCACGGTGATCGTAGTGATTGCCACCATCGTGAATGCCCGAGTGCGCGCGATTCGCCGCGAGCGGGGTTTGCCGATTTAGCATCACCTAGGGTTTCACATGGCCCAGCGTTTAGCACTGCCTAGCGTGGAATATGGCCCAGCGTTCAGCACTACCTAGCGTGGAACATGGCCCAGCGTTCAGCATCACCTAGCGTGGAACATGGCCCAGCGTTCAGCACTGCCGAGCGTTGAATATGGCCCAGCGTTCAGCACTGCCGAGCGTGGAGCAGGTCCGGCTACTGCTTAGAATGGGATGTTGTGAATACTCCCGAGCCGACGAATACGCCCGAACACTCCCAGCGACGTTCCCACCTAGCGCTATCCCCCAGTCGCGCCTCTGACTACAAACAGTGCCCGCTGCTGTTTCGCCTGCGTGCGATTGATCGGTTGCCGGAGCCCAAGACTGTCGCACAGGTCAAAGGCACGCTGGTGCACGCGGTCCTCGAGGACCTGCACGGTTTGCCTCGTGGGGAGCGGACGTATCCGGCTGCGGTCAAGATGTTGAAGCCCAAGTGGCAACAGATGGTTGCTGATGATCCGGAACTGCTGGATCTGGTCCCTGAAGAGCAAACATACGATTACCTCATTGATTGTCGCAGCCTGGTTAAGGGATATTTCCACATGGAGAATCCGGAGGGGTTCGATGCGCACCAGTGCGAACAGTACGTCAATATGACGTTGCCCAACGGGGTTCCCGTGCGTGGCTTCATTGACCGTGTGGACGTTGCTCCCACCGGCGAGGTCCGAGTGGTGGATTACAAGACGGGCAAAAAGCCCCTGCCTCGTTATTCGGAGACGGCGAAGTTCCAGATGCTGTTTTATGCATTGGTGTGGTGGCGCATGACTGGGGACATTCCGGCACAGCTGCGATTGATGTACTTGAAAGTGGCCGATGACATGGTACTTAGCCCCAGTCCTGCGGAACTGCAATACTTCGAACGCGACCTCAACGTCTTGTGGCAGGCCATTACGCGTGATGTGGAAACGGGCGAGTTCCAACCGCGCCAAACTAAGTTGTGCGGTTGGTGCCACTTTCAAGACATCTGCCCAGAATTCGGAGGCACTCCCCCTGAGTACCCGCGCCAGCTAGCGCTGCAGCTCCTAGTCCGTTAGGAAACGGACGGCAGCTGTTACTTGTACAGCTTGCCCTGGAACTTCGGGTTCAGCAGGTTCTCGGCGCTGAGGACGTTTTCCAGGGTTTCTTCATCGAGCAAGCCCTTTTCCAGCACCAGCTCTCGTACGGATTTGCCGGTGGTAGCGGCTTCCTTACCGATGATGTCACCATTGTGGTGGCCGATCAGTGGGTTCAGGTAGGTCACAATACCAATGGAGTTATCCACGTAGCTGCGGCAGACGTCCTCATTGGCCGTGATACCCACCACGCACAGGGTACGCAGGGAATTGCAGGCGCGTGCCAGCAGTCGAACGGATTCGAACACGCACTGTGCGATGACAGGTTCCATCACGTTGAGCTGCAACTGGCCGGCTTCGGAGGCCATGGTAACGGTGGTGTCGTTACCGAAGACCTTGAAGCAGATCTGGTTAACAACCTCTGGGATAACCGGGTTCACCTTGGCCGGCATGATGGACGAGCCCGCTTGACGTGGAGGCAGGTTAATTTCGTTGAGGCCAGCGCGTGGGCCAGACGACAGTAAGCGCAGGTCGTTACAAATCTTAGATAGTTTCATCGCCACACGCTTAACGGCACCGTGGGCGTTGACGTACGCACCGCAGTCGCTGGTGGCTTCGATTAGGTCGCGTGCGGAGGAAATGTCTAGGTCGGTGACCTCGCCCAACGCACGGACCACGGCCTCGCGGTAGCCGGGAGGGGTGTTCACGCCCGTACCAATAGCGGTACCGCCCATGTTTACTTCGCGTAGGTGCTCCTGTGCTCGCAACAGCTGCAGCTGCTCTTCGGCGAGGTTGGCTGCAAAAGCGTGGAATTCCTGCCCCAAGCTCATAGGGACTGCGTCCTGCAGCTGGGTACGGCCCATCTTCAACACACGGGCAAACTCGCGACCCTTGTTGTCGAGGGCGCGCTGTACGGCGTCGAGGTGCTTAATTAGCTCGTCAAAAGCGAAGTGCAAACCTAGGCGGAAGCCCGTTGGGTATGCATCGTTGGTGGACTGTGACATGTTGACATCGTCGTTGGGGTTGATGATGTCGTAGCTGCCCTTGGGATGGCCCAAATGCTCCAGAGCGAGGTTGGCGATGACCTCGTTGGTGTTCATGTTCACACTGGTGCCGGCTCCACCCTGGAATACATCAATGGGGAATTGATCCATGCATCGGTGTTCAACGAGCACCTGGTCGCAAGCCCAGATGATGGCTTCTGCCTTTTCCTCCTGCAGAGCTCCGACTTCGCGGTTAGCTATGGCGGTGGCCTTCTTCACCATGACCATGCCGCGGATAAACTCCGGCAACATATTGATGGTGGTTCGGGAAATCTGGAAGTTGTCAACCGCACGCAGGGTGTGGATACCGTAGTACGCATCGGCCGGGATGTCCATTTTTCCCAGCAGGTCTTCCTCTACACGGAAGTTTTCGGCGGAGCGGGCCAGTTGGGAGTGTGTTTCAGCCTGGGTAATGATGTCCGTCGAGGTTACGACGCGACCCGATTCAGCGTCCGGAGCGGAAGCGGATGGGACAGGGGTGTCTGTCATGAAGGGAGTCCTTTTTATCTCGGTCGTCTAGGTGTTGTTAAAGATCGATCGTCGTCCACCATAACCATTTGTTCGGACCCCCATGGCTTGCCCAGATGCGGAACTTACGATCTTTCGGCGTAAAACCCGATTTGGTCTTGCCTTTTGTGGCGTTCGGGGTGGCTTTATTGGCACGCCTTTTTAGGGGTGGATGAATTATAGTTTTGCGCGATATCCACCCGTGCTCGCATTGAATTGTGTATAGGAATAAACCTTTGTTCTGACGGGTGAGGCCTGTCTATCCGCCAGCTCAGTGCGCGCGAGTTAGCCCGGTGCGTAGGACAATCACCCTAATGCACCACGACTACTCCAGTGCGCGACACCCACTCCAGTGCGCGACACTTTGTAGGGCCCGTTAAACCACGCGATGCTGTGGCGACACACTACTCCAATGTGCGACACACCACTCCGCTGCAGTGGCGATTAAGTACCACCCGCGGGGTGCTAGATACGCGCGATGCGAATGTCGGAGGCCAGGATTGCTTCCGCTCCTAGTGCAGACAACTCGTCCATCAAGGGGTTGGCATCTTTTCGTGGAACCATTGCGCGTACTGCAACCCAGTCCTGGTTGGCCAGCGGGGACACGGTGGGCGCGGATAAACCAGGGGTGACATCTGCAACTGCCTGCAACTTGTCGCGCGAAACGTTGTAATCCAGCATCACGTAGTTCTTGGCGTGCAAAATGCCCTCCATGCGGCGCAGTAACACTCGTTGCTCCTCCGTGACCTCTACCCCCTTGCGGCCCACGATGACGGCCTCTGAAACACACAGTGGATCGCCGAAAGGCTTCAAGCCCTGCAGCCGCAGGGTGCGACCGGTGGAAACGACGTCGGCAATGGCATCGGCGACTCCCAAGCGAATCGAGATTTCCACTGCCCCGTCCAAACGGATGACGTCGGCCTCAATCCCGCGGGCGGAGAGATCCTTGCGAACCAAGTTCGGGTAGCTGGTGGCGATGCGCGCACCCGCGAGCTTGTCGAGATCCCATTCCTCGTCGGCAGGTGCTGCGTAGCGGAAGGTGGAAGCGCCGAAGCCCAGACCCATGAGCTCCTCTACCTCTTCGCGCGTATCCGCGGCCAAGTCGCGCCCGGTAATGCCCATGTCCAAGTGGCCAGACGCAATGTAGATTGCGATGTCCTTGGGGCGCAGGAAGTAAAACTCCACCCGATTCTGTTCGTCCAAAACGGTCAACGCTTTAGAATCACCGCGGGTAGAGTACCCAGCTTCCTTGAGGATCTCGGTGGCGGCTTCGGACAACGAGCCTTTGTTGGGAACGGCAACACGGAGCATGTCGTCACACTTTCTTTATTCGATCGAGAGAAAACCCGGCTGAGCAGCGCCGAGATGGGCGAAGGGGTTGAGTTAGAGGAACTTGTAAATGTCTTCGGGCTGCAGGCCCCGTTGGATCATCACAACCTGCAGCCAGTAGATGAGCTGGGAGATCTCCTCCGATAACTCGTCATCCGATTGGTATTCAGCCGCCATCCACACTTCTGCGGCTTCTTCGACAATCTTCTTTCCCTGGAAATGCACACCCGCATCTAGGGCCTTGACAGTGCTCGAGCCCTCAGGGCGGTCGGCGGCGCGTTGTGCGAGTTCGGCAAACAGGGATTCGAATGTCTTCTTTTCGTTCACGTTCCCTATTGTTGCACGTCGGCGTACACACCGCGGGATGATCCCCCGCGTAATCCGGGAATCGCCATGTTAGCTCGCACCCGGGCGCGGGTAATTCGCATATAGCTGCTTGATTCGCTGCAGATCGAACAGCGCCAAGTCTTCCTCCCCATCGGTGAGTTCGCGTAAGAGTGGCACTTCGATGGGCGTGTCCATCTGAGGATCGGTGGGTACACCGACCACGCGACAACCGGCCGTCCAGGCGGCTGTCATACCCGCGCGTGAGTCCTCAAAAACTAGGCAATCCTCGGGTGCCACACCTAGTTTTTCGGCAGCAGTCAGGTAAATATCCGGAGCGGGTTTGCCCTGTGGCACTTCGTTCCCGCACAAGGTCAACACAAAGTAATGGCAGCCAATGGATTCTAACGCCACATCCGTCAGGTGCCGGGCAGTATTGGTGACCAGCGCCATGGGGATGTTCGCCGCCTTGGCTTCATCCAGTAAGGCGGGAACGCCTGGGCGAAACGGTAGCGAGGAATTCAGCAGCTCCCCCACGCGCTGAAACATCCACTGCACCCAGTGCTGCGTTTCACTCTCGTCGAGTTGTAGCCCTGCGTAATTCGCACAGATTCGTACAGTGTTTTCGGTGGTGCCACCTACCGTTAATTCCCGCACCTCAGGGGTGATTCGCCGCCCCATTACCTCGGACATCTCAAACGTCGCAATCCCCCATAGCGGTTCCGTATCTACGAGGGTGCCGTCCATATCCCACAAAATAGCCTTCATGATAATTCCCACCATAAACGACGCCCACCTGCTCAGCAGCCTAGCTTGTCCTTCGTTCCCGCGCTTTTCTCTTCCACCGGGGTAGGTGAGTCGTGCGGGGCAGCGAATTTGAGGGCTTCCCTACACTATGTTCCCGTGCGTTCGTCTTTCAACGGGATTGTAAGACTGCGCGATGTAGCTGGGTTGCGGAACAGAAACGCTGCCCCTCGTAGTCGTCCGGACAATGTGCAGCAGAACTCTGACAAAATGGCGCGTTTTTGTTGGACTTCTGCTGCACATTCGTTGTTCGGTGGGAGAATAACGGCAGCGTGGCGTGTTGGAGGAGGGTGTCAGATGGTTTGTGTGGGGGGTTCCAC
>NZ_KV786161.1:0-26646 GCF_001806865.1 Corynebacterium sp. HMSC28B08
TACTCAAACGGAACAAAACCTGGGACACTTCAGGTCGAGTTGGTTCGGGTTGGGTGGTGCTGAGTTGGGTGAGCTGGCTCGGTGGTGTGTTGGACTGCGTAGTTTCGAACGCACCTGCCACATGCGTAAAATGTGGGGCTATGGAAACAAAGGTGGTTAATCATCCTCTGGTGGCATCGCGACTCACCATCATGCGCGATAAAAACAGCGACAACGCTGCCTTCCGCGCGGCGCTTGCCGACCTCGGAGCGATGCTAGTTTACGAAGCTGCCGGTGAACTAGAGCTCGAGAGCTTCGAGGTTGACACCCCAGTGCAACAGGCCGCAGGGTTCCGCCTGCGAAAACCACCCATTATCGTGCCCGTCATCCGCGCCGGCTTGGGCATGATTGACCCAGCCTTATCCATGATCCCGGATGCCCAAGTGGGATTCATCGGCCTTGCGCGTGATGAAAAAACCCACGAACCCGTGCCGTACCTCGAAGCTCTGCCCGATGACCTGAGTGGACAACCCGTTTTCCTTGTGGATCCTATGCTAGCGACGGGTGGGTCGCTGTTGCACGCCATTCGATTACTGGTGGAGCGCGGCGCGGACAACATCACCTGCGTATGCATGGTGAGCGCGCAACCTGGAGTAGACGCATTGGTGGAATCCGGGCTACCCATAAAACGCTTGATTACCGCGACCATTGATCCTGGGCTCAACGAGGATGCCTACATCGTGCCCGGGTTGGGCGATGCCGGTGATCGCCTGTATGGCCCGCGAAACATTGATCTTGGGGCGCTTTAGTCTGGTTAATCCGGTCCGAATAATTCAGACTGAGCGGGCTGGGTGAAGTCACTGGGGGCGATTGACCGTTCCATCGAGAGGGGGCGGAGGGGCGCGTGCGGGGAGCGAGGCTCGGGAGGGGCGCGCGGTCTGGGGTGCCGTTGTTCTCGTGTTGGAAGATGAATGTGCAGCAGATGTCTAACAAAAATGCGTGTTTTTGTCGGAGTTTTGCTGCACATTTGTATAGCGGGGGAGTTTGGAGGGGCGCGCGGGGGCGCGGCGACAGGGGGGCGCCGGTTCCTTTTCGGCGACAGGGGCGTCGGCTACTTTTCGTCCTTGAGGACCTTCATCGTGATGTGACTGTGGATCCGCATGATTGCCGGATCCCGGTGGAATTCGTTGGTCATCCACTTTTCGTAGGCCTCAATGTCCGCAAAGCGCGCTCGCACTACGTAATCGGGTTGGGAGAACATGCGGCGAAACTCCACCACTTCATCCATGGCTAAAATACGCCTTTCAAAGCCGCTGGTGGCCTCGTGATTATTGTTTTCGATGTTTACCAGGATGATGACTTCGAATCCTTGCCCGACTGCCGCAGGGTCGATGTCCGCGTGGTATCCGCGAATGATCCCCTCCGCTTCCATGCGTCGAACCCGTCGCAAGCAAGGAGCTGGCGTTAAACCCACAGCGCGCGCAAGATCTTGATTGCTGATGCGCCCATCGCGCCGTAACTCCGCAATAATCGCGTGGTCGATGCTATCCATGGCTAAAGAGTATTACCCACCGAGCCAAAAGATCGCAATATCGCCGACATCGGGCGCTTTCGGCGAGACTACCCCCGCGCCGGGCGGGGGCTGTCTGCATTGTCTAGGTTCGCGCTTCAGAACGGCGAGACTACCCCCGCGCCGGGCGAGGGCTGTCAGCGTTGTCTAGGTTCGCACTTCTGGCGAGACTGCCCCCGCACCGGAGTTGTCGACCAGGCGCGCTTCTACGGTGGTTGCGGTGGTGTTATTCCACCCCCGCCACGCTCTTCACATCGCGCCGTACGGCCTCCAACAGGGCACTAACCTGATCGCGGCGCCTGGCCAGCGTGGCGTCGTCCACTAAGTCAACCGCCCCGTGACCTGTGGCAGCAGGCGCGCAGACCTCCAGATAGAACTTCGCCTTGGGCTCGGTGCCGCTGGGTCGTGCGACCACCCGCAGGTGAAGCTCGCCGCCGTCAGCCCAATCTGCCGCTTCGTTGCCAGCCGCGCCGTCAGCCCAATTAGCCACACCGTCGCCAGCCACACCACCTGCTCCATTAGCGCCGTCTCCACCTGCACCACCCGCACCTGCCACAGATCCCGCCAGGCGCACCCCAGGCGTGCCATCCAGGTCGCTGGCTGTGACGGGTACTCCGCCCAATTCGGCCGGCGGGTGGGTCACTACATCTGCGATCCGCTGCTGTGCCTCATCAACGGTCGCGTAGCGCGCGCTGACTTGGGCTGTCTCGAATACCCCGTGGATTTTCTGCAGGTCATCCCATTCGTCCAGTAGCGAACGCCCCTCGGCCTTGAGCTCCGCCGCCCATGCGGCCGTAATCAACGCCGTGGCAATCCCGTCTTTATCTGCAACAATCTGCGGAGCGGGGCACGTGCCAATCGCCTCCTCGTACGCAAATGCCAGATCTCCCGGCAAGCCATCCGCCGCGCGCGCGAGATGCTTGAAGCCCGTCAAGGTCTCCACGTAATCCCACCCACGCGCCTGGGCCATCTGCCCCAACATCTGCGAACTCACTATTGTGGTCGCCACCACGGGTTTTGCCGCATGGCGGTTGCGGGTTGGGCTGTTGGTTTTGTGGGACGACGCCCCGCGCCCCACAATCCGGTGCGCCAATAGTGGGCCGGTCTCATCACCCCGGAGCATCCGGTAGCGGCCCGTGCCGTCGTTCGTGGAATGCCGCACGCCGATCATGCAGCGGTCGGCATCCGGATCTAGTGCGATTGCTAAGTCTGCATCCAAACGTTCGGCCGTAGCTAACAGTTCATCAGTGGCGCCGGCTTCTTCCGGATTGGGAAACGCCACGGTGGGAAATGTGGGGTCTGGCCAGCGCTGGGAGGCCACGGAGTGCACATCCCCGAAACCGGCTTCGCGCAAGGCCCACTCTAGGGCGTTGCCACCCACACCGTGTAAGGGCGTGTAGACGATCCGCAGTTGACGGCGCGGTCGCAAAACTGATTGCTCCCCAGTCGCGACCAACCGACAGATGTCCGTCACATAACCACTAACTGTGGCCAGATCCACGTTTTTGGCCTCTGAGCGGGAAATCTCGCACGGCGCTGCGGGCTGTTCGGCGATGGCAGCTTCGATCTCGCGGTCAGCGGGGGAGATCAACTGTGAACCCCCGCGCAGGTAAAGCTTATAACCATTGTCTGCGGCCGGATTGTGCGAAGCGGTGATCTGCACACCCGCATCCAGATTGCGGTCACGAACCAGCCAGGCCAGAACCGGGGTGGGTGCCGGTTCCGCAATCAGTGTGACCTCAAAACCAGCCCCAGCGAAGGTCTCCGCCGTCGCGCGTGCCATCGCTTGGGAGGCATAGCGCGCGTCGTATCCCACTGCGACAGCAAAGCGGCCATCGCGGCGAATTGGGGTTTGGGTCCTCTTCATCCACTGCGCCACACCGGCGGTAGCACGAGTAGCCGTGGTGACGTTCATCTCCCCTGGGCCGGGGCCTACCGGACCCCGCAGCCCGGCGGTACCGAAACGCAATCGAGGGGTTGGTGCTTCTGCTTCCAGGGAAGACTTCCGGGAAGCGACTTCGGGAGTGCCCACGGCTGGGATCGCTTCGGGAGTGCCTGTGGCTGGGATTGCTTCGGGAGTGCCCGCGGCTGGGATTGCTTCGGGGGAGCCCGCGACCGGATCTGGGTACGTCATGCCAACGATCCCACCAGTTCCGCGAGCAGCTCACCCATGTCCTGGGCAGCGGCGCGACCGGCTTCCAGTACTTCTGTGTGATTGAGGGGTTCACCGGTTATGCCGGCCGCTAGGTTAGTGACAAGGGAGATGCCCAGCACGTCCATATTGGCCTCCCGAGCGGCGATCGTTTCGTACACAGTGGACATACCAACCAGACCCGCACCGAGCGTGCGAAGCATATTGATTTCCGCAGGGGTTTCGTACTGCGGCCCGGGCATCATGGCGTACACGGCCTCACGCATTTCGGGCCGCAGCTTCCGGGTGGCCTCGCGCAAGGTGGGAGAGTATGCATCCACAAGGTTGACGAAATTAGCGCCTACTAGGGGAGTCTTCGCCGTGAAGTTGATGTGATCGGAAATCAACACTGGCTCACCCACACGCATGCCCTCGAGTAATCCGCCCGCGGCGTTAGTCAGCACGATGGTTTGCACTCCAGCGGCTGCGACAGTGCGTACGGCATGAGCGGTCCGCCACAACTCGTGGCCTTCATAGGCATGCGTGCGACCCAGCAGAATCAACACGGCTCGATCCCCCAGCCGTGCGAATCGGATTGTGCCTCCATGGCCTTCAGCAGTCGGGGGTAGGAATCCCGGCAGCTCCGCCATTGGGAACTCAACCACTTCCGTGGCATTGTCAGTCATCACGTCCGCCGCAGGCCGCCACCCAGATCCAAGGACCACGGCGGCGTCAAAGGAATCAACACCTAGTTTGTCCTTCAGCTGCGCGGCAGCAGTGCGAGCAATTTCGTATGGGTCTTGAGTGCTCATGCCATCCAAGACTACCGCAGGGGTTAAGATGAAATCTCAGGTAAATATTGCTCGACCGGCTCCAGCGAAGGTGGAACAAACTCAGGTGGGTAGCTCAGAAGTCTCGACGTTCGTCAGCGATTGGGTAAAGCACAACGATTCCCGTGTGGTCGGATGGCGCCGCCACTTGCACCGCAACCCAGAACTGTCGCACATGGAGTACCGCACCACGGATTTCATCATGGAGATCCTGCAGGAAGCAGGGTTCACGCCCGAGCGACTGCCCACCAATGGTGTAGTCGCAGACATCGGTCCGGTTAACGAGCCGATCATAGCGTTTCGCGGGGACATCGATGCCCTGCCTATTCAGGAGATCACTGGCCTTGATTTCGCTTCTGAAGTATCGGGGGTGATGCACGCATGCGGTCATGACATGCACACCACTGTTGTTTTGGGGTTGGCGGTTGCCTTGGCAGATTTTGTCGACGCCAACGGGGTGGATGCCCTCGGTGTGCGCGTGCGCTTCATTTTCCAACCGGCTGAGGAAGTGATGGATGGCGGTGCCACCGAGGTTATCGAGGCAGGAGCGCTCAATGGAGTTAGCCAGATCTTCGCGCTGCACTGCGAACCCAAGTTGCGTTCGGGCGAGGTAGGACTGCGCGTGGGTCCGATCACTAGCGCATCCGACGTGGTGGAAATCGTGCTGCGTGGCATGGGCGGTCACACGTCCCGACCACATTTGACCAGCGACTTGATCTTCGCGGCGGGCTTGGTCGCCACTCAGCTGCCCCTGCAGTTCACTCGAAAGGTCGATCCCCGCAGTGGCACGGTGGTGACATTCGGTGCGATCAACGGGGGTGCCACGTTCAACGCCATTCCGGAAGAAGTGCGCCTGCTAGGCACGTTCCGAACCGCGGATGTGAGTGTGTGGCGGCAGGGCGAGGAACTGATTACCGAATTGGTCCAGGATATTGTCAAGCCCACAGGCGCGTTGGTGGAGATTCGCTACACCAAGGGAGTGCCACCAGTGACGAATGATGATGTGAGTACATCGTTGTTGGCACAGGCAGTCAAGGACGTGGATCCCCACGCTTTGAAGGAAGCCCCGCAGTCCAGTGGTGGCGAAGACTTCAGTTGGTACTTGGAGCACGTACCGGGCTCGATGGCACGCTTGGGTACGTGGACTGGAAAGGGGGAGCGCCCAGACCTCCACCAACCAGACATCGTGTTCGATGAGCGCGCCCTGCGGGTGGGGATTCGGATGTTCGCAGGTGTAGTGGAACAGTTTCGCGAGGATCGTGCGTGGCCGGAGGGGATGGGGCTGTAACCCCGCCAGCCGGGGACGGTGATTACAGCGCGGGGGACTGCCCGGCATCCTCTTGGCCGCTCACGCGGTAGAGGTGCTCGTTGACGAATTCACCTACTCCCCAGCGCGCCAATTCGCGACCGTAACCAGAACGGTTTACGCCGCCGAAGGGCAGGCCCGCTGCCGTAACGGAGGCCTCATTGACGAAAGTCATACCGTCACTGAGTTGTTGGGCGACGTCGTATGCAGCTTCCAAGTCGGTGCCCCATACGGAACTGGACAAGCCGTAGTCGGAGTTGTTGGCGATGGCGATAGCTTCGTCGACATCTTTGGCCTTGTACACAATAGCCACGGGGCCGAAGATTTCGTTGCAACCCACATCCGAATTCGGATCTACGTCTGTGAGCAACGTGGGCTGCATGTACGCACCCGGCCGATCGATCTTCTTGCCACCCACACGGATGGTGGCCTCGTTGTTGGCGGCAGCCTTTTGGAGGCGTTCGACGATTTCATCGCGGGCGTCGATAGAAGACAGCGGGCCGATGTCGGCATTGGATTCATCGTGGGCGCCCACCGTCATCGCGCCGATCTTCTTCTTCAAGTAGGCCACCGTGCGATCGTAGAATTCCTCTTGCACGATCAGGCGCTTTGGAGCGTTGCATGCTTGGCCTGTGTTGTACATGCGGATGAGGGCGAACTGGTCGAGGACCCAATCCAAGTTCTCGTCATCCAGAACAATGAACGGATCATTACCGCCCAATTCCAGAACGGATTTCTTGTAGTGCTCACCGGCAGTCTTCGCCACTGCGGCGCCGGCGCCTTCGGAACCGGTGAGTGACACGCCCTTGATGCGGGGATCGGCTACAAAATCATCCATCTGCGAACCGGAGGCGTAAATGTTGATGTATACGTCCTTAGGCAGGCCCGCCTCTTCCAGGATGTCCTGGCAGGCCTGGGAGGACAGCGGGCAAATCGATGCGTGCTTGAGGACGATTGTGTTGCCCAGCAGCAAGTTCGGCGCCGCAAAACGGGCGACTTGGTAGTAGGGGAAGTTCCACGGCATGATGCCCAGAAGCGGGCCCAGTGGTTCCTTGCGGACGACGGTCAGCTGGGCACCCTGGGCGGGCAGGTGTTCATCGGCGAGGAGCTCGTGGGCGTGCTCGGCGTACCAGCGGTAGATATCGGCAACGATGTCGATTTCCGCCTCGGCCCACCGAGTCAACTTCCCCATTTCGCGCCCAATGTGTTGGGCCAGTTCAGCCTTGCGTTCGGTGTACAGGTCAGCAGCCCGGGCGAGGACTTTTGCGCGTTCCTCGATCGGGGCCTTGCGCCAGCTTTCGTAAGCGGCGGTGGAGCGATCGAGGATGTTATCGCGCGCCGAATCCTCGATGCGGTCGAAGCTGTCTTCGGTCTTTCCTGTGCTTGGGTTCTCAATCGCAAATGTGGTCATGTCGCCCTGTATAGTCCTGGTCGGAGCGGCTTAGCAACGGTTTGTCGGGCGAAAGCTCACACTTAAGGGGGGCTTTATCGTTGCGGTCCTTGGAAGCGTTTGAGGCTGCGATGAGCCATATCCATGGCGCTGCTGGTGAGTTCGGCGCGCTGCTGTCGGCGCTGTGCACGCAGCTGTTCAGCCTGGTAGCGATGCTCGGTGCGAATGGAACGCAAGCGCGCTCGCTCGATAGAGCGCTGGCTAGGTGCATGCCATTCAGCCGGGCCAATCTTGAGCACGTACAGCAGCACCGCGACGGCGGGAATCAGGAACATGATTAACCCGGACATCTCCCAATAAGGGTTCAACAATGCCGTGCCTACAATTGACCCGATGGTTGTCAGCAGCATGATCCCTGTCTTCGGGCGCCCACCGTTGATCCGGGCACGCTCTACTTCGGAGGCGGAGTACATGGGCATGAGAGGGGCATTGGGCTTCAATGCAGGAAGGTCCACAAACAGCGCGTTGAGGTCATCAGCCGTGGTCGCCTCTGCAGCCAAGGAAGCTCGCTCCTCGTATTCATCGAGCTGCAAACGTCCCTCGGCGAAGTGGGACCCCAAGGCCTCCAGTGCCTGCTGCCGGTCCTGGTCGCTGATCCGCAACCCCGGCACCGACGAGTGCCCCGCCCTGTACGGCTGAGCGAACCCAGGATTGGAATTCGGTACAGGCTGCGAAGGGAAACGGGGATCGTGGGGGAACTGCGCGGGAGTGGACATATCGTTTAGCCTAATTCATGACGAGGGAGAATTACTACGTATAGACCTACGTACATCGCAAAATAGGGGATTACACTTAGGCCCAGTTATAAGTTCGTTCCACCGCATCATTCCACCGTGCATAAAGAGCATCCCGGTCCTCTTGGGACATTTCCGGCGTGTATGTTTTCTTTTCCTGCCACAGACTGCGGATCTCGGCCAGGTCGCGGAAGAAACCCACCGCCAAACCAGCAGCATAGGCGGCACCTAGAGCGGTGGTTTCAGTTATTTCCGGAACTGTAACCGGCACACCCAGTTGATCAGCTTGGAATTGCATCAACAATCCGTTGACCACCATGCCTCCGTCCACGCGCAGGCTAGTCAGTTCCACTCCCGAATCTTTATTCATCGCCTCAACCACTTCGCGCGTTTGGTATGCGGTGGCTTCCAATGCTGCCCGCGCGATGTGTGCCTTGGTGACATACCGCGTTAGCCCAGCGATAACCCCGCGTGCTTCCGGGCGCCAGCGGGGTGCAAGTAATCCGGAGAATGCTGGGACCACATAACAGCCGCCGTTGTCTTTGACGGATCGAGCTAGCGCTTCAATTTGATCGGCCCGGTTAAAGAATCCGAGGTTGTCCCTTAACCATTGCACTAGGGAGCCAGTGACGGCGATAGAACCTTCCAGCGCATATACCGCGGGGTGGTTGCCCAGCCGGTAGGCGATGGTGGTAATGAGCCCATGTTCGGACCATTGGGGCACTTCTCCCGTGTTCAGTAGCATGAAGTTGCCGGTGCCATAGGTGTTTTTGGCCTCGCCTGGTTCTACGCACGCCTGCCCAAAGGTTGCCGCTTGTTGGTCGCCGAGGATGCCGGCGATGGGAATGCCCTTGACCGGGCCGTTGCGCCGTACCCGTCCCACGACTTCTGACGAGCTCACGATCTGAGGCAACAACTCCATGGGGATGCCAAGAATCTTGCACAGCTCGGGATCCCACTTTTGGGTTTTCAAATCCATGAGCATGGTGCGCGATGCGTTGGTGACGTCGGTGACGTGCTGGGCTGTTTCTCGGGAGCTCGAGGGGGAGCGACGCGATCCGCGGGTGAGTTCCCACACCAGCCAGGAATCGATGGTTCCGAAGGCTAGTTCTCCGGCTTCCGCGCGTTCGCGAACACCTTCAACGTTATCGAGGATCCACCGAATCTTCGGGCCCGCGAAGTATGTGGATGCCGGCAGGCCGGTGCGGGTGCGGAACAGCTCTTTTTCCTCTTCGGTGAGGGAAGAGATGATGTCATCTGTGCGTGTATCCTGCCACACGATGGCGTTGTAGACGGGTTTGCCTGTCGTGCGGTCCCAGATGATTGTTGTTTCGCGTTGGTTAGTGATGCCAACTGCGGCAATGTCGTCGGTATTGATATCTACTTCTGCGGCCGCGTCAGCCATGACGCGACGGGCGTTTCGCCGGATTTCATCGGGGTCGTGTTCTACCCAGCCCGGACGGGGGAAGATTTGTTCGTGCTCCAACTGACTAGTAGAGACGATGCGGCCCTCGGCGTCGAAAATAATGCAGCGGGTAGACGTTGTGCCTTGGTCTATCGCCATGATGTAGCCACGGCGGCCATGAGTCCACTTTGTGATCTGGTCAGTGACGTGCTGCGCGATTTTTTCCACGGCTGCCTAGGATACTCGACGCCACGCTGTGCCTCAGGTAGCGCCGACTGGTGTTTTAGAAGTGCTTGTGTTCGTTGTTGCGGTCGACGTGATTGTCTTCGGAGTGGCCGTTTTTGTACGAGTTATCGTCGGAGTGGGCGTTTTTGTACAAATTGTCTTCGGAGTGGCCGTTTTCGTACGAGTTATCGTCGGGGTGGGCGTTTTCGTACGAATTACCGGTGGTGTTGTGGTGCTCGTCTGCGTCCACGTGTTCTTGGGATTCGTCCTTCTTGCGCGGAATGAAGCTGCTCAAGATCAGGAGTAATCCGGCAAGCACACCTGCCATCGTCAGCCAACGAAGTACGTTGAGGGTGCTGCCGGACTTGGAGGAGATGTACGTTTGGCCGGTGTCGCACTTGTAGGTGAGGCCCTTAATGTCCTTAGAGAACTCCATCGTGACAACGACGCCCTTAGAGGGAGTTAGAGGCAGGGAGATGTCCTTGATCTTACCGTCATCAGGGATCTTGTTTTCGCTGTTTGAGATGAGGGATACCGGAGGTTCGGTTGTGTCGTTCTCGCTCTTCAACGCACAATTCTGGGCGTTGATGGAGGACTTATCGCCCAAAAGGTAGTATGTCTTACCCGCCGAGACATCCTGGGGCTTGTCCAAACTGGATACGCTGGTTGCGCTGATGATGGCGGAAATTACGCCGATGGCGAGGAGTATTCCGCCCAAGATGAGTGGCAGTTTGCTTGAGCGCCTGCGCGTTTCCATTATTCGGCCTTTCAGATTGGCGGTCGGTGGACATGGTTAGCGACCGTTCCTCGGAAATCCTGTGGAACGATTGCGGTTCTTAATATATTAACAGGAAATCTGAGTGATGGCCTCAGCTAAATGCGTCAAAAAAATTCTAGAATTAGCAGATTTAACTGGCGTCTTACGCGAGTTATGGAATCTTTGCGCTCTGGTAGGGCTGGCAGAGCTGGCAGGGCTCGCCGGCTTGGCTCATTACGGCAGGGCTGGCAAGGCTCGCCCGCTTGGCTCATTACGGCAGGGCTGGCAAGGGGTCGATGGCTGAGTTTGTGGCCAGACCCGCTGGGAGGCTTGGGTTAGGTGACCTACTCGTCCGCGATATCTAGCAAAGCCTGGTTCTTCGTGACCGCCGCCCCGGCGACCACCGAAAGGTTTGATACTACACCGCTCTTATGTGCCTTCACGGCATTTTCCATCTTCATGGCTTCCAGAACCAGGATCGTATCGCCCTCGTTGACCTGCTGTCCCTCGCCGACCATCACCTTGATAACGGTTCCTTGCATAGGGGAGGCCACGGTATCGCCAGTAATTGCGATTTGTCCCGCGGTGCCACGGCGGCGCTTGGAACGGCGCAACTGGGCGCCTGTGTGCAAAAGCTCACCGGGAACTAGCAGCTCAATCCGTCGGCCGTCGACTTCGACAACAACTTTCTGCTTGGGCAGCTGCACTACATCGCTGTCGTTATCCGCGGTGGTGTCTTCGGCATACTCCGGGAGTGTGTTCTCCCATTCCTCCTCGATCCACCGGGTGTACACGCGAAAGTTACCATCAGTGGCGGTGAATGCCGGATCCTGCATCATCGCACGGTGGAATGGCAGCACGGTCGGCAAACCTTCCACGATGTACTCATCGAGTGCGCGTGCGGACCGCGCGATTGCCTCTTCGCGTGTGGCGCCCGTGACGATCAGCTTCGCCAGCATCGAGTCGAATTGTCCACCAATAACGGTGCCCTCTTCGATCCCTGAGTCCAAACGAATACCTGGGCCCGCGGGCTCTTGGTAGCGGTTGACACGGCCTGGGGCTGGCATAAATCCCGACGCCGCGTCCTCCCCGTTGATGCGGAATTCAATGGAGTGGCCGTGGATCTCTGGATCAGTGAGCCGAGAAAGCTCCTTGCCTTCGGCGATGCGGAACTGCTCGCGCACCAAGTCCCAGCCAGTGACTTGTTCCGTGACGGGGTGTTCCACCTGCAGTCGCGTATTGACCTCCAAGAAGCTGATCATGCCGTCACTGCCGACCAGGTATTCCACCGTGCCGGCGCCGTAGTAACCAGCTTCCTTTACGATCGCTTTGGCAGATTCGTAAATGCGGGCGTTCTGCTCGTCGGTGAGGAATGGGGCAGGGGCCTCCTCAACGAGCTTCTGGAAACGGCGCTGCAGGGAGCAATCTCGAGTGGAAGCCACGACAACATTGCCGTGCTGATCGGCTACAACCTGTGCTTCAACGTGGCGGGCGCGGTCCAGGTAGCGCTCGACAAAGCACTCACCGCGACCGAAGGCGGCGATAGCTTCACGGGTGGCCGAATCGAAGAGATCGGGGATCTCTTCCATCGTGTAGGCAACTTTCATACCGCGGCCGCCGCCACCGAATGCGGCTTTGACTGCGATGGGTAAACCGTGTTCCTCGGCGAAGGCTTGGATTTCCGCTGCGTCCTTGACAGGTTCCTTCGTGCCGGGGGTGAGGGGAGCGTTCACCTTCATTGCGATATTGCGGGCCGTGACTTTGTCGGCCAAAGCGGAAATGGCCTCTGGGCTGGGGCCAATCCACGTTAGGCCGGCGTCCAGTACGGCTTGGGCGAAGTCTGCGTTCTCGGACAGGAAACCGTAACCGGGGTGGATGGCATCTGCGCCCGAATCCTTGGCTGCCTGGAGGATCTTTTCGATGCTGAGGTAGGACTCTGCCGATGTGTTGCCACCGAGGGCGAAAGCTTCATCGGCCATGCGAACGAAAGGCGCGTCCGCATCGGGTTCTGCATACACGGCAACGCTAGCAATTCCCTCGTCACGGGTAGCGCGGATCACGCGGACCGCAATCTCACCTCGGTTGGCGATGAGTACCTTGGAGATCTTGCTTCCTGTCTGCGTCACCTTGTTCATTCCTCCGACGTCGTTGCAATACTGCGAAATTTTAGTTGCGAGATGGTTAAAAAGTGCTCTATCAAAACTACTACGCATTCCATCGAACAAAGCAAGCGTGATGTAACGGTGTGCCGGGTTTCATTACGGCACCACAGCTTTTGGTGCGCCCAATGATCGCGATGGAAACGCGGGCAAGAATGGGGATTAGCGCCTGATGGGCATGCGCATCATGTTGCCCCACTCCACCCAGGAACCGTCATAGACGCGCACATCTTTCCATCCCAGCAGATGAGTGAGAACAAACCACTGCTGAGCTGCGGTGGCGGCATCGTTGCAATAGACCACGGTGGGAGCATGTGGGTCCAAATCCGCGTGGACTTCCCGAAGCTCCTCGATCTGGCGAAAGCGTGAGTTGGGAAACAGACTGCGACCAATGCTGTGATTAATCGCACCCGGGATATGGCCATGCCGTGACCAGCGTGAATCCTGGTTCAAGCCCGTGTAATCCTCCGGTCCGCGCAGATCAAGGATCTGGAAGGATTCTAGGTTGGTTTTCAACTCGTCGACGAAGATCCGCAATCGCGTAGGGTCATGCTCACCCATCTTGGCGCCGTAACCTTCCGTGGTGGCAACCGGAACGTCGTAGCTGGTTTCCTTTTCCTCTTGCATCCAGGCATCGCGTCCGCCGTCGAGAAGGCGGACATCCCGGTGGCCGTAGTGCTCGAAGATCCACAGGGTGTAAAGCGCCCACTTGTTTGACTGGTCACCGTAGATCACCACCGTATCGTCGGGGGTAATTCCTTTGGTATCCATCAACGCGCCAAATTGTTCTGCCGAAATGATGTCCCGGGTGGTTGGGGCACCGAGCTCCGTGGCCCAATTCATGCGCACTGCAGTGGGAATGTGCCCAATGTCATACTGCTGGCGTTCCTCATCGCTTTCGACCACTTTGAGCCCCGGTGTTCCCAGCTTCGCACCCAGCCAAGCGCTCGTGACCAGCTTGTTTGGGTGAGCATACTGCTGCAAATGTTTACTGGGATCTTCGGGAATTCCCACGGTTGTGTCCTCCGGTCACTAGTTGATGTAACGCGCACCACTCGTAGGGGTGCAATAGGGGTGAGGTCTACTAGGTTTTCGACGCGCGAACCGAGTCTAACGGCAAATAGGATAACGGGTGAAGGCTGAGAATTGACTGAAAGGGGCCTTTCGTGCACAAGAACATTGTTGTATTCGAAGTCCGCGGTGGTAATGACAAAGGTGAGGATGGGCATCGTCGTGACACCATGCCAATCGTCAATGCAATCCGAGATAAAGGGTGGGGCGCTGAAGTTGTCTACTTCGATCCTGAAAAGGTCGATGAAATCTTTGACGAGGTCAGCAACAACTACGACGGCTACATCTCCCGCGTAAACCCCGGTCACATCCCAGGTGGCGAAAAGGGCTACTTCGAGATGCTCACCAAACTCAGTGAGTCTGGCCTTGTTGGTATGTCCACCCCTGCGGAAATGATCAGCTACGGCGCCAAGGATGCACTGGTCAAGCTCAATTCCACCGACTTGGTGCCAGAGGATACTGCGGCTTACTACGACGTGGATAGCTTCCACGAGACCTTCCCCACCTCCCTTTCCTACGGCGAGCGCGTGCTCAAGCAGAACCGTGGTTCCACCGGCTCGGGCATCTGGCGCGTGCAGCTGCAGGACAAGGACCTTGCCAAGTCTGTCGAGCCAGGCACGGCGCTGCCGTTGGATACCATGCTCAAGTGCACGGAAGCTGTAGATAATCACACGGAGATCCGCGAACTCGGTGACTTCATGGATTTCTGCGACCAGTACATCGTCGGCGATAACGGCATGCTGGTGGACATGCGTTTCATGCCTCGCATCGTCGAGGGCGAAATTCGAATCCTGCTGGTCGGCCCGCACCCAGTGTTCGTGGTTCATAAGAAGCCAGCGGAAGGCGGCGACAATTTCTCCGCAACGCTGTTCTCCGGCGCAAAGTACACCTACGACAAGCCTGAAGCGTGGCAGGACCTTATTGATATGTTCGCGGATGCCCGTCCTGTCATCGCCGAAAAGCTCGGTGGCGATAACATTCCGTTGATCTGGACTGCGGACTTCATGCTGGCCGATGCGGAAGATGGTTCCGATACCTACGTGCTGGGCGAGATCAACTGCTCTTGTGTGGGTTTCACCTCCGAGCTGGATATGGGCATTCAGCAGCTGGTGGCCGAGGAGGCTATTAAGCGCATCGAGGAAGCTCAGGCTAAGTGAGCCAAGCTCCTTTTTCTTGCTGTTCGCGGCATTAGATTTCCCAACTTAACCTTCCCGCCGAAAAATTTTGACTAACGTGTCCTATATCACTTTCAAGCCAAAACATTTTCTGTTGGGAAGGTTGTTTTATGCTCGACCACACCGTGCGGGTTCGGAAATCCGCTGACGATTTCCCCCTCAGCGAACACCTCGCGCACAAAATTGCGAACGTTGCCGCGGATCCCGTTGCCGTGGAACAACCCGTCGCCGACATGGTCATTAACCGGATCATCGACAATGCCGCGGTCGCCGTGGCGTCGGTACTAAGAAGGCCAGTAAGTAGTGCCAGGTCGCAGGCGCTTGCTCACCGTGCCCCAGAAGGCGGCGGGGGCTCGACGGTTTTTGGTGTCGACGCCCACGTGTCCCCCGAATGGGCTGCTTGGGCAAACGGGGTGGCCGTCCGCGAATTGGATTTTCATGACACGTTCCTAGCAGCGGAATACTCTCACCCCGGGGACAACATCCCGGCTATCCTCGCCGTCGCGCAGCACCGTGGCAAGGATCTGGGGCTGGGGGGTTCGGAGCTGATCCGTGGCATCGCTACGGGCTATGAAATTCAAGTGGACCTAGTACGTGGGATTTGCCTGCACAAGCACAAGATCGACCACGTCGCGCACTTGGGCCCATCGGTGGCAGCGGGGCTTGGCACGCTGTTGAACCTGGACATCCCAACGATTTATCAAGCAGTGGGGCAGGCACTGCACACCACGACGGCAACGAGGCAGTCCCGGAAGGGCCTCATTAGCTCGTGGAAGGCTCACGCGCCGGCGTTCGCGGGAAAGATGGCGATTGAAGCGGTTGACCGTGCTATGCGCGGGGAGGGTGCACCGGCGCCGATTTGGGAAGGCGAAGACGGTGTGATCGCTTGGATGCTGGACGGGCCGGATGCGGAGTACACCGTGCCACTTCCAGAGGTGGGGGAGCCAAAGCGTGCAATCCTGCACACGTATACCAAGGAACACTCCGCGGAATACCAATCCCAAGCGCCAATCGATCTGGCCCGCAGCATGCGCAAGCAGTTGGAAGCGCACGGCAACGGGGACCTGCGCGCGGTGTTGGACCAAGTGGAATCTATCGTTTTGCACACCAGTCACCACACGCACTACGTGATCGGCACGGGCTCTGGGGATCCTCAAAAGTTTGACCCCACTGCTTCTCGCGAAACTCTGGACCACTCCGTGATGTACATTTTCGCCGTAGCACTGGAAGACGGCACGTGGCACCACGAAGACAGCTATGCGCCCGAGCGCGCGCGGCGGCCCGAAACCGGGGAGTTGTGGAAGAAGATCTCCACCGTGGAGGACCCGGAGTGGACCCGCCGCTACCACTCGGAGGATCCCACCGAAAAGGCGTTTGGAGCCCGGGCGGTTATTACCTTGCGTGATGGCACGGTCTTCGACGAAGAGCTTGCCGTTGCCGATGCCCACCCGCTGGGGGCGCGCCCTTTCGAACGCGAGGACTACATCCGGAAGTTCCGCATCTTGGCCGAGGGCCTAGTTGATGACAAGGAGCAGGATCGCTTCATTGAAGCAGCGGAGAATACCGCGGATCTTTCTGCCGAGGACCTAGGACAGCTCACTGTCACATTCTCGCCGGACGTCTTGAACCGTGCACCGCAGATTCCTCGCGGGATTTTTTAAAGCGCGGTCTCTATCCCACAACCCCGTCCAATTTCTAGGAGGACAATCATGAGTACCACCCCAGAAGTACGCAAAGGCCTATACGGAGTGATTGCGGATTACACGTCCGTATCCAAAGTGATGCCAGAGACCAACTCGCTGACCTACCGCGGTTACGCTGTGCAGGACCTCGTTGAAAACTGCTCGTTCGAAGAAGTCTTCTACCTGCTGTGGAATGGCGAATTGCCCACGCGGGAACAACTGGACGAATTCAACCAGCGTGGCCGGTCCTATCGTTGCCTAGATCCCGGCTTGATCAGCCTCATCCACTCCCTACCGACCGACTGCCATCCCATGGATGTGATGCGCACAGCCGTGTCGTACATGGGAACCAAAGACAAAGAGCACTTCACCCCAGACGCGGACCACATCACCCACGTCGGCCATAACTTGCTGGCCCAATTGCCCATGGCGCTGGCCATGGATATTCGTCGGCGTCAAGGTAAAGACATTATGGCCCCCGATTCAAATAAGGGAGTGGCCGAGAACCTACTGTCTATGGTGTTCGGTACGGGAGAGGATTCGCCGGCGTCGAACCCGGAGGACGTGCGCGACTTCGAGAAGTCCCTGATCCTGTACGCGGAACACTCCTTTAATGCATCCACGTTTACCTCGCGTGTGATTACCTCCACACGCTCGGATGTGTACTCCGCGATTACCGGCGCCATCGGTGCGCTGAAGGGGCCGCTGCACGGCGGCGCCAACGAGTTCGTGATGCACACCATGCTGGAGATCGACGATCCGGCGAAGGCCGAAGGCTGGGTGAACAACGCGTTGGATAACAAGGACCTGATTATGGGATTCGGCCACCGCGTGTACAAAAAAGGCGATAGTCGCGTGCCGTCGATGGAAAAGTCTTTCCGCGCGTTGGCCGAACGCCATAACGGTGCGAAGTGGGTGCAGATCTATGAAAAGATGGCGGCGACGATGGACGCCCGCACCGGTATCAAACCCAATCTCGATTTCCCAGCGGGACCGGCCTACCACCTGCTGGGCTTCCCCGTGGACTTCTTTACCCCGCTGTTTGTCATCGCGCGTGTGGCCGGGTGGACCGCACACATCGTGGAGCAATACAGTAATAATTCTCTGATACGTCCGCTGTCCGAATACAACGGTCCAGAGCAGCGCGAGGTTATTCCGATCGAGCAGCGCTAGCGTTGGCGTTAGGGGTGCTCGGGGCGTGTGGGCTGGGAAGCTAACGTTTAAGTATTGGCGCGGAGCGCCAGACCTACAGGCTACGTTGAGGGCCGGGTGTTAAGGCTAACCCCGGTTCCATGTGGCCTGCGCCGAGTAGCCGAAGTGCTCGAGTGCCCGGCGCACCACCGGAAGCGATAGCCCAATGACACTAGACGGATCACCTTCAATCCGATCGATAAACCACCCGCCGAGAGCTTCCAGCGTGAAAGCTCCGGCGCATCCGAAAGGCTCGCCGGTAGCGGCATAGGCGTGAATATCAGCATCGCTGGCATTCGCAAAGTGCAGCGTGGTGGTGGATACCTCCACGTAGGGATCCTGGCGCCACAGAAGCTTTGCCGTGGAGGTGGGGTGTGGGGAATATCCTGCACCCGCCGTGGCGGTTTCTGGCGGCGCAGCGCCCGCGGCCTCAGCCTGTTGCGTCACAGTATCTACCGGCCCTGATTGTTGAGTCACAGTATCTTTCGGCCCTGCTTGTTGCGTCGCAGTATCTACCGGTTTTGCCTGTTGAGTCACAGCATCTACCGGCCCTGATTGTTGTCGCTCTGCCCGCGCCGGCAAATAGAACACCGCATGCCCCGTCAGCAGCTCGGCCATTTTTCCGCGCTGGTTACGCCACCGCTTCACAGTTTCCTCAGCAGTGTGCGGTTTCCCCTGCAGTTCCCCATCGATCAGCAACATGGAATCGCCACCAATTAAGACCGCCGGTCCCGTCAACGCGGCCGCGACCGGAGAATCCGCACGCAGCTCGTCAACCACTGCCTGCGCTTTAGCTTCAGCCAGTGCCGCCACCACGTCTTTCGGCGATGGTTCCCCCACACGGGTCCGAAGATCCGCAACCACCGCATCTTCGTCTACACCACTGGCGATCACGATGGGGTCCACCCCGGCCGAGCGCAAAATACTCAGCCGCGAGGGTGACGTACTAGCCAGGACCACCTGAAGTCGCTGGCCTGCGGCTGCCTGCGGGTTGTGGGGGTGGAGGTAGCTTTCTTTACTCGACGCCACGCTCAACACACCCGTTAGGAATTTCGGAATGCAATGGGATTCGGGTGCAGGGGAGCGCCGGTGCGGCCCCGCTGGCCTGCTTCTGGCAAACCATAGCGACCCCGCGTGTTGGGCTTTTTCCCAGCCTGAATGTGAGCCGCGCGGTCCGCTACGGACTGAAACACCTCATCGAGTGCGGTCAGAGCAGCATCATCTGGACTGCCTTTGATGACTTCGTAGTGTGCGCGGTGCAGGCGCTGGTGCGTTTGCTTCTGCCTAGCCGCCCTTTGCTCCAGCTGGAGATCGTTTGACGTGCGTTGGGCGGATGGGCGCTGGTCTGGCTGAGATTGGCCAGCAGGCGCCTGATCACTGGGCATCTGACCACTGGGCGCCTGGTCCGTGTGCTCCTGGGCAGGAGTGTTCTTTGAATCCTCGGTCATCAATATGCCCCTTTAGAAAGGAATGTTGCTGTACTTGCGTGGGTAGCGATCCTCGGCCTTGCGCTCCAGGAGCAGCAGGCCATCGGCGATCTGCTTACGCGTATCGGCCGGGGCGATCACGGCATCTACCAAACCGCGTTCAGCGGCGGCGTAAGGGTTGATCTGATCTTCTGTGATCCTGGCTTCATCCTTGCCCGTTGCCACTACTAGGGCATCCAACTCAGCCACAGCAATTTCGGCGGTTGGCCATGCAAACACTAGGTCCGTTCCCATGCGCTTTGCGCCCATTGCCAAATATGCGGAACCGTAAGCCTTGCGAGTGACGACCGCGATTTTGCCCACGCTGGCCTCCGCCGTGGCGGCGAACAGCTTGGCGGTCTTGCGGACCAGCCCAGCACCATCGGTATCGGGCGTGAAACCTGCCGAATCCACGAACGTCACTAGAGGGATGTTGAACGCATCACAGAACCGAATAAACCGCGCGGCCTTTTCCGCAGCATCGATATCGATCGCCCCGGCACCTTGATCGGGCTGGTTGGCGATAATGCCCACGCTGCGACCATCAATCCGAGCGAAACCAGTCAACATGTGCGGTGCGAACTGGGTTTGTAACCCGAGGAAGCTGCCACCATCCACAATGTTCTCCACGACCGTAGCCATGGAGTACGCCTGCGCGGCCTCGTCCGGAACGATGGTGTTGAGGTCCGCGTTCTCGGCCGCTGGCTGGCGCTCGTCCTCGTCCTCGCGAATGGGCAAGGCACGGTTGTTGGACGGCAAGTAGCTAAGCACATCAGCCACCAGATCGAGCGCAGCCCGATCATCTTCGGCCTGAACGTGGGCCGTGCCCGACGTGGCGTCGGATAAAGAACTACCAGCACCGGCAGCAAGCGAAACCTGGCCCGCCTGTGCGACCTCCACGACCACATCAGCCAAGGCAACGTTGTGAGCAGTCAGGCCCGATACAGCACCAGCCACCACGGCGATGTGGGGAATCACGCCCGAGGCCTGGTTTTGCAGGGAAAGGATGCGGGAGAAATACTCCAACGCGGCCACGCCCTCTTTAAGGCGCGCGCCGGTGCCCTCGTAAATACCGATCAGTGGGGTGCCCGATTTGAGGGCCAACTGTATAACCTTGAGGATTTTCTCGCCGTGGGTTTCGCCTAGCTGTCCATCAAAAATGGTGCTGTCCTGCGAGAAAACGCACACGGGACGACCGTCGATGGTGCCGTGGCCGGAAACTACGCCGTCGGTGAGCGGCCGAGACTTATCGGAGCCGTACGCGGTGGCGCGGTGGCGGGCCAGCGCATCGATTTCCACGAAGCTGTCCGCATCCAACAATGCCTCCACACGATCGCGGGCGGTCAAAAGGCCCGCGCTGTGGCGCTCGCGGATGGAATCCTCACCCATGGGGGTTCGCGCCTCGGTCAGGCGATTGCGCAGGTCGGCAATCTTCCCAGCCGTGGTCGACATGTCCGGTTTTGTAGAGTCCGTGGAGGCAGTCATGCGCGATAGTTTACTGTGTTGAGCATGGACACCCCAACAGCTGGCCATGATCGTGGCATCTCCCGGCGTGCTCTGAGTGCCGCCTCTCTGGGGGAACGGCTACGCGCGATCGGCTTTACCCCTTTCTTTACCGACGCCACGGGCTCCACGAACACGGACCTCGTCGAAGCCGTTAGGGCAGAGCGCCCCGGTGGTGCGAGCGGGGGAACCGGCAAAAAAACATTCAACTTTTATAACCAGTCCGGGCAGGTAGCGCATCTGAGCGTGCTGCTGGCCGAGGAACAACTGGCTGGGCGCGGTCGCATGGGCAGGTCATGGACGGCACCCAAGCATTCGCAAATCATCGCCTCCGTGGTGCTGCGGTTGTATGGAATCCACGCCGATAGTATGGGTCTGCTGCCGCTGTTGACGGGCATGGCGATTGCCCAAGGTGTGCGTGAGGCCAGTGAGGTGGCCGGGCGGCGTTTGCCCGCCGAGCTGAAATGGCCTAATGACGTGTTAGTGGAAGGGCGCAAGCTCGCCGGAATCTTGGTGGAGGCTGCGAATGTGGAAGCTAGCGCAGTCAATGGAAGGCAGGCTAGCCCGCTGTTGAAGGAAGCCGTCGTGGTCTTGGGCTTTGGTGTGAATTATGACCTGACTACCGAGGAGCTCCCGGTGGCGCACGCGACGAGTATTGCTTTAGAGGGAGAGCGGGCTGAGCAGGCCCGAGCGGCCGCTGGGCCGAATGCACTTGCCGACCCGGCGGGAGACAACCACACGCTACTGCCAGAACGCGAAGACGTTGTATTCCACATTCTGGATAACTTGGCACGCGATGTGGAGCGCTTCACCCAACTGGGTGGCGCCCCCGAGGCAGTCATCGGCCGGTACCGGCAGTTGTCAGCCACCATCGGAAGCAGGGTGAAGGCGTTCCTGCCGGGGGATGAATTCGTCACGGGCATCGCCGAAGACCTAGATAAATCCGGTGAATTGATCATCAAGGTGGAAGCCCACGAGGGTACGCGCCCCATTGCGGTCGGACAACGGTTGACGGTAGCGGCGGGGGATGTCGAGCACCTCCGCGCCACCGACGTCGATAATTCCCGCACGTCTGAATGGGGTTACGCCTAATGGCAAAAGTGCGGTTTGAACCAGACGAGGTCATCCTGGCAGAGCTATCGCCCAGTAGGCGGTCGGCATTCTTTCCGATCGTGGAACTGATCCTTATTACCGGATTGATCTGGATGGCCATCGGGTTGATTGATGGGCACCTTGCCAGCCAATCGGTACAGATCCTCGGTTTCGAACCGAACCCCCTCACGAGGGCTGGTGATTTAACACAGAATGACACCCTGATTTCCTTAGTCTGGGGGCGGCGAGCACTGCTAGTGTTGTGGGTGATTTTGGCGTGGCGTCGATGTATTAGGCATTTGGTATTTCGGCAACGGTCCCGCATGGTGCTCACTGACCAACGATTAATCACCGCCACAGGGCACCTGCGCAGTGAAATCGCCCAGGTGCCACTGGGGCACATCGTGGATGCCCGCCACCGGGGGCAAGAAGTATCCGTGTACGTGGCGGGAACGCGGATGCCGGTGGTGCTTCGGCAAGTCCCGTATGCCAAAAAATTCACCAAGCTTTTGCGCAACCAGATTGGCCAGTTTTAGTTTCGGTGTTGTCGGGGCTGGGCACTATAGTTGGGATCCGTGACGAACACTGCTGAAACCGCTGACCAGAACACTTCTTCCGATTACCCGGCCGCATTCAAAGACGGCCGTGGGGGCGCGCCGGACCAGCCGCGTGCGGATTGGTCGCTATCGAGGGGAAGTGCGCACGCGCCGGGTGCACCTCTAGTGACGATCATCGGTGATGGCCAGCTGGCGCGCATGATGCAGCACGCGGCAGTGGAGCTGGGGCTATCGGCACGCGTGTTGGCTAGCACCCCGGATGCGTCGGCAGCTCAGATCAGCGCTGACGTGGTGTTGGGGGATTACACCAATCGGGATCACGTTCAGGAAGTATCCCGCGATGCCGCGGCGGTCACGTTTGACCACGAGCATGTACCGAACGAGTTCCTCGATGACCTGATCAACGCGGGACTGAACGTTCAACCACAGCCCAGCGCGTTGATCCACGCTCAGGACAAACTGGTCATGCGCAAGAAACTGCGCGAATTGGGCGCGCCCGTCCCGCCATTCCTGGAAATTACGAGTGCCCAGGACATCGAGGGATTCTTCGAGGCCACCAAGGGCGCAGTATGCCTCAAGGCCTGTCGTGGTGGATACGACGGCAAGGGAGTATGGTTCCCGGAAACCGTGGCAGAAGCCAAGGACCTGGTGATCGACCTGCTGGCCCAGGACGTGCCGCTCATGGCCGAGATGAAGGTGCAACTGGTGCGCGAGTTGTCCGCCATGGTTGCCCGCACTCCCGGCGGAAAGATCGCCAGCTGGCCCGTGGTGGAAAGTGTTCAGGAAAACGGCATCTGCGTGGAGGCCGTTGCACCCGCCCCGGAAACTGAAAGCGCGATTTTGCACGAAGCTGAGGAGTTAGCCCGCATGGTGGCCCGCGAATTGGGCGTGACGGGTGTGCTGGCGGTAGAGCTGTTTGAAACCGTCGATGAAGTCGGCCAGCCAACCATCATCGTCAATGAGTTGGCCATGCGCCCCCACAACACCGGCCATTGGACCCAGGATGGGTGCGTGACAAGCCAGTTTGAACAGCACTTGCGGGCCGTGTTGGATCGCCCATTGGGGCGGACCACGCCCCTAGCTGAGTACACGGTGATGGCCAACGTGCTGGGTGGGGAACAAGATCCGCAGATGCCCATGCACCAGCGAATGGATATGGTGTGGGCGCGTTTCCCACAGGCCAAGATCCACATGTACGGCAAAGACTGGCGGCCACACCGCAAGATCGGTCACGTGAACATGACGAGTGCCCCGGGGCAGACCGCTACAGAGCTGCGCCGAGAGGCCCGTTTGGCCGCACAATTCTTGGTCTCGGCGCAATGGGCTGACGGCTGGGTGGAATAACCAGGCGATAGACAAGGGTTAAACCCCAACATCGCGCCATGGACAACGACGAAGGTGAATGCGAAACCATGACTGATAACAACAATGCGCAGAACATGAACAACCCCAAGTCCCATAACGGCCCGCTCGTGGGCATTGTCATGGGCTCGGATTCCGATTGGCCTACGGTGCAGCCCGCGGCCGAGGTCCTCGCGGAATTCAATATCCCCATGGAAGTTGGTGTGGTTAGCGCCCACCGCACGCCGGAGCGGATGTTGGATTACGCTCGCGAGGCCCACACCCGGGGCATCAAAGTAATTATCGCTTGTGCTGGCGGCGCGGCTCACTTACCGGGAATGGTGGCGGCGGCCACTCCGCTTCCGGTCATCGGTATCCCACGTGCGTTGGGCAACCTCGATGGGTTGGATTCCTTGTTGTCCATCGTGCAGATGCCCGCAGGTGTGCCGACCGCTACCGTTTCCATCGATGGCGCCAAGAACGCGGGTTTGTTGGCGGTGCGCACCCTCGCCGTCGCCGATGCTGCCCTCATGCAGCAGATGGTCGATTACCAGGCAGATATGCGCGACCAGGTCCTGGAAAAGGATCGTAAGCTACAGCAAAAGCTGTTGGGGAATTAGCATCCGCCGTCTGTTAGTCCGCTGTCTCGGTCCCGTGTTGGTTGCGACGGGATGGGGCACGATGGTCGCGCTGCACCCGACCCGGTGGTTGCTGCCGGGTGTGCTCACAAGTGCGGCCAGTTATGCCGCGGTGTGGCGCTTCTACCTGCCGCAATTGCGGTCGAGCATGCCACGCGCTGTGGCTCACGTGTTGTCGGTGGGCACTGCGGGGGCATTGCTGAGCTGGGGGTGGGGTGCGGCGGTCTTTTGTTTCGACGCCTCCTCGTCCCGACCCGTTCGCGCCCTGGGTGGGGCCGGAAGCCTTGCGTGGTTGGGTCTGGTGAACCATTTTGCGCGCTTCGTGGTGAAGGGCGTGGCGTCGACCAAAGAATTGGGGAGTGAGGCGGCCATCAGCGACTGGCAGGTGGAAGCTGCGGACGCGATCATTGTGTTGGGGGCGGGGCTTACGGGGGATCGGCCGAGCCCGGTGCTAGCGCGGCGGTTGGACCGCGCGGTGCAGGTGGTCCGGCGGTTGGATGCCACGGCCAGTGGTCACGCGGCAGAGAAAAACTTCCAGGACCGCGGGGTGCAGGTGGCACGTCGGTTAGATACGGTGGCTGGCGGAATGGCGGGGCAGGAGGGCGCTCAGGACCGCGGGGTGCTGATCGTAAGTGGGGGACAGGGGGCGGATGAGCCGTGCTCTGAGGCCTCGGCCATGGCTAGGTATTTGCTGGAGGAAGCGCAGCTGGGGGTCCCCGGGGCGGGGTGGGTGGTTTTGCAGGAGCAGCTGGCGACCAGTACGGAAGAGAACTTGGTCAATAGCACGCGGATGCTGCTGGACCATTGGACACGGGAGAGGTCGGGCAAGCAAAGCCAGACCCATGACCAGTCGGGTAAAAAGTGCCAAGTCAGCAAGCATCATGGCGATGCGAACCGGTCGTGGGCGCAGCGAGGCGGCGGAGAAACAATGGGCGAAGACCACAGGATCATCGTGGTGACCAGCGATTTCCACGTCCCGCGCACGCGGTGGCATGCGCAACGTGCCCAGCGGGCTTTCCCAGAGGTGTGTTATCAGATCGTGGGCGCAGTAACCCCCGTTGGAGCGCGACCTGCTGCTTATGTGAGGGAGTACGCCGCGAGCGTGGTGCAAGTATGGTTGCCTCAATTATTCTCCTGCATAGTTTCCCGGTCCCGTCCCTAACAGTCGACCAGTGGTGCATACTCGAAGGTATGTTTAATGCGCTAATAAATCGTGGAAAGAACGTGTGGGAGCGGAATAAAAGCGATCGGGCCCAGCGCAACAACAGTGGCCTAACCAGTGGCACTGTCGTTGTTACCGGAGCCGCACAGGGGTTTGGCCGTGCAATTGCTGAGACGTTTTCTCGTGCGGGCTGGCAGGTGGGTGCTTATGACGTGGACGTGGAGCGGTTAGAGGCCTGGGTTGCGGAGTGGAACGGCGAACTCGGTGGAGGCAACGGTGTGCGCGGGGCAATCAACACGGGATTCTTGGACGTGCGCGATGCGGAATCGTGGCAGAACACGCTGCGCGATTTCGCTGCTGGCCACGGTGGCGGGATCAACGTGCTGATCAACAATGCCGGTGTGCTGTATGCGGGAGATTTTGCCGATCAGGGCAGTTTTGAGCGTGATGCCCAGCTGGTTGATGTGAACGTCAAAGGTGTGTTGTTCGGTGCCCGTGCTGCGTTGCCATACTTGAGTGCCGCAGATGGCGGGGCTCATTTGGTTAATTTGTGCAGTGCATCGGCGATTTATGGCACGCCGGAAATGGCTACCTATTCTGCGACGAAGTTCGCAGTACGGGGTATCACCGAGGCCTTGGAAGTTGAGTGGGCTGCGCGCGGGGTTCTAGTCTCTAGTATCTTCCCGCTGTATGCGAATACTAATATGATTGCCAAAGATCGCACGGTGGGGATGACACGATTGGGTGTGCACAACACACCACAGCAGGTGGCGCAGAAAATCTTAGATGTGGTCAACGGGGGTCGCAGTATCCCAGCCAAGGTTCATCACGCGGTGGGAGCGCAGGCGGCGGTGTTGTTGCAGACCAGCCATTTCTCGCCCGCTTTCCTCACGCGATACCTCAACGGGAAACTGGTTTTCGGCGGGAGAATCCGCATCTAGTTCTTTGGGGTGGTGTTCCGCTGTGGGTAATCAACTCTGCGAGTGAGGTTGTTGGGGGGTAGGAATCCGGGTGCTTTACGTCGCCGACGTTGTTTCCGCATGCCGAAGTGCCGATTGGGATTGGTGTGTAGTCGGCTGTTTGTAAAGGAGTTGGCGGCGAGGCAGTTCGGATGGGCGGGAGGCGCGACCAGAGGTGCAGTTCGGATGGGCGGGAGGTTCTCTTGAACGGCCCAGTGCCGGTGTTTTCGCGCTGAACAACGAATGTGCAGCAGAAGTCCAAC
>NZ_KV786161.1:26666-125966 GCF_001806865.1 Corynebacterium sp. HMSC28B08
TTCTGGGGAGGCGAACTGGCCCGTGGGTGGTGGGTGTTGCAGTCCAGTGCCGGTGTTTTCGCGCTGGACAACGAATGTGCAGCAGAAGTCCAACAAAAACGCGTGATTTTGTCAGAGTTCTGCTGCACATTGTGTGATTGGGTGCGTGGGTGGTGGGTGCCTCGTCACTAGTGTTGGACGTTTTCTGGGGAGGCGAACTGGCCCGTGGGTGGTGGGCGCTGCAGCCCAGTGTCGGACGTTTTCTGGGAAGGGACAGGACAACCGCGACCCTACCGGTACCGCGAATAACCCTTCCAAACCACCACCAGCGCTACCAGCAGCACCAGCAGGATCACGGAAGGCAAGACCGCGGGCTCAGCTCGGAACACGTTCCATACCGCGGTGACCATAGCCATCACCGTGAAGAATCCCACGAACCCCAACGCGGCTTCCCAAGCGAGTTTCTTGCGAGGGGCGTCGGGATCAATAGCAGGCCGTTGATCGACGGAGCCCCAACCCTCCTGCGACATTGAGCTACTTCACCCCGCCGGCGGTGAGGCCCGAAACGATGCGGCGCTGGAAGATTAGCACCATGATCACCAGCGGAACCGTAACAATCGCACCGGCGGCCATCGTGGCGGCGTAGGGGAATTCGAACGCGCTGGCACCGGAGAACCGGGCGATAGCAACGGTCACGGGCTCGGTCTTGGTGGTGGACAGCTGCTTGGCCAACATGAACTCGTTCCACGTGGCGATGAACGCCAAAATCGCTGTGGTGAACAGTGCCGGGGTGGCCAGCGGCAGGATCACCTTGCGGAAGGCCAGGCCGCGGGTGGCGCCGTCCACGCGCGCAGCTTCTTCCAGTTTCCACGGCAGCTCGCGGAAGAAGCTGGTCAGTGTGTACACCGTCAACGGCAGCACGAAGCTGATGTTCGGAATAATGAGCGCCTGGTAGGTTCCCAACCAGCCGATGTTCGAAAACAGCTGGAACAGGGGCGTGACCAGAGCAATGCCGGGGAACATCGAGGCCGCCAGGATAATACCTGTGACCAATCCCTTGCCACGAAAATCCACGCGGGCCAAGGCGTAAGCGGTGAAAACACCCACGACCAGCGCAATCGCCGTGGTGGCGGCCCCGATGATCAGTGAGTTGACGATGGCACCCAGAAAGTCGTTTCCACCACTGGTATCCAGCGCATCCTTGAAGTTCTCCGTGGTGACGTGGCTTGGCAGCGGGTTCGTGGAGAACGTGTAATCCTTGTGTCGCAGCGCCGTGACAACCATCCAATAAAACGGGGCTAAGCCCCACACGAGGATAAAGATCACGCCGATGTAGTTACGCACCTTATTCATCGTGAGGCCTCCTCGGAGTTGGTCTGGGCCGGGTTTGCTGGGCTGGCCGGGTTGCTGAGAGCCGGGTTGGTTTGCGCTCCGCCACCCGAATTACGAGTCGCGGTTTCCTGCTGTGGTTCTACTGGCTGCGCCTTGGTCTTTTTCCACCACGACGCCCTGCGCTTTCCCCCAGCCGAACTTCCTTGTGAACCACCGACATCAGCGCCCAGGAACTTCACCATGACGAACGCCACCGCAAAGATGAGCAGGAAGATCAAGGTGGACATCGCCGAAGCGGAATTGAAGTTACCCTGCTTCGTATCCTGAATGACCAGCTGCGAGATGACCGCAGTAGGGGAGTTGGAGGATTCGCTGATCATAATGACGGGCAGGTCATACATGCGCAGTGCGTCGAGCGTTCGGAACAAAATGGCCACCATCAGGGCAGGCTTAATCAGCGGCAATGTGATCTGGGTGAATTGCTGCCATTTGGAGGCGCCATCCACGCGCGCGGCCTCGTAGACACCCTGCGGAACCATCTGCAAACCGGCGAGGATCAACAGTGCCATGAAAGGCGCGGTTTTCCACACGTCGGCGATAATGACTGCAAAGCGGGCGGCCCACGGATCGGTGGTCCAGTGAATCTGCGTGCCCATAATGGAGTTCACGATGCCTTGGTTCGCGAAAATGAACTGCCACAGCTTAGCGGTGACTGCGGTGGGGATCGCCCACGGCACCAGCACTGCAGCGCGCAATAGGCCGCGCCCCAAGAAGCTGCGGTTCATCACCAGTGCCATCCATAAACCGAGAATTGTCTCCAACGTGACGGTGACAACGACGAAGAAGATCGTGATCTTCAGTGCCGGCCAGAAGTCGGTCGCGAGCTGGCCCGGGGCGCACGTCACCGTGTTTCCGCTGGGGCTCATACAACGGTTGCTGAGCCAGTAGAGGTAATTATCTAACCCGGCGAACCCACCGGTGACGAACATGCCGGTTTCAGGATCGAGGTGCTTATTGGCCTGGAAAGATAAGTAAATTGCGCGCAGAATTGGATAACCGATGACGATGGCAAGGAGCACCATCGATGGGCCGACCAGCCAGATCGGACGGAAATCGCGTTTGCGCTTGCCATCGGAACGCGGGGCATCTGAGGGGGAACCTGAGGATGCCGTGGAAGGCGGGGAGGCTGTGGTGTGCGGAACCGCGTGGGCCACGAGCGGGTCTCCATTCATTGACTATCGAATACTTCAAAACAAAAAGCCGGGGCTGCGTTGATCGTAGTCCCGACTTCCAGTGTGTTGTGGTGTTGAGGTCATCCGCCTAGCTGCGTGTCACCGGCTAGGCAGGTGCTTGCGCCCCCTTAAAGGGGGGGCTCACCTTAGCGAGGTACTTTGATGACCAGGCCTTCAAGAGTTCACCCTCGGGTTCTCAGGGTGTCAGCTTCCCGACCTCGGGCACCGTTGCCTTGGGATTTAGCTTCCCGACCTCGGGCACCGTGGCCTCAGGGGGTTAGCTGCTGGTGTTGCGGATAGCAGATTCCATGTCCTTGGTGGCATCCTCAACGGACTTCTTGCCTGTCACCGCGGCGTAGGCGTTATCTTGCACGGCCTTGGAAAGCGCATCGTAGTTAGGCGAAGCCGGACGTGGTTTTGCGTTTTCTAGGGACTTCTTCAGCGCAGGCAGGTAAGGGAACTCCTTCTGCAGACCCGCATCATCGTAGATGGATGCAAGTACTGGTGGGAATGACTTCTCAGCGAAGGACTTTTGGTTTTCCTCATTGGTGATGAACTTCATGAAGTCCAGAGCCGTTGCCTTGTACTTGGAGTTGATGTTGATGCCGTTGTTGTAGCCACCCAAGGTGGATACGCCCACGCCGTCCTTACCGACGAGAGGGGAGACCTCAACCTTGCCGGAAACCTTGGAGGCCTTGTCTTGGGCGTTGGTGTACATATATGGCCAGTTGATGGCCATAGCGGTCTTGCCCTCGGTGAAGGCCAGGTTGGTTTCTTCCTCGGTAGCGCCCGTGGAAGCAGCGGTGATGGTCTTGTTCTTGTACGCATCAACCAGGGCCTGGAGGCCCTCGCGGGATTTCGTATCGGTGACGTTTGGTTCACCCTGATCATTGGTGATTCCGCCACCCCATCCGGACATGAATCCGGCGGTTGCTACGGTGAGGCCCTCGTACTGCTTCAGTTGCGTGGTCAGGCAAGGTTCATTGCCGAGCTTCTTACACGCTTCCACAACGTCATCCCACTTTTGTGGCTCTTCTTTGACCTTGTCCGTGTTGCGGTACAGGAGCTGGCCATTGGTGTTCTGAGGTAGGCCATAGAGGGTGTCCTTGTACGTTGCGGACTCTACGGTGGGCTTGAGGAACTTGGAGGTATCCACCTTCAAGTCACCTTTCAACGGCGCCAACCAGCCGTTAGCGGCGAACTGTGCGGTCCACACCACATCCATGGCCATGACGTCGATGTCGCTGCTGCCCGCCTGTAGGGACTGCACGAGGGTATCGCGCTGGGCATCGGCTTCACCGGCCAGCTCCTGGAGCTTGACCTGCTCATCAGGGTGGGCCTTGTTCCACTTATCGATGATTGGCTTCAGTTTGTCAGTATCGTTGTGGCCCATTGCGAAGGTGATGTTGCCACGTCCTGTGGTATCACCACCTGCCTTGTTGCCACCCGCGTTGTCAGATCCGCCATCGGAGCACGCTGTGAGGATGAAACCAGAAGCAGCGACAACGGCCAACATTTTCTTGGTTGGATGTGCCATGGAAAGCCTTTCTCAACTCTGATTGCCCGATCGAACAATCTTTTAACCCTTAACTATAGGGAACCGTCAGGCAAAATATAGAGAAACGGGGGGAACGCAGAAAATCCTTTAGATCCGCGCTTCCGTCTCGGCGTCAAAGAAGTGAATGCGAGCGTCCCTGGCGGGGCGTAACCCAACCCGCTGCCCAGTGCCTGGGGCACGGCGGGAATCACCACCGCGAGCCACGAACTGCCCGTGGTCTGTATCCACGTAGATGTATGAATCCGCACCCAGTTCCTCGACCATGCGCACCACGCCCTCGATGCCGCCGTCCTGGGTGATCTCTAGATTTTCGGGGCGTACGCCCACGATCATCTCCCGTTTGCCATCGGCATACCCATCGGGGGTCTGGATGTTCCAGTCCGCTACCGCACCGCGGATCTTGACCAAGTTCATAGATGGGGAACCGATGAAACCGGCTACGAAGGCGTTCACGGGCTGTTCATACAGTTTCTTTGGTGAATCGACTTGCTGCAGAACACCATCTTTGAGGACAGCCACGCGGTGCCCCATCGTCATCGCTTCCACTTGATCGTGGGTGACATATACCGTGGTCACACCCAGATCGCGTTGGAGCTGAACGATTTGTGCGCGCGTCTGCACACGAAGTTTTGCGTCTAGGTTGGATAGGGGTTCGTCCATGAGGAACACCTGTGGCTCGCGAACGATGGCTCGTCCCATAGCCACGCGCTGCCGCTGACCACCGGACAAGTCTTTAGGCTTGCGGTCCAAGAATTCCGTCAGGCCTAGCAGCTCAGCGGCGCGCTCCACGCGATCGCGGATTTCGGCCTTTGGGGTCTTCGCCACCTTGAGGGCGAAGCCCATGTTTTCCGCAACGCTCATGTGGGGATACAGCGCGTAGTCTTGGAAGACCATCGCGATATCGCGCTCCTTGGGCTCGGTGCCCGTGACGTTCTTGCCGCCGATGGAGATGGTGCCGTCGGAAATGTCCTCCAAACCGGCCAGCGCACGCAAGGTGGTGGATTTGCCACAGCCGGAGGGGCCCACAAGAACCAAGAACTCGCCGTCCTCGATATGCAGGTTCATGTCCCGCACGCTAGGGGTTTGCGCACCGGGGTAACGAATTTCTACGTTCTCGAATTTCACGTCAGCCATGGGGGAGATCATACTTCAGGTGGACGAAGCATTGTCCGCAGTAATTATAAAATGTCAGATTATGCCCGAAAGCTTTTCCGCATTTAGCCTCGAACCTTCCGTCACATGGTGGCGTGATCCCGCGCGGCGGTTGCGATTTATCGTGGTTTCGCTGTTTTTCGCTTTCACCGCGTTTTTCAGCGTGACAACGAGTGCTTCTATATACCCTGGCTGGCAGACGGCGATTCTCGGTTTGGGTGTGATCGTGTGTTATGTAGGGCTGCTGGTACAGCAGTGGCATATCGAAAGGGGAGTGGCAGTAGTCGCGGCGGGGCTAGTGATTGTTGCCTTGTCCGCTAGTTTCGGGCTTTTGCTCGGCTACCCGCTGGTCTGCCTGCAGGTCTATATCATTAGCGCCTACTTGCATCGGCGAAAGAAGGCGTGGTTGGTTTTCGCCTTGGTGGGCAGCTTCGTTGCAGTCGGTGCGCAATTCATTGTGGACCGTTTCGTCAATCCCATCTATGGCGAACCTCCTTCTCCGCGTGAGGTATATGCCAGCCCCGAGTTCTGGGTGATCGCAGGCGTAACCGGCCTCCTCATCGGTGTGTCAATTGCGCTGAGCTGGCAATTCGGTAAACAAACCAAGCAGCGGCGCGAGGCTGTGGCGAACTTGGCGGCGCGCGCGGAACTGGCTACTGTCTCCGAGAGGAATCGCATCGCGCGGGAAATGCATGACATCGTGGCTCATTCACTCACTATCGTCATCGCGCAGGCAGATGGCGGGCGCTATGCCGGACGTCAAGATCCAGCTAAAGCTATCGACGCGCTGGAAACTATTTCGGCCCGTGGCCGCGAAGCACTTACGCAAATGCGTGGGTTGCTTTCCGTCCTTCACGAGGGCGACGATCGCTCTACTACCTCTATTCCGGGTGTTTCGGGCTTGGGGGATCTTATTTCCGACGCCAATAGGTCCGGCACCCATGCCACCTTTAAAACGGAAGGTACAGAGCGCACGGTCGATGAGGTCCGAGGGTTGACGATTTACCGTGTGGTTCAAGAATCGCTCACGAACGTGCTGAAGCATGCTGGGGCTGTAGAAGTGCGGGTAAAACTATTGTGGGAACCGAATTCCGTCATCGTGACCGTGGATAACGCGCCCGGCGAAGATGCCATGGATGGATCAGGGCGAGGGTTGACCGGAATCGCAGAGCGCGTCCGAATTCATGGAGGGAAGGCCACCTGGGGTGCAAGCCCCCTGTTCCCTGGTGGTTGGAACGTGACCGCTACGATACCGCTGGCCGGGTAAGACAGTTGGAGCGAGTGTGTATGAGGGAGGCCGTGCGGTGGTGCAGCGCGCGGGCCGGCGGGCTGGTTAAGTTATACGGGAGCGAGTGTGTATGAGGGAGGCCGTGCGGTGGTGCAGCGCGCGGGCCGGCGGGCTGGTTAAGTTATACGGGAGCGAGTGAGTATGAGGGAGGCAGTGCGGCTATGATTACCGTGGGTTTGGCGGATGACCAGCAACTCGTGCGTGCGGGTTTTGCAATGGTACTGGGAAGCCAAGAAGACATCACTGTGGAGTGGGAAGCCTCCAACGGGGCGGAAGCCACCGACCTTGCGGGCAGTCATCCTGTTGACATCATCCTGATGGATGTACAGATGCCGACCATGGATGGGATTACTGCAACCCAAAAAATCTTGGATGAGCAGGCACCCACAGGGCCCGCGGGTCAGCCGACCCGTGTGGTCGTATTGACCACCTTTGATAGCGATAATTACGTCTTCGGTGCGGTAACTTCGGGCGCCAGTGGCTTTCTACTCAAGGATGCCGATCCCGAGGAGCTCATCAAAGCAGTGCGCACGGTAGGAGAATCCACCGCGGTCATTAGCCCTGCTGCAACAGCGAAACTCATGCGGCGCCTGCGGACAGAGGGGAACGGGGATGGGCGAAGCGGGGCGTCGGTACAAAAGAAAACCAGTGAGACCAGCGACCAGGCAGCAGAAGAGAAACCGGGTTTGGACGACGACCTGGGACTTCCCGATCCGCTGACGCCCCGGGAGCGGCAGATCTTGTGCCTCATTGCTACCGGGCGGAGCAACCAAGAAATCGCCGAGGAACTCTTTATTTCCCTGCCGACCGTTAAGACTCACGTGGGCCGGATCCTGACGAAGACCGCCTCGCGCGACAGGGTGCATGCGGTGCTGTTCGCGTTGAAGCAGCATTTGGTCAGCCAAGAGGAATTGTTAGCGCAATAGGTAACGCAGTGAGCTAACCGGGGGCATTATGCACGGTAGCCTGGGCCGCTGTGGCCGGTGCCGGTTGGGTGATACCGCAGTGAGCAGAGCGGGGGAATTATGCATGGGGGAAGGGACTCGGGATACCGCGTCGGGGATTCTCATACCAGGGTATGACGGCCTCCACTCTACGGGTGACGGGCAATAATCATCCGCTGGGCCGATGTGGAAACCCAGGGCAAACCAGCACACTGGGAATCATGATCACAGTAGAAAAGCTCAGCAAGAGCTACGGCAAAAACAAAGTCCTTTCCGACCTCACATTCCATGTGCCCGATGGGCAGGTCACTGGCTTCCTGGGGCCTAATGGGGCGGGCAAGTCCACGACCATGCGCTGCATGCTGGGGTTGGATCAACCATCCGCGGGACATGTGAATTTCAGCGGCAACTACCGCAATGGTCAGTCCTACAGCGGTGAATTCGCAGGGTTGGCGAACAAGTCCAGCATCGCGGGTTCCGTGTTGGAAGCCACCTGGTTCAATCCCGCGCGGTCGGGGCGCAACCACCTGCGGGTGCTGGCTCACGGCGCGGGTATCGACGATAAGCGCGTAGATGAATGCCTTGAAATCGTGGGCCTGACGAAGGCAGGCAAGAAGAAAGCCGGCGGGTATTCACTGGGAATGAAGCAACGCCTCGGATTGGCAGCGGCCCTATTGGGGAATCCCCAGCACCTGATTATGGACGAGCCGGTTAACGGGTTGGACCCCGAAGGTGTGACGTGGATGCGCAATACTATCCGCGCCTTGGCGGGAGAGGGACGAAGCGTGTTGGTGAGCTCCCACTTGCTGAGCGAGATGCAGCTGACGGCCGATCGATTGGTTGTGATCGGCAAGGGCCAAATGATCGGTGAGTACTCCATGGACGAATTCCTCGCCGGTGGCGCCACGGTTAGCGTGGAATGCCGCGAAGCTGTGCTGCTGGGCGAGAAGCTGCAGGCCAAGGGATTGCAAGTGGAGCTGCAGCACCCGCGGACGGTGCAGATCAGCTTGCCTGAAGATTTAAACGAGGCACAACTGCGGGAACTGGTGGCGCGCACCGCGCTGGAGGAGAATTTCTTGGTCACCAAACTGGTTTCCGAACAGGCGAACTTGGAGCAGCGATTCCTAGCGGCCACCTCCAGCGCGCAGGAATACCGCACCGGACAAGTACAGAACTAGCCTTCCCTAACAACCCTTCAGCAACGAAAGAAGAACACTTCTCATGAGCAGTTTTCTTGCAGCACTCAAATCCGAAACCACCAAGCTGCTGACTTTGCGCAGCACGTTGGTTTACTTCATCCTCCTCGGCGGATCGATCGGCGGCCCGGTCTTCCTCTACTTGGCTTTTGCCACTGAAAAAAACGCCGTGACGTGGACTGACCTTTTGATGGGTGGCATGATCACCCAGATGATCGCAGTGATTTTTGGTGCTTCCAGCACCGCGGGTGAAATCGCTTCAAAGATGCACGCCCAGGCCTTCCTGACCGAGCGATCCCGCTGGAATTGGCTGGGGGCGCGCGCAGTGGTCTCAGTTGTTTTCCTTGCCGTCACGGTGGCTATTGCTGTTGCGCTCACCATTTTGATGGTCACGGTGTGGCCGGGCGCTGAGTTCAAGCCGGAGCAGGGTGTGTCTCTAGCTACCACCTTCGGCGGGGTTCTGGCCTTTGCGTTGCTGGCAATCGGCATCGCCGCGATCGTGCGTTCCCGCGTAGCAGCTGTGGGCCTGCCACTGGTGTGGATGTTGGTTATCGAACCACTCATCATGAGCGTTGGCAGCAATGTCTCCCTGCTGAAAACTCTGGCTAAGTTCCTTCCTGCCCGCACGATGCAGGACATCGATAAGTGGTACCTCATTCCCGAACGTGGTGCCGATTTCTTGACGCCCACCTTCTCCGTCACCGTGCTGGCCATCTGGGTTATCGCGCTGCTCGTCCTAGGGTTCTGGCGCAATTCCCGGGCGGATGTTCGATAAGCGCCCGCGTTTGACCGCAGCTGTTCACCGCGACGCGGGGTGGGTGAGCGCAGGCGTGTGACACAGCAGGCGCAGTTCGGTAACTATTCGAGTTCTGTCGTAGCCGATCACCACGGTGCCGGGGGTAGGTGGGCGACAGGGTAGGGGCCGGCACAGCGTGTTAACTCTCTAACGTGTTGGCCGTAACCTTCTCTGATTCCAGAACCTTTGTCAGATCACTAACCCCCGCGGTATCCACCATGACCGTGGATCCACCGGCAGCGAGCGGTTCCAAAGCGACAGCCAGCCCCTGGGTGTCTGCCCAGGGGCTGAACGCTGCACGGGGAGCGGAAGTAGCGGCAGAGGGTGCCGTTACTTCCGCGTTTGGGTGCTCGCCTGCCCATTGCGACCGGGCGCGAGCTAGGTATTTTCCAGCGGTAAGACCCTGGGTAACGAATAAACCGTCCGAGGTTGCCCGCGGGATGTCTAACCCCATAAATGCATCGGGCTGCACGCGCAATTCGGGTGAGAAATCATTAACGCCGAACGGCACATCCCCGCCGGATTCCTCCACGCCCCGCCCAAACGGATCATTGGATAGCAAGTAGATTTCCTCTGCGTCTGTGGCTTCGTCACTTTCCACGATGTCGGCATCGTCGGTAAAGACTGCGATTAAACGTCCTGTGGGGGCCGGGGTGGCGTCGGGTACAGAGGGAGCAGGACGAAGTGCCTCGGTGAGCTCGGCAAAAGACGAAACGACGGCGCAGCCGACTTTCCATGCCCCGAGTGCGATGACGGCCGGTTGCCACGATGCGGAGGCCGCCAGCACAACCACATCACCCGGTTGTGCACCGATGCCGGTAAGGAGGTTCGCAACCTTGGCTTGCCAGTTGGCGAGGGTTTGCGCCGAGAGCTCCATACGTCCGTGGGTGGTGTACGTCGTGAGGCGCGGGGTGGCTGGGTCAGAGAGCAGTTCCGAAAGGAAATCCATGTGGCCCAGCCTAGCGCGGCGCTGGGTTTGGTTCATGCTGGCGCTGGGGCTAGCTCATGCGCGCGTGCAGACAATCCCCGTCCACGTGAAGGCTAGTTCACACACATTGGGCCATCGCCACCGGCATCGATGGGCTTCTTTTCCTTCTCGTCCAACCCCATGGATCCCTCGGAGCCGACGACCGCGGAAGAATCCTTTTCCGCGCCCGCGGAGGAATCGGTCCCAGAGGTACCGGCGGAGCCGGTAGAGGAATCACCATCGGGAATGCCGTCACCGTCCAGATCTTTCATACCTGCGGTCAAGGTGCCGACGTTCGGGTCATCCGGCGGCAATAGCTGCGCGGAGCCTTCGAGGTATCCCGGGCCCGCGTAGGTGCCCGACAACGTCACGGCCAGTTCCTTATCGCCCAGGGACGTGTCCTCCACGACCTTCAACCCACCTAGCTGCTTCGCCAATGCGCGCGCTGCCGGATCGTTTTCGTCCTTGGCGTTGACCTGTGATTCAGACACACCGGCCTGTGGTGAATTGCCTACCTTGCCGCTCTTGTACCCATAATCCGTTGTCAGCTTGGCAACCCGGCCCGCCAGTCCGGGAATGTCGCTGGCATTGCTGACGGAGACGGTGTAATCCTCGGCTTTGTAATCCGTAATGGGCTTCTTTTCTTGGGTTTGTTCGGGCTTTTCTTCCTGCTTGTCGCCCAGCAAGTCACTGAAGAATTCGTGGACCTTTTTGGTGTTGACGGTCACGATCGATTCGCCGTAATCGCCCGTGCCATCGATGGAGGTGACAGGGATTGTTTGGAATTTCACATTGCCACCAGAGAGGTTTTGCATCTGAGTAGCCAGTCCCATGACATCCCAGCCTTCATCCAAGACGACCGAACGCTGTACGGCATTGTTGATCTTGGAGATTGCGGAGGGGTTAGTCAAAGTCTTCGAGCTCAAGATCTGGCTGGTAAGCGACGCCATATATGCCTGCTGACGCGTAATGCGATCAAGGTCGCCGCGGGGCAGCTCATGGCGCTGGCGTACGAAACTCAGCGCGTCTGGACCACCCAAGCGCTGGCGACCCTTCGGGAACTTGGCGCCAGACAAAGGTTCATCCACGGCCTTATTCAGGCAAACATCCACGCCACCGACCGCATCCGTCAACAGGACAAAGCCCAAAAGTCCGATTTCTGCATAATGGTCAACGGTAATTCCCGTCAGATCAGCCACCGTGGAAATCAACGCCTTGCGGCCGACCTCCGTGGATTCTTTATCGATTTTCGCTTTATCGGTTTCCCCGTTGTGCTCCAGGGCCTGTTGCTTCTCGAATTTCGCGGTGCCGTACACACCGTTGAGCTTCATATTTCCCTGATCGGGGGTTTTCACATACGTATCGCGCGGCAGGGAAACCGCGGTTGCTGAGCTGCCGTCATTCGGCACGCGAATGAGAATCATCGTGTCGGTATTCGTGGCTTCTTCCTCGCCCGCACGAAGCATGTCGATTTCCTGCTGGCTTAGAGGATTGCCTTTGGCGTCGGTACGAGAATCCACACCGACCAGCAAAATATCCGTCGCGCCATCGGGGGAGTTACCCAGATCCAGGTTGTTGGCCTCCGCCAATTCGTTATTCAAGTTGCCAATGGTGGCGTATCCCACGCCCGTGAACGCCAACAACGCTGCTGACACAGCTGCCAAAACACCGCGAGCTGGGCGGGGACCGATTTGCCTAGCTTCGGGACCGGTGGGCGCTGCTTGAATGTGTCGGGAGCGACGCGGACGGTTGTCGTAATTCATTGACGTACTCTCGCGATTATCAGGGGTAGCTGGTTCGCGTACACTTTACGCGCTGTCGGCGGAAAATCCTTAAACGTATCGGGAAGGTGTGGCGCGTCATGTCATTCATCGTGGTCGGTTGTAACGGCCAAGTGGGAAGTTTCCTAACGGAATTGTTCGGTCCCGCGGCCATCCCGGTCGATCGCACGCAGCTGGACCTGTCGTCGAAGAAGAGTGTGGAGCAGTTTTTTTCTTCTTTTTCTCCTTTCTCGCCCAACCGGCTTGGGGGTGCTACGTCTGGTTCCACGGAGGCTGCACCTCAACCTCTTCCTTCGTTGTCGACGCCCTCCTCTCGCCCAACCGCGCTGATCAACTGTGCTGCGTTTACCGCGGTGGACGCGGCTGAAAGCGATACCGGGGCCACCGCCAACCACCGCGTCAACGCCGTCGCACCGGGGTGGCTTGCACAGCACTGTCAGCGATTGGAGATACCCATGGTGCATATCTCCACGGATTACGTTTTTGATGGGCAACTACCGGTGGGGCAGGAGTACTCCACCAACCATCCCGTTCAACCCGTGAATGCCTACGGCCGCGCCAAAGCCGAGGGCGAGCGGGCCGTCATCGATTTCGGGGGGCACGTTGTGCGTACCGCTTGGGTATACAGCGGGCCCGAACACCCCAACAAGGACTTCGCATCCACCATGTTGCGGTTGGCACGCCACGGCATGAACCCGAATGTGGTGAACGACCAATTCGGCCGCCCAAGTCACGCGCAGCTGGTGGCGTCGGCAATAAAAGAAGTGGCAGAAGCCTTAGCCGATGGTGCAGCCCTGCCCCAGGTCTTGCACGCGACAGGCAGTGGGGAACCGACCAGTTGGTGTGAGTTCGCGCGGGAGGTATTCGCAGCCACCGGGCACGATCCCCAACGCGTGTCCGCCATCCCGACGAGCGAATACCCAACCCCTGCGCGACGCCCGGCGAATTCCGTACTGAGCTTGGCGGAATGGGAGGCCTGCGGACTGTCCCCTCTGTCTGCGTGGCGTGAAACACTGCGGGAAAAAGCTGCTGTATGGTGACCTGACATGGCACCGATTGCAATCATTACCGTCACCTACTCGCCGGGGGAATACCTAGAAAAGTTCTTGGCGTCCACGGGCGCGGCTGCGTCACAGGGAGCGCGGGTGGTGATGGTGGACAATGGATCCACGGATGGGGCGCCGGAAGCTGCAGAGGCCCAAGGGTTGGCAGAATTGGTGTACTCCGGTGGCAATGTGGGTTATGGCGCAGGTATGAATTGCGGAGTGCGATGGCTGCGCGAGGCCCGCGAACGAGGCGAAGTGGACGGCGAGTTTTTCGTGATCTCCAACCCGGATGTGGTGTTCCAGCCCGGTGCCATCGACACGATGCTGCAGGTGGCTCGCGCGCATCCGCGAGCCGGGGCCGTTGGGCCGCGTATCGATGAGGCCGATGGCAGCATTTATCCCTCCGCGCGCCGGGTGCCGGAACTGGGCAGCGGAATTGGGCATGCGTTACTGGCACCCATCTGGCCCGGGAATCCATGGACGAAACGCTACCTTGCCGATGCCGATATGACGCGCGAGAAGACGACCGGCTGGTTGTCGGGGTCCTGTGTTTTAATGCGGTGGGATGCCTTCGAGTCCGTAGGCGGATTCGATGAGCGCTACTTCATGTACATGGAAGATGTGGATCTGGGTGACCGTTTGGGTAAGGCGGGTTGGTTGAATGTTTACACCCCAGAGGCCCATATCGCGCACGCCAAGGGGCATTCGGCCGGTAAGCACCCGGATATCGTGCTGCCCGCCCACCACGAGAGTGCGTATCGGTTCTTGGCTGATCGCAACCCCGGTCCCTGGAAGGCTCCGCTACGACTAATGCTGAAGGCCGGGCTGAAACTGCGAGGGCAGATAGCGCTGGCGCTAGCTTTGGCGAAGCGGTAGCGCGCGTCCTAGGTGAGGTCGTCGTTCAGCGCTCCCACCGGCGGTTGGATATGACGTTTCGATAACAATTTGCATGACGCACCGGCGTGGAGCACCGAGGTTGTCAGGCATAGGAACTAGTGTTCCTGTCGAGCAATTGTGGCTGCAGTGGTCGATTGCTGTGTGTTTGTTGCACGGGTTGACCATTGTTACCAAGGTCGCCGAGGGTTTTTGGTTCTAGCTAAAGCCTTTACTCGACGCCAGCCACGACCATTTTGAATGAAAGGCTGAATTGGACGATGGTTGCAGATCGCCAGATCGCGACGCAGGAACTTGCCCAGAACACGGATGCCGTGATTCTCGTCGGAGGCAAGGGAACTCGACTGCGGCCCCTGACGAACGCCACCCCTAAACCCATGCTGCCGGTGGCGGGCGCACCGTTCTTGGAGCATCTCCTGGCACGCATCAAGGAAGCCGGTATGCGCCACGTGATCCTCGGTACGTCATTCAAGGCTGAGGTGTTCGAAGAGCACTTCGGCGATGGTTCGGATTTGGGGCTCGAGCTCGAGTACGTGGTGGAGGATGAACCACTGGGTACGGGCGGGGGAATCCGCAATGTCGCTAGTCGCCTACGGCATGATCGTGCGATGGTCTTTAATGGTGATGTGCTGGGCGGTACGGACCTGGGGGAAGTGCTGCGCACCCACGTGGAGCAGCAGGCGGATGTCACTTTGCATTTGCTCCGTGTAAGCGATCCCCGTGCGTTTGGCTGCGTGCCAACTGATTCCAATGGCCGCGTAACGGCATTCCTGGAAAAGACCGAGGACCCACCGACGGATCAGATCAACGCGGGTTCATATGTTTTCAACCGCGAGATCATTGAGGAGATCCCGGCCGGTCGGCCTGTGTCGGTGGAGCGTGAGGTGTTCCCAGGATTGCTGGAACAAGGCAAGCGCGTGTTCGGTCACGTTGACCAGTCGTATTGGCGCGATATGGGAACGCCAGCGGACTTCGTTCGGGGCTCCTCTGACCTCGTGCGTGGCATTGCTCCATCACCACTGATCAAGGGCCGTCACGGTGAAGCGCTCGTGGATGAATCCAGCGCCATCGCTGGGGGAGCGCTCCTATTGGGTGGAACTGTGATTGGGCGCGGTGCTGAAATTGGCGCGGGTGTGCGCATTGATACCTCGGTGGTGCTGGATGGTGTGCACATCGAAGCGGGCGCCACCTTGGAGCGTTGCGTGGTGGCTCCAGGTGCGCGCATCGGTGCGCGGGCCCACCTGGTGGACTGTGTCATCGGTGAAGGGGCAGTCATTGGTGCGCGTTGTGAACTCCTCGGGGGTGCTCGAGTGTGGCCGGGCGTGCAGATTCCGGACGGCGGATTGCGTTTCAGTTCGGACGTCTAGACCCAAAAGGAGGGCGAAAAGCCACCGGAGCAGAAAATTCCCAGAAATTTCTCAATATCTTGTGGTCTATCAATCTCATATCGAGATTTTGCACTAGATATTGTGGTTAAAGGGTGTGGGGGTGCGCTATATCGTGGTCGTTGCTTGCTCCTGTTGATTTTGGCCTCAAACGATTCTGCGCCTGATGTTACTGATGTGACGCATGGGGAGTGGGGAACTTTCCCAAAGGTTGACGCAATGTAATTACCAGTGTGTAATCTTCACTGTAGTAATGATCGTGCAGGAAAGTCGTGTTCCTCATCATGGGGAAGTGACGTCACACCCAGTAGCGGGCTTTCGGGTTCAACTGGTTGGCTGTCAAACGTGTAGGACGCGCAGTTAGGAGACCACTGTGGATAAATCAGTAGAAACGGCCCTGAGTGGCCTCTTCGCTGATGGCTCTGTCGCAGTGGAGCGGGAGACTGACGTGGAAAGCAACGCGCCTAAGCGCAACCTATTCGACCTGACTCAGGACTTCGATCTGCTCTTCGATGCCGTAGAGCAGGACTGGCAGGAACAGGCGCTGTGTGCGCAGACGGATCCGGAAGCATTCTTTCCGGAAAAGGGTGGTTCCACCCGTGAGGCTAAGCGCATCTGCCAAGCGTGCGGGGTTCGCGACGAATGCCTTGAATACGCTCTGGAACATGATGAGCGCTTCGGTATTTGGGGTGGGCTTTCCGAGCGCGAGCGGCGCCGGTTGAAGAAGCGGCTGGGCTAGTTAGCTGCCCAGAGCCGATTCAGTTCAGTCAGCGGTGCAGCACCACCTCGGTAAGTCAGTGGTGCGGAGTTAATTCGGTGGCCTACGACGGAGCGCCACTTTTTCTGTGCTTTGCGTTTATAGGTTACTCCCACGAAAACTTCGGATCGATAGTCTCCGGTGTGACGTTCAGGTATACTGCGATGAGCTTGGTCAAGATTAACGTCAGCAGCTCCTGGAGTTCGAAGGACGTCTTGGTCCGCTGTTCAACGGGGCGTCGAAAAATAATCAACCGTGGGCGCGTGGGCTGGCCAGAGCGGTCAACCCCTGCGGGCACTAGCCGGCCAAGGGGGACAGGGCCATCGGCAACGACGTCTTCTGGCCACTGAGAATGCCCGGCGTTCAGGCGCATGCGGGGGACCACGTCGATTGCGACATCCAAACCAGCAAGCTCAGCCTCAAAACGCTCGTGCAGCGGCTGGTATGCGTCTAGGACACGCGCGTCGAACATTTCCGATCGAGTCTTGTATCGCGGCAGCTCAGGCAGAAAGATTCCTCGCATTCCCCGCCCCCGCGGGTCCCGTCTTACGCGCGTGTCATGTCCCATGGGTCAATAGTCTAGACCACACAAGCTAGAATACTGGGCGTGACTTTCATCCGACAATGTTCTCGCCCGGGGTGCTCCAAACCTGCCGTGGCGACCTTGGAGTTCAACTACTCCGAGCAGCGGGCTATCGTCGGGCCACTGAAGGCGGGCGATAACCCGCACCAGTGGAATCTGTGTGATAGCCACGCTAAGCGCACGACGGTCCCGCAGGGTTGGACTCTCGAGTTCAACGATGATCCGATCGAGCTCAACGACGAAGCAGACGAAGAAGAACTGCTCGCGCTGGCCCGTGCGGTGCAGCAAGCCCACGATAGCCAGGCCGACGGCGCTGAGGGATCTGCGGGACAGGATACTCCTCGGATCACTCGTAGGGAAGACCTGCCACAGCCCACCGGGCACCACCCGGCTAAGCGCAACCTGCCCACCGGTGCTCCGCGGAGGCATCTACGGACTGTCTCGCCGAAACGCTAGACTTCACATAAGCCGTGGGAAGCCCGAGAGCTAATGCTCGGGCTTAGTGCCACGCCTTCACAATGACAACCTCTACCGACCATATAAGGACGAATTCCACCATGACGGACGCACAGGCAACCGGACAGCACCAAACGTGGTCCCGCGAGGACGTCGCGGCCATGATCAAGGCCTACGACGTCCGCGCCGTGGTGGGCGACCAGGCCGGTCAGCTCAATGAGAAATTTGTCGCAGCGGTGGGGGCCGCTTTCGCACGCTTGATGCGTGACGAAGGCGCAGCCATGGTTGTTGTGGGCCACGATATGCGCGATAGCTCGCCAGCTTTGGCTGAAGCTTTCTCCCGCGGTGTGAACAGCCAAGGGTTAGATACCATCGGCATCGGGCTGTGCAGCACCGATGAGTTGTACTATGCCTCGGGCGTGAAGGACTGCCCTGGTGCCATGTTCACCGCATCCCACAATCCTGCCAAGTACAACGGCATCAAGCTGTGCCGTGCCGGTGCACGCCCGGTGGGTCAGGATTCGGGTCTGCAGCGGATCTCGGATGAGCTCGTCAACGGTATACCCGGCTTCGATGGGGGCCAAGGAACTCACCGCACCGAGGATGCCCTGGAGGGATATGCCGCCTACCTCAAGGATCTGGTCGACCTCGATATCCGGCCGCTGACTGTGGCTGTAGATGCCGGCAACGGTATGGGTGGCCTGACCGTCCCCGCGGTTTTTGAGGGCCTGCCACTGAAGTTACACCCCCTGTACTTCGAGTTGGACGGCAACTTCCCCAACCATGAAGCCAACCCGCTGGACCCCAAGAACTTGGTGGACCTACAGAAGTTCACCGTGGAGGTCGGTGCGGATCTGGGTATCGCCTTCGACGGTGATGCCGACCGCTGCTTCATCGTGGATGAAAATGGCCAGGCCGTTTCCCCGTCCACGATCTGCGCGATGATCGCCGAACGCTACCTGCGGTCCAACGAAGGCGCCACGATTATTCACAACCTGATCACCTCGAAGTCCGTACCGGAATTGGTGGAAAAGCATGGTGGCGTGGCTGTTCGTACCCGCGTGGGGCACTCGTTTATCAAGGCTCAAATGGCAGAGTCCCAGGCCATCTTTGGTGGCGAGCACTCCGCGCACTACTACTTCAGCGATTTCTTCAACGCCGATTCGGGCATGTTGGCCGCTCTGCACGTCCTTGCAACGTTAGGCGGGCAGGATAAACCATTGTCCGAATTGAAGCGGGCGTACGAGCTCTACCAGGCATCGGGCGAGATTAACTCCCAGGTAGCCGATCAAGAGGGCCGTACCGAGGCAGTGGTGCAGGCCTTCGCCGATCGCACGCGATCCACGGACCGGCTGGATGGCGTGACGATCGAGCTGACCGGCGGTGCGTGGTTAAACGTCCGCGCCTCGAACACGGAACCCCTGCTGCGCCTCAACGTCGAAGCCCCAACGACCGACGAAGTCGACACGATCGTCGACGAAGCCCTCGCTGTCATTCGGGCCTAATCGCTTCGCATTCGTTAAGGAGGGAATCAGACGTGGATATTTTGCGAGGAAAGATTCGCAACTACGACTGGGGTTCCACACAAGCCCTTGCTCAGCTGGAGGGCCGTACTGTGCCTTCCCAGAAGCCCGAAGCCGAAAAGTGGTTCGGCGCACACCCGGGTAGTCCCTGCGAGTTGGCTTCGGCGCAAACCCCCACGACCCTCCTCGACCTGATCCAGCAGGACCCGCAGGCCACTCTCGGCCATGACGTCGCGCTGCGCTACGGTCGCCTGCCCTTCCTGCTGAAATTGCTGGCGGCGGACCGCGCCCTGTCCATCCAGGTGCATCCCACTAAGCAGCAGGCAGAAGAGGGGTTTGCCCGTGAAAACGCGGAGGGCGTGCCCCTCGATGCTTTCCACCGCAACTACAAGGACGATAACCACAAGCCCGAGCTGTTGGTCGCCCTCACGGAGTTCCATGCACTGGCAGGTTTCCGTCCGGTCGCGCGCACCCTTGAGCTGTTCGACATCCTCGATGTTGCCCCCCTCGCTCCTTTCACCGCTCAACTGCAGCGCAGCCCCAATGGCCAAGGGATGCGGTCGGTGTTGCGAGGGTTCTTTACCTTAGATTCGGGTGACCTATCCCTTCTTCTCGACGCCCTCCTGCCCCGCGTCCATGACCTCGTGGGCGGGGCAGCAGGCCTCCCCGAGTGGATGGTGCGCACCCTCCGCGGCATCGCCACCATTGCGGAGGAATACCCCGGGGATGTAGGAATCCTGGTGGCACTGCTGCTCAATCACCTCACGCTCCAACCGGGTGATGCAATATACCTGGCGGCAGGCCAGCTGCATGCCTACTTAAGTGGCTTGGGGGTGGAGATTATGGCGAACTCGGATAACGTGCTGCGCGGTGGTCTGACCAGCAAGAACGTTGATGTTGCTGAGCTGATGTCTCTCGTGTCATGTGAACCCCTTGCAGATCCAACGTTGCGAGCCGATGCGGAGGGTTTTTACCTTACCCCGGCTCCAGAGTTCGACTTGCAGTGGCTCAAGCCAGGGCAGCCGCACGAAGTCGAGGGGCCCGCGATCATCCTGAGCGTTGACGATTCTGTGACTGTCGATGGCGACTCTTTGGCCCCGGCTGAGGCCGCGTGGGTGGGATCAAATGATGCCCCCGTGCAGGTCAGTGGCCGGGCATTTGTCGCCAGGGTGGGCAAACACTAAAAAGTGAAAGCAGCATGCATGTGCTTTGATTTCACCGGTTGGCTCCGGCGCTGCAAGCTGCGCGCGGGATTGCGCACAGCGTTCAAAAAACTGCGCGGGATTGCGCACAGTGCTTACTGGGTTTCCGTCGTGTCAGTCACGTTGTTGGCAGCGGAACCCCAATTCGGAATAGGCCAGGGGCCATGGCGTGATGGGGGTTGAGGAGCCACCGTATCCGTTGTTTGAGGAGCGGTCGTCGGCTCGTTCGTCTGCTCCGGGTGCTGAGTCCCCGTAGTTCCCGGCTGGGTGGGCATCGGCTTTGCCGTGCCCGTGGCACCACTATCTGAACTTGGTTGGGTGGGCTGAGCGGTGTTGGCGGGATTCGTAGGCTTAGTTTGATTCGGGATAGGCAGAGGAATATCTGTGGGCACCCACTGCGTGGGAAGGCCGGGGATGGTCGGGATGTGCTGCTGACCGTTGCCCGTTTGGCCCTGGGGTGCAGTCGGTGTGGACGACGGCGCCTGCGGAGCCGGAACGTTGCCCGCAGTGCCGGGATTCAGCGGCTGGTTATTCTGCGTCTGCCCGCCCTCAACTGGGTTCACCGGGGACAGCTGCACCGTTTCGGTAGGGCCAGTCAGACCGTTGGAGCGGGAACCGTCCCACGCATTCGGCGGAAGGTACGGATCGCGCCCTAATGCGGCAATGCCCGAACCCCGCTTGCTACCCGTTTTGGTTTCATCTGACATCCCAGTGCTGGCCTCGGAAGGCAAGTTTGCGTGATCGCGGTGATCAGGTCGCGCGGTCTCATGGGAACCCTGGGGTAAATTCGTAGGGTGCCCAGTCGAAATTGAGGCGGCTTCTTGGCTGGCTGGGGATGCCCCCTTCATCGCAGAGTGGTCGGAACCAGTGGACTGCCACGACCACACGGCAACAATTGCAGCCAGGCCAAGACCGACCGTCGCGAAGCCGGCGATAAAACGACGACCACTCGACTGCTCGCCGCTATCTTGCGGCGTAGCCTCGGTGCGCTCGGCGGGGCGAGCGGGGTGGTTCCGCTCTTCGTCCATGGACCTGCTCCTGATATGTGGTGTCTGTTAGAAAAACGTTATTTTGTGGTGTTGCTCGCGTTCGATTCAATGTGGGGAATACGGATGGAAAGCTCGAAGCGAGGTCACAATTTGGTCACAAATACTCTTTGAGCTTACCACGACCGTCCTATTTGGCAAGGGTTAAAACAGCACGTGGCGTCGAAAAGAAAAAGGTTAGAGTGGGTGTCGAAACTTCGGCCGCCGCGACTGCAATACTGCAACGGTGCCGGAAAACTGCATTCGTTAAACAAGCTCCCACAGGCTGATATGAGGAAGGGTCAACAATGAGTAGCTGGGATGAATACATCTTTGCAGAGCAGGACAATATTGATTTTCTCGACGAGCTCGCAGACCTCGACGAACAGGACCTGTACGAGGCCCTTGAGGATGCTGTGAACTTGGGACTGCGCACTGAATCCCCAGATGACGTGGAATATCTCAACGGTTTGTGCGCTGCCAGCGTGGCTGCGATCTGGAGTGGGGCACCGTTTAGTTCTGGCGTGGTTGCAGAGGATTACAGCTTTATTCGCAGCCATATCGGCAGCTGCGAAACCAGCCTGCAGGAACTCAGCGCGCAGTTGCTGGACAAGGAACTGGAGCGCGCAGGCGACGAAGCATATGAAGGGCTGGAAACCTACGCGGAGGCGCTGAGCTAGATAGCTACGGAGGCGCTGAGCTAGATAGCTACGGAAGCGCTGAGCTAGTTAGCTGCTGAGCTAGAGAGCTAGGGCCACCTCATTGCCACACGAGCTCTGCAATTCGCGATCGGGGCACTGCGCTAAAACGTCGTGTCGAGGCGCTGCGCTAGAATAAACGCGCATTACATAGCCCGCCCCGTACTAGGAGTAAATGCAGACTCATGACTGACCTTTCCGTCGACCGCATCGGCAACCTCGAGTTCAAAGTTCGCGACGTGCACCTGGCAGAAGCCGGACGGCACCAGATCCGTCTCGCGGAGCACGAGATGCCCGGTCTGATGGAGCTGCGCCGTGAATATGCAGAAGAACAACCCCTAGCGGGCGCACGCATCGCCGGTAGCATCCACATGACGGTGCAAACTGCCGTACTCATTGAAACCCTGACCGCGTTGGGTGCCGAGGTACGCTGGGCATCGTGCAACATTTTTTCCACGCAGGACGAAGCCGCGGCAGCCATCGTCGTAGGTGCGGGTGCACCCGAAGAACCGCAGGGTGTGCCCGTGTTTGCATGGAAGGGCGAAAGCCTCGATGAGTATTGGTGGTGCCTCGAGCAGATCTTCCAGTGGGGCACCGATGCCGATGGCAACCGTGTTCACGCCAACATGATCCTGGACGACGGTGGCGATGCCACTATGGCTGTCATCAAGGGAAAGGAATACGAGGCCGCGGGCGTTGTTCCGGAAGCTACCGATGAGGATTCCGACGAGCACAAGGCATTCCTCGCCATGCTCACCCGCACCTTCAATAACGACCGCGGTTTGTGGACCCAGTCAGCTCAAACTGTTCGTGGTGTGACAGAGGAAACCACCACCGGCGTACACCGCCTGTACCATTTCGCCGATCAGGGTGTACTGCCATTCCCGGCGATGAACGTCAACGATGCCGTTACCAAGTCGAAGTTCGATAACCGCTATGGCACCCGCCACAGCCTGTTGGATGGCATCAACCGCGCCACCGATATGCTCATCGGCGGCAAAAACGTGTTGGTCTGTGGCTACGGCGATGTCGGTAAGGGCTGTGCCGAAGCACTCGCCGGCCAGGGCGCACGTGTGAAAGTTACCGAGGTCGACCCCATCAACGCCCTCCAGGCTCTGATGGATGGATTCTCAGTCGTGACGGTGGAAGATGCCATTTCGGAAGCGGACATTGTGATCACCGCCACCGGGAACTTCGGCATCATCAACTTCGAACAGATGCAGATGATGAAGGACCACGCGATTTTGGGAAACATCGGCCACTTTGACAACGAAATCGATATGGCCAGCTTGCTACATCGGGATGATGTTAAACGCGTGAACATCAAGCCACAGGTCGACGAATTCACGTTCCCTGCAGCCAACGGTGGCGAAGTCAGCATCGTCGTGCTGTCCGAGGGGCGCCTGCTGAACCTTGGAAACGCCACTGGCCACCCCTCGTTCGTGATGTCTAACTCCTTCGCGGACCAGACGATCGCGCAGATTGAACTGTTCACCAAGGCTGACAACTACGACAACGAGGTTTACCGTCTGCCGAAGATCTTGGACGAGAAGGTCGCGCGGATTCACGTGGAAGCACTGGGTGGACAGCTCACCAAGCTCACCAAGGAGCAGGCAGAGTACATCGGCGTGGACGTGGAAGGTCCATTCAAGCCCGAGCACTACCGCTATTAAAACAAAGATCCGCAACCCAGTAAGGAGCCGCACCTTATGATCATCGCCTTCGAAGGTGTGGATGGCGCAGGTAAAAACACGCTGGTCACAGCCGTGGAAGAAGAGCTCATTGCCCGCGAGATTCCCGTTGCCCGCGTAGGGTTTCCCCGCTACGAGCAATCGATCCACGCCCAGTTGGCTCAAGCTGCCCTCTACGGCCAGATGGGTGACCTGCTGGAATCCGTCCACGGCATGGCTACTATGTTCGCACTCGACCGGGCAGAGGTCGCCGAAGACCTCGCCGCCTTTTCCGCGGATGGCTACGTGCTCATCCTCGACCGTTACGTCGCATCCAACGCGGCGTATTCCTCGGCTCGGTTACATTCCAGTTCGGATCCCACGACCGCTACTGCAGTCGTCGACTGGGTAGCTGACCTAGAGTTCGGCACGCTAGGTTCGCCGTCTCCAGACCTGCAGGTCCTCGTGGATGTCGACGCCCACGTGGCCCAAGACCGCGTGGCGCACCGGGCGCACGAGGATTCCACCCGCGCGCAAGACCGCTACGAGGCGAATTCTCAACTGCAAGTAGATACGGTGGCTGCTTACCGCCGGTTGGCTCAGGACAGCTGGGCCAGTGAATGGCTCGTGGTGAATTTCGATCATGGAGCTGACGTGAAACAATGTGCACACACCGTGGTGGATACCATCGCGGGAAAGCTATCCCACGAAGACACCCTCGCTGACGACAATGGAAAGTAAGTGAAGTCCTATGGCACCAAAGATTCTGGTTGTTGACGACGATCCCGCCATCGCGGAGATGCTGACCATCGTCTTGCAGGGCGAGGGTTTTGACACCGTTGTGGTAGGCGATGGTGTGGAGGCCGTGAAGGCTGCCCGGGAGAACAACCCGGACTTGATTTTGCTGGACGTGATGTTGCCCGGCATGAACGGTGTGGATGTTTGTCGCGCTATTCGCGAGGATTCCACGGTTCCTATCGTGATGCTCACCGCACGCACGGATACCGTCGATGTGGTTCTCGGTTTGGAATCGGGCGCTGACGATTACGTGCACAAGCCATTCAAGCCCAAGGAGCTGGTGGCTCGCGTGCGTGCGCGTCTGCGGCGCAACACTGATGAAAAGCCCGAAAAACTGGAGATCTCCGGTCTGACGATCGATGTCTCGGGCCACCAGGTCACTCGCGGGGACGAGGAGATTCCACTCACACCCATCGAGTTTGACTTGCTGGTTACGTTGGCGTCGAAGCCCCGGCAGGTATTCACCCGTGAGGAGCTGCTGGAAAAAGTATGGGGTTACCGTAAGAGTTCCGATACCCGGTTGGTCAACGTTCACATCCAGCGCCTGCGATCGAAGATCGAGGTCGACCCGGATGACCCACGCATCATTCAGACCGTGCGTGGTGTGGGTTACAAGACAGGCGAATAGCTTTTCGCGAGCGCCCGCCGCCGTTCGCTATCCACCAACAAGGATGTAGACAGGCAACAGTGACTGCAGAGCAGAGCAAGAATCCCGGTACAGCAGTGGCTGTGGCCACGCCCGAACCCCGCAACTCGAAAGAGTTGTGGCAAGGTTTCGCGCAGCGGCCCATGACCACGGTTCGGCGTGCCGTGGAGTATTTCGCTCAGCGGTGGCAGAACTCCATCCAACTCCGCGTGATCGGCAGTGTGTTGTTGGCCTCCCTGTTGGTCACCATGATCCTCGGCTTCGTGCTGATCAGCTTCGTGGGGCAGCAATTGCTGAACACCAAGTACTCCGCCGCCACCGAGGAACTGGATCGCGCCCGTGTGGCCGTTGAGGAGCAAATCAATTCCTCCGATGCCTCCAACCCTGTTGACGTTCGGTTAAGTTCGGCTCGCGCCGTTCTGGCTGATCGTTCCGGGGGCGTGGATCAATCATCTACGGCGGTGTATGACCCGGTTTTGATAGCCCGGGATGTCAACGACGGGGAAACTATCGCGCCGCCATCAGCAAAAATCCCCAACGAATTGCGCCGTTTCGTGCAGCAGGGGCAAGTAGCCTACCAATACGAAACATTTGCCGGCCCTGGCGGATCCTATAAGGCTCTGGTCATCGGTACTCCGGTCTCGTCGGAGATCTCCGGGCTAGAGCTGTACCTAGTCATGCCCCTAGAGGCAGAGGAGACCACGCTGTCGCTCATGCGTGGCTTGCTGACCGCCGGTGCAATTGTGTTGCTGGTACTGCTCGTAGTCATCGCATGGGTCTTCTCACAGCAGCTAACCACCCCGGTGCGTACCGCCTCACGTATCGCAGAGCGTTTTGCTGCGGGGCACTTGCGCGAGCGCATGGTGGTCACTGGCAACGACGAGGTCGCCCGCCTGGCCATCAGCTTCAACGACATGGCGGAAAAGTTGTCCACCCAGATCCGCAACTTGGAGGAATTCGGATCGCTGCAGCGGCAGTTCACGTCGGACGTCTCCCACGAGCTACGCACCCCGCTGACAACCGTGCGCATGGCCGCCGATCTGATCAACGACAATGCGGAGAACCTGGGTCCGCTCACCGCCCGCGCCGCTGCGTTAATGAACAAGGAGCTCGATCGCTTCGAAACGCTGCTGGGCGACCTGCTGGAAATCTCCCGTCACGATGCCGGTGTGGCTAACCTGTCCCGCGAGCGCGTGGATGCCCGGGGCGTCGTCCGCTCGGCCCTGGCACAGGTGCACGTCATCGCCGAGGAGATCGGTACAACCATCGAAGTGAACCTGCCCGAAGAACCCGTCATGGTGGAAATCGACTCTCGCCGCGTGGAACGCATCCTGCGGAACCTCTTTGCCAACGCGGTGGATCATTCCGAAGCTAAACCGATTATTGTCACCATGGCTGTGGGCAAGACGGCTCTGGCGGTTTCTGTGGTGGACCATGGTGTGGGGTTAAAACCAGGTGAGGAGGACCTGGTATTCAACCGTTTCTGGCGCTCCGACCCATCCCGCGAGCGCCGCACTGGCGGCACCGGATTGGGGCTGGCCATTGCGCAAGAGGATGCCCGGCTGCACGGAGGTCGCCTCGAAGCTACGGGCGAACCGGGTGTAGGTGCTTGCTTCCGCCTGACGTTGCCACTGGTTGCAGGTAATCAAACCGAAGAGGCACCGTTGCCACTGGACATCGATCGCACTTTTTCCGTCGACGCCCACGAGGGTGCAAAGAACGAGTCTCCGCGGGCTGAAGGGGGCGTCGAACCAGAAGAAGGCGAGGAAGGTAAAGCATGAAGAAAAACCTGACCGCAGTGATTTGTGCGTGTAGTGCCCTGTCATTGGTAGCGGGATGCACCACCTTGCCGGGGAAGTCCACGCCGGAGGCCATCAGCTCCTACGCACCCGCGCCGAGCCAGGTGGATGTGCCCAAACCCCGTGAGAATCAACCCAGCGACCTGCTGCTGCGTGATCTTTTCGCAGCCAGTGCTCACCCGTTGTCCCGCCACGAGGCAGCGCGCCAGTTTTTGACCCAAGAGGCTAGCGACCGGTGGGATTCGGAAAAGACGGTGCTGATTCTGGACCGCATCGATATTGCCTCCGACGGAGAGGCGACCGCTGACCACATCACGTACAAAGTGCGAGGAAATATCGTGGGGCGCTTGGGCGTGGGCGGAGTGTACCAGCCCGAATATACCGCGTTTCAAACCACGTACGAACTGGTGAAATCCGGCGATGAATGGCGCGTGAACAACCTGCCTAATGCCGTGGTGATGGATCGGGTGGACTTCACACGGGCGTACGAATCGCGGCCGATTTACTTCTTCAACCCGGAAGCTACCTCGTTAGTGCCTGATCGGCGATGGGTGTACACGCGGCAGCAGTCGCCAGGGGCTTCGGTTATTTCTCTGCTCACGGCGGGCCCTCAACCGGCTCTCGCTGATGGGGTCAAGCGACTGCTGCCCGAGGGCGCGACGGCTCAGGTTGCACGCTCGGATCAAGGAGGACTCTCCGTGGAGCTTTCCGGTGTCACTGACCTGTCGGCTGACGTGCGCAAACTGGTGGCGGCGCAAATTATTTGGACATTGGCTTCGGCCGATGTGCGTGGCCCCTACGAGATCAAGGCCGACGGCTCCCCGCTCCTTTCTGACCGTCCAGATGGCGTGATGCTGCAGGACGTCAGCCAATACGATCCGAACGTGGCAGTTGAGGTGCCACTGCGCGCGGTCAGCAACGGAGTGATCTACCAGAATGTGGATTCGGGCAAGGCCGATGCCGTCGGTGGTTGGTTGCGGCAAGTGTGGGTGGAATCCGCTGCGGTATCTCCGCGAGGCGCTATCTTTGCGACCGTCGTGGGCCGCGGTGATGATCAGCGCCGGTTGATGGTGGGGGAAGAAGATGAGGTGCCGCTAACCGCAACTCGAGCGAAGTCCCTGACCCGCCCAAGCTGGGCTCCCGATGGCAATGCCCTGTACACCGTCGCCGATGGCAAAAAGATCATTCGGCTGGCGCGCAACACAGCCAGCGGCCTGCTGTCCGAATCGGAAGTGGATACAGGGGCGTTGGATTCCCTGTTGAGGGACAAAGGCCGGATCAGTGTGTTCCGGGTGTCTCATTCCGGTGCGCGAGCAGTAATGATCATCGACGGGCGGGTGTACGTCAGCGTGCTAGAAACCGGTGAGAACCGCACCTTAAGGCTGGGTAAACCCATGCAAGTCGCCAGCCAACTGGGTGATACGGCGGTTACGGCTGATTGGCACGTTGACGGCTCGCTCATTGTAGGGACCAGGGTTAACGACGCTCCCGTGTTCAATATCGCCATGGATGGATCGGTGGTCACGCAGCTGTCGGCGCAAAATTTGTCGGCTCCAGTGGTGAGCGTGGCCAGCACACGAGACACGATTTATGCAACAGATGCGCGTGCGCTGATGAAGCTGCGCTTTGATGACGAGGAGACCCGTTTCTGGCGCGAAGTGTCCTCGCTGCAATCTCAGCGGGCAGTTCCGCTGCTGGCTTATTAGTTTATGTGCGCTTGTTAGTTTGTGTGCTCTTGTGAATGCGCGGGCGTGGGCACACACCACCTTTATGCGCGGGCGTGGGCACACACCACCTTTATGCGCGGGCGTGGGCACACACACCTCCATTCGCAGAGGGGTAGCGCCACTGCTCGCGTGTGCCTGCACTGCGCACGCACGCACTCGGCCTACTAGCGTAGAGCTATTACAAGGGGAGAACACGCAGCGAACGGGTCTAAGGAAGCCGTCAAAATAAGGGGGAGTGCCGCATGGGGCAGTGGCGGTTGTGGTTGCATGAGGCGGCAAACTTGGTGTTGCGCGCTGATTGTGTGTGCTGTGGCAGCGTGGTCGAGGGAGACGAACGTTTAGCTACACATCAATTGTGCGAAGCTTGCGAATTGGAGTTGCTGAAACCGTGGGAACGGTGGAGCGCACCTGTGCTGGGGGCGGTGGGCGTCGGAATATATACAGCCGGTGCCTATGGTGGTGTGCGGCGAGCATTAGTGCTTTCGGCAAAGGACAGGCTACGGCCAGCCGCGATAACAATAGGCGGTCGGGTGTTCCGGCAGGGGCTGCAGCACGTGGCGGCAAGAGGAGTGGTGCACGATCCGCGTGTGGCGCCGGTGGCGGTGATTCCTGCGCCGACTCGCCGCGCGTCGGCTCGTCAACGCGAGGGGGATGTGGTGGCCCGGATGGCGCACGAGGCCGTGGCTGTGTGGCCGAACGCGCGGGTATTTTCCGTGTCGTGGCTGGATGACCGCGCCCCGGATTCCGTGGGGTTGAACAAGCATCAACGACGGTTGAATGTGGCACGGCACCTTCGGATAGATCCGGTCACTGTGTTGGCGGTGCGACAATACGTGCGGCCGGAGGGATCCGTGGTCATCATCGATGACGTATGCACAACGGGCGCGACCGTTGGTCAGTTGAGCTTGGCTTTGCGCGGGCAGGGGGTGCATGTAGCAGCAGTTCTGACGCTCGCGGGTGTGTGAGGTGCCGGGTGGGGGTAGGCTGCCACGGGCCTGGAGGAACGAACCACAAATCGATGCTACAAACCATTACCGGAGCATTAACGTGGCCTCCGGGGTGACACTAGCTGGTACCAAAATTGGAATCTGTCGTTATTAAATGGGATCAAATGGGGTGCTCCCCACCCACTGTGGTGAATTGTCGGTAAACTCAAAGTGGAAGCAAAGTTCCCCTGAAACGGCTGAATAGCAAACCGGCTACACAGCCTGGGGAGCAGGACCTGGGAGGTTGAAATGTCGACCGATAAGTTCGCAGCCGAAGAACGCACGGAACCAGAAGCGCAGGTGGAAATCACCGGCCGAAACGTTGAGGTGCCCGAGCACTTCGCGGAACGCGTGAAGGGCAAGCTGGCCAAGATTGAGCGACTGGATCCAACCCTGACCTACTTCCACGTAGAGCTGAAGCACGAAGCCAACCCACGGCGTTCGGATGAGTCCGACCGCATCCAGATCACCGCTACTGGTAAAGGCCATGTGGCTCGCGCCGAGGCAAAGGAAGATTCCTTCTACGCAGCACTCGAGGTTGCCATCGGCCGCATGGAGCGCTCCCTGCGCAAGGTGAAGGCTCGCCGTAAGATTTCTCTGGCCGGCCACCGCGCGCCCAAGGGTATTGGCGAGACCACTGCAGCACTGGTAGAAGAAGCCAAACCGGATCGGGCCGAGGACAAGCCTGGCAAGTACGACATCGATCCTTATGAGGATCAGTTCAAACCAGGTCAGGTTGTTCGTAAGAAGGTGCACAAGGCTGAGCCAATGACCGTGGATTCCGCACTTTCCGAGATGGAACTGGTGGGCCACGATTTCTACCTCTTCATTAACGAAGAGACCAAACAGCCTTCGGTCGTTTACCGTCGTCACGCATTCGACTACGGTTTGATTTCTCTGGAAACCGACAAGGCCTAATTGCAATGGCGGGTTGTCGAGGGATCCCCTGACACCCGTTGCTGCCCCTTCCTCCCCGGTTTTTTTGGGGTGGATGGGGCTTTCTTTCTTTGAGCGACGCCACGCTGGTTAGCACAAGCGCTCAATGAGGGTAATATGAGAAACCATTGATTGGGGCTCCTAAGCTAGGGCTCAATAACAACGTTTTAACCCACAAAGATAAGGACACCTCAGACGTGCTAGGACTTTCGAAGATTCTCCGCATGGGCGAAGGTCGCGCTGTTAAGCGCCTCGACAAAATCGCCGAGCAAGTCATGGCTCTGGACGACAAGTACTCCGAACTGAGCGATGAAGAGTTGCGGGCGAAGACCGATGAGTTCAAGAAGCTCGTGCAGGAGGACGGCAAGAGCTTGGACGACATCATGCTCGATGCCTTCGCCACCGCACGTGAGGCTTCGTGGCGTGTGCTGGGGCAGAAGCATTACAAGGTGCAGATTATGGGTGGTGCTGGCCTGCACTTCGGCTATGTTTCCGAGATGAAAACGGGTGAGGGCAAAACCCTGACCTGTGTGCTGCCCGCATACCTCAACGCGCTGTCCGGCAAGGGTGTGCACGTGGTGACCGTGAATGACTACTTGGCTAAGCGTGATGCCGAGTGGATGGGCCGTGTACACCGCTTCCTAGGCCTGTCCACGGACGTTATTTTGTCAGAAAAACGCCCTGAAGAGCGCCGCAAGGCGTATAACGCGGATGTCACCTACGGTACGAACAACGAGTTCGGCTTTGACTACCTGCGCGACAACATGGCGCACAGCTTGGATGACTTAGTACAGCGTGGCCACAATTACGCCATCATCGATGAGGTTGACTCGATCCTCATTGACGAGGCCCGTACCCCGCTGATTATTTCCGGTCCCGTCGACGGTTCCAGCCAGTGGTTCAGTGCCTTCGCCCGAATTGCTCCCAAGATGACCCGCGACATTCACTACGAAATCGACGAGCGCAAAAAGACCGTCGGTATCAAGGAAGAGGGAGTGGAGTTCGTCGAGGATCACCTAGGTATCGAGAACCTGTATGCTCCCGAGCACTCCCAGCTGGTTAGCTACCTTAATAACTCCATCAAGGCTAAGGAGCTTTTCACCCGCGATAAGGACTACATTGTTCGCAATGGCGAGGTAGTCATCGTGGACGAGTTCACAGGCCGTATTCTGGACGGCCGTCGTTACAACGAGGGCATCCACCAGGCGATTGAGGCCAAGGAAAATGTGGAGATCAAAAACGAGAACCAGACTCTGGCGACCGTGACCCTCCAGAACTACTTCCGTCTCTACGACAAGCTGGCCGGTATGACCGGTACCGCGGAGACCGAGGCGGCTGAGCTGAAGTCCACGTACAAGCTGGATGTGGCTCCGATTCCAACGAACAAGACCAATCAGCGTAAGGACAACGTTGACCTGATCTACAAGACTCAGGAGGCGAAGTTCGAAGCAGTGGCTGATGATATCGCTGAGCGCGTAGAGAAGGGTCAGCCGGTGTTGGTTGGCACGACCTCCGTCGAGCGTTCCGAATACCTTTCCCAGCTGCTGCAGCGCCGTGGCATTAAGCACAATGTGCTGAATGCTAAGTACCACGAGCAGGAAGCGGAGATCGTCGCTCAGGCAGGTCGCCGTGGTGCAGTGACCGTGGCTACAAACATGGCTGGCCGTGGTACGGACATCGTGCTGGGTGGTAACCCGGACATCATCGCGGATATTAACTTGCGTGAGCGCGGTTTGGATCCAGTGGAAAACCCAGAGGCTTATGAAGAGGCTTGGGATACCGAGATCGAGAAGGTCCGGGCGGCGTCCAAGAAGGAAGCTGAAGAGGTTCGCAAGGCCGGTGGCCTGTACGTCTTGGGTACGGAGCGTCACGAATCCCGTCGTATCGATAACCAGCTGCGTGGTCGTTCGGCCCGTCAGGGCGATCCCGGTGAGACCCGCTTCTACCTGTCCATGCGCGATGACCTGATGGTCCGCTTTGTGGGGCAGACGATGGAAGCCATGATGACTCGTTTGAACATCCCGGATCACGAGGCCATCGATTCCAAAATGGTGACCAACGCGATTAAGGGTGCGCAGTCTCAGGTGGAGGGTGCCAACTTCGAGATGCGCAAGAACGTCTTGAAGTATGACGAGGTCATGAACGAGCAGCGCAAGGTGATCTACCGTGAACGCCGCCAAATCCTCGAGGGTGAGGATGTGGAAAAGCAGATCCGCGGCATGATCGACGACACGATCAGCGCGTATGTGGATTTCGAGACCCGCGAGGGGTACGTCGAGGACTGGGATCTGGGCAAACTGTGGGCCGCGTTGGAATCCCTGTACGGTCCATCCATGACCCACGAGTCCCTCGTGGAAGGCGAAGAGTACGGCAAGAAGGGCGAGCTGAGCGCGAATCAGCTGCGCGAAGCCCTACTGAAGGATGCCAACGAGCAGTACGACCGGCTCGAAGCAGACGTTGCCGAGCTATCCGGTGATGACGAGCAGATGCGCGGCATCGAGCGCGGTGTGTTGCTCAACGTGGTGGACCAGAAGTGGCGCGAGCACCTCTACGAAATGGATTACTTGAAGGAAGGCATCGGCCTGCGTGCCATGGCGCAGCGCGATCCACTAGTGGAGTACCAGCGCGAAGGTGGCGACATGTTTAACCGGATGAAGGACGGCATCAAGGAGGAAACAGTTCGCCAGCTCTTCCTAGTCCGTAACCAGGTCGCGCAGTCCCGCGGCAACATTCAGGTCCATGATCCTGCCGAGCACCACGAGACTAAGGACGTCTCCCAGAAGCGCCAGCAGATCATCGGTGGATAGTTTCGGAGACTGATCCCGAGGCCTTCAGATCACTTGAATAACCTCAACGTGCCACGCGTGGGTGCGTTGGGGTTTTCTTATGCGCGGATCGAGGCGTCGCCAAGAAAGGGTCCCCACCACCGCCCGCACCCGGTTTCCGAACACCACCGACGCGCAAAACCTGGTTCGTCGGTCGCCACCACCGGGTTGGATATGCAGGCTTTTTATTCCCGACGCCGCCATGGTGCCCCGCTCCCGTGCAACAGTACGCTCAAGATCTGCCAGAGCAAGGGGGGTGAAGGGTGCCCGCTGCAGGGATTTTATGGAGCGACGGCCTGCGAGAGCTTCGAGCCAGAAGGTCAATAGGCGCCCCACGACGGGGTGGGGTGCTCCTACGCAGGGAGTGGAGGGTTCTGCAGGTGGTGTGGCTGCTGGTGACTTGGCAGTTTCGTGCGTCGTGGTTACTGCGGACTTCTGGGCGGCTGCCGGTGACTCGGCGGGGACGCGTGTCTCAGTAGTTTCCTGTGGCGGGGGCGATCCAGGCTCCCGGGTTATTGTGCGCGGTGCTGTCGGGTGAACGGGTGCGGGTCTGCGCAAGTAAACGTAGCCTGTCAGTTGATTCACGAATATGCCCCCGGATTTGTGAAAGCCATGGTCAGCGCCAAGAAAATGGCGGTGGAAGTCCCCCGACTTCGCATCGCAGCCCAGTATAAGCGGTGGGCACGCAACTTCGCAGGGCAATGTTTGGCACAATTGAGCCTATGCGTGGATTAGTAGTTGATTATTGTGGTGTCCTTGACGGCGCCGAAGAAGATCGCCGTCGGTGGCGCAAACTGTTGTCTGCCGCCAAAGCCGAGGGGATTTCTACCGCTATCCTGTCGAATGATCCGGGTGGGGCTGGCGCGGCGCCGATCCGCACGTGGCTGGAAGGTGGCTACGTTGACGCGGTGGTGCTGTCCGGCGAGGTCGGAGTGGAAAAGCCAGATCAGAAGATTTTCGGCATCACGGCAAAACGCTTGGATCTGCCGGTCAACGACCTAGTTCTCGTCGATGACAACATCCTGAATGTGCGTGGTGCCGTGGATAGCGGCATGATTGGCGTGTACTACCAACAGTTCGACCGAGCCGTCGTGGAGATCGCGGGCTTGTTTGGGCTGGAAGGTGAGTTCTAGGGCCCGTTATGACCAAAACCATGCGTGTATACATCCCCGCAACGTTTGACATTTTGGCGGCGTTGCACCGCGAGGGTGAGCACCCCGTGCGCTCTGCGGTGGCTTTCGCACTGACTCCTGCGGTTCGGGAGTACTACACCGGGGGAGACGAGGAAGAGCTGGCGTATAGCGCGTTCCTCGACGCAGCAAAGGCATCCTTACGCCTGCTGTCAATCGGTGACGAGCAGCGTTTCCCGCACCGCCGTGTGGTGATCAGTGCCGATATAGATAGCTCCGCTGTGACTCTCCACCCGGAAGACGGTGAATCAGTTGTTCGGTTGAACCCACCCCGGCTCACCGTGCCACAAATCGCCGCCATCCATGTGGACGATGCTGATGCAGAAGTGGCGACTGCACGGGCTATCGATTTGGTCGACGCCGCAGACTTAGGCGATGAAGATGCTGAATTGGCGATCGGTGATTGCGAAGACAACTTGATGAGTTGGTACGACTGCAAAGAGCTGCCATTTTTGGTTGAACTGATGTAGCTGAGGGGTGCGCCTTCCGACAGCACCTATAATGACCTAGATTTTGCAAGGAATGAATCGAGCAGAGTTAAATCAGACCACGCGTACCGCCCTGCGCGCTACTGCTCCTGTAGCGATGGGGTACGTACCTCTGGGGATGGCACTGGGAGCGTATTCCACGTTTCTGGGCTTCCCCCTATACGTTGCGCCGTTAACGGCGTTTCTGGTGTACGCGGGCTCTATGGAATTTCTATTGCTGGGCATGATCGCTGGAGGGGCAGGGTTACTCCACATAGCGACCAGCACTCTATTAGTCAACAGCCGGCATGCACTGTATGCGTTTTCTTTTCCTCAATCCCTGTTGCGGAATAGGTTCACGCGTATCTATGGTCCCTTCGCCCTCACTGATGAAACATTTGCGTTGATCAACGGGGGATATAACCCTCAAAGTGAACAGGAATTGATTGCAGCCGAGATGGCCAATCACTTTTATTGGGTTTCGGGCGCGGCGGCGGGTGCCGTACTGGGGACCTTCATTCCGGAGTCCTTCGATGGCTTCAATTTCGCGTTGACGGGGCTGTTTGTACTCCTATCCTATGGCTCATTCACGCAAATGAGCCACCGCGGGATGATCATGGCCGCAGCTCTTGTTGCGATGATTCCAGCGCTCTTGCTGCCAAAGGATTACTTCTTGATCGTGGCCATGCTTCTTTTCATCGCCATCGTCTACGGGATAGTGACATATGAAAAGAGGTCGCAGGCTTGATGGTTGCGTCAATTCTCATCGCTGCGCTGTTGACCTTTTTATTGCGATACATCCCCGTGAAACTCTCGTCGCGGATATCTCCCGATGGGACAATGGCCCAAGTCGCAGCTCACATGCCTTTGGGCATCATGGTCATTCTCGTGGTCTATACGTTTCTGGGGGCGGAGTCGAGCCAACAAGCCATGCGTCTAGGCATTGGCGCTGTGGTGGCGTTGTTATTAGAGATCCGGTACGGCAATACCCTGCTGTCGTTTGTGGCAGGCATGGTTGCGTTCTCGGTAACGGTGTTCTGGATTTAGCGTAGCGACGGGCTTTGCAACCTTTGGGAGTGCCACCTATGCCCTCCCACGGAGCGGTTGGTGCTAGGGGGCGAGTATAGGGGGCGAGTATAACAGTCGCAGTCCGGTGCGGCTCGATGTCCACTGCTGCTTACATCTCCCACTCATTGTTGCTGCGCAGGGCCTCGAGCATCTGTCGCACTCCGGCCACGCGTCGCGCGGAAGCCCCTTCCAACCGATCAAGTGCGCATTCGGGATCGGTTGGTGGGCCTAGGTGCGTGCATCCCCTTGGGCAAAGTTCGATGACTTCGCGCAGATCATCAAACACGTTGACCACGGCATCGGGGTTGATATGGGCTAGCCCGAAACTCCGGATACCCGGGGTATCGATGATCCAGCCGTCCGTGGGCAGCTCTAATGCGACTGATTGTGTGGAGGTGTGGCGACCTTTGCCCACGCCACTGACCTCACCAGTCGCCCGTTCTGCAGTGGGAACCAGGCGATTGACCAAGGTGGATTTTCCTACTCCGGAATGCCCGATCACACAATTGACGTGACCGGTGATGAGGCGTTCTAAATCTGCCAGTTCGTCTTCCACCCCGCAGGTGAGAACCCGAACGTTGAGGGCATCGAACTCCGCGGCAAACTCGCGGTAATCCGCCAAGTCGGTTTTCGTCAGGCACAGCACTGGCTGCAAGCCACCCACAAATGCCGCCACCAACGCGCGTTGCACAAAGCCAGCGCGCGGAGGGGGATCGGCCACGGCCGTAACAATCAACAGGTTGTCCGCATTTGCCACAACAATGCGCTCGTAAGGATCCGTGTCGTCGGCAGTGCGACGCAGAACCGAATGGCGTTCCTCTAAGCGCACGATCCGCGCTAGGGTGTCCTTTTTGCCACTGGTATCCCCAACTACCCCCACGCGGTCACCGACCACCACGGCAGTACGGCCCATCTCGCGGGCACGCATGCATGTAACCAGCGTGCCAGAATCGTCGAGAACTACACCCCAGCGACCTCTATCGCGACTGACCACCATACCCAGTTCCGCATCATTGTGGCTGGGACGGTCTTTAGTGCGGGGGCGTGAACCTTTGCCTGGACGGATGCGGACATCGGATTCATCCCATTGGCGGGAATTGCGACGGGCCAAACTACCGCTCCAGTCCCAGCATTTCCGCCCAGCGACGGCGGAAACCCGGCAGGGTTTTCGCGGTGGTGTCGATATCCTCGACCTCAATACCTCCCACGCGCAGCCCGATGATGGCCCCTGCGGTGGCCATGCGGTGATCCGCGTAGGATTCCCAGCGGCCACCGTGCAGCGGAGCCGGATCGATGACGAGACCATCCTCCGTTTCTTGCACGCGCCCGCCGAGGGCATTGATGTTGGCCGACAGTGCCGCCAAACGATTCGTCTCATGTCCGCGCAGGTGCGCGATGCCATAAAGGTGGGATCGGGAATCGGCCAGTGCGGCGAGAGCGACCACAGTGGGTGTCAATTCACCAATATCGTGCATGTCCCACGTGATGCCCTTAAGAGCGCCGGTTCCGCGGACCTCCAAACTGGAATCGTGGGCTCGGTATTCGCATGCCACACCCATGTCGTCCAATAGCACACGGAACTGATCACCTGGCTGAGTCGTGGCCTGGGGCCAGTTGCCGATACGGACGGTTCCGCCTGTGACGGCCGCAGCGGCCATAAAGGGCGTGGCATTTGATAAGTCTGGCTCTACGGTCCACGTGCGTCCCTGGATGGGACCCGGGTGAACGATCCATTCGTTGAAACTGGACTCAACCTTGACCCCGGCCATGCGCAGCATTTCTAACGTCATTTCCACGTGCGGCTGGCTGGGCAGGGCATTGCCTACGTTCGTGACGCGCACGCCGTTGGTGAAGCGTGCCCCAGCGAGCAGCAGGCCGCTGACGAACTGGGAGGATGCGCTGGCGTCGATTTTTACTTCCCCGCCGTCTATGTGGCCACTACCGTGAATGAGGAACGGGAGGCCGTCGGGGTTTTCGTCGCTGATCGTTTCGACTTCCGCACCGAGTGCGCGCAGTGAATCCAGCGTGGTCGCCATAGGGCGTTTCCGTGCCTGCAGGTCGCCGTCGAATTCCACCGTACCCTCGGCGAGTGCGGCTAAAGGTGGGACGAACCGCATGACCGTGCCCGCCAGCCCGCAATGCACCACGCCGCCGGTCAGGTGTGGTTCCGGCACGACGTGCACAGTGGTGCCGTCCGTTCGGATCTGGGTTCCCAGTTGGCGTAGGGACTCCATCATTAGTTCAGTGTCCCGGCTTAACAGTGCTCCGTGAATGGTGGAAGGGCCTTGTGCCAAGGCGGCAAGGATCAACGCCCGGTTCGTGATGGATTTGGAACCGGGAATGTGAACTTCAGCCTCGATGGGTTGAGAGGCATGAGGGGCGGACCACAATTGCTCAGACATAGCTCCATTGTGCCAACATTGGCGGTCATGTGGGCATACCGATGGGCATAATGGGGGCATGTGTGGTCGATATGTCCTTTTCAGTACAACCGAGACCCTAGTCAAAGGTCTGGAACGGGAGCTGCCGGGCGTCGGAATAGTAGGTAGCTACGCCAGCGGCAATCAGCGGCCGAATTACAATATTGCCCCCACCCATGTGGTTCCCATTGCGCGCATGTTCCACGGACAGCCGGCCATCGGTCCTGCGCACTGGGGTTATCCGCCACGCACGATTTTTAATGCCCGCGGGGAAACGGCTTTCGAGAAACCAGCTTTCCGCGGGAGCCTAACTTGCCTTGTCCCCATGGACGGTTGGTACGAGTGGACGACTACCGATCCCGAGGGGCGCGCGGAGCCGAGCGGAAAGCAACCGTATTTCACCGCTCGGGAGGATGGAGAGCCGTTGTGGATGGCCGGCCTATGCAAGGTTGTTGACGGCCGATTGCATTCCACCATCATCACCACCGACGCCCCGCCGGGCATGGAATGGCTGCACAATCGGATGCCGAAAGCTCTGACACCGGACCAGTGGGAGTTTTGGCTGACTGCGACGGTGGGGTCGGCGGAGATGCGGGAACTGGCTGCGACTCCAGCGGGGGAGGGCGTTGTTAGGGCGCTATCCAGTCGCAAGGCAGATAGGGCAGTGGGCAACGTGTCGAACAACTATGCGGAATTGATCGGTGGCTAGGGACAGAGTGACTGCGGGGGAGCTCGCGCCAGCGCTGAGTGGGGTGGCTCCACAATGCGTAACGGTATTACAAGAGTAGGGACGGAGTTACTGCGGGGGAGCTCGCGCTAGCGTCGAGTGGAGTGGCTCCACAATGCGTAACGGTATTGCGGAAAAGTTACTCCAGATCCAGTACTAGCAATGAGGGGGAAAGCGCGTATTGCCGTCAGGAATACAATGGGGGCAGCACACGTTAACCCGAGTAGTCCAGAAAGGGATTACATGACCGTGGAAAACACTGAGCGCGCTCGCCAGGACGGCGAGTTGAATCGTGCGCCGGGTGAAAGCGATGCGGACCTTTTGCATCGCTTTGAGCGCGATGCGCTGCCGCTGCTTGACCAGTTGTATGGTGCAGCTTTGCGGATGACTCGCAACCCGGCCGACGCGCAGGATCTTGTTCAAGATGCGTACATGAAGGCCTTTAACGCTTTCGCGTCGTTTAAGCCGGGGACCAACCTCAAGGCGTGGATGTACAGGATTTTGACGAACACGTACATCAACTCGTATCGGAAGGCGCAGCGCCGCCCGGCAGAACAAAGCGCTGATGAAATGACGGATTGGCAGATGGCTGAAAGCGCGTCTCACGATTCAGTGGGATTGCAATCCGCCGAAGTAGAGGCATTGAAGCTGATACCGGATGCCCGTATTCAGCAGGCCCTGATGGATCTGCCGGAGGACTACCGGATGGTTGTCTATTACGCAGACGTGGAGGGTATGCCCTACAAAGAGATCGCGGAAATTATGGACACCCCGATCGGAACGGTCATGAGCCGTTTGCACCGCGGTCGGAAGAGGCTGCGTGTAGCACTAAAGGATGTGGCTGCCGAGCACGGCATTGCTATTAAGAAGAAGAACTCTGCGGTCGCTAAGAAAGACGAGGTGAACGTTCGATGACCGGTCCAAAGAATAAGTGTGAGGAGCTTCTCGAAGTGCTGTATGAATACGTCGACGGCACCGGGGGGCCACAAGCGCGTGCCGAGTTGCAACGCCACGTTGACGAGTGCCCCCAATGCTTGCAGGCGCTGGGATTGGAGCAGCAGGTTCGGCAGTTACTGCGTTCGTGTTGTTCGCAGCCTGCGCCGAGTGAACTCCGCACTCGGATTACTACGCAGCTTCGGGTTCGTTACGAGGTCCGCCGTTACGAAAATTAGGGCCGGCAGCTAGCCGGCAGCTGGCGGGCCGGCCAGAGCTCGAAATTGTGCTGGATGGTGCGCGGCAACGCAGTGCCGAGCGGACACACATTTTGCTACTCAACTATCACATAGCGCAGCTAAAAAGCCCGGATGACTCCTTGGGTGAAACAAGGAAACCATCCGGGCTTTGGCGGATCTCATCCACGGGGCGCTTTAGGAATTTGGGCGCTTTCCGTGGTTTGCCTTCTTCTTGCGGCGATCCTTACGCTTACGGCCACGCTTGCTCATTGCAGCTCCTTTGGTGGATTGAGGGGTTGAACCTTTAACCGCTACAGCTTATCTGCCACGGCGGAAAAACCGGTAATTAGAGGCTCAGGCGAGTACGGGTGCGGGTGCGACCGCGATTGTTGCGGCGCTTCAGTGCCCGACGCTCGTCCTCGGACATGCCTCCCCATACGCCGGCATCCTGGCCGGACTCGATAGCCCACGACAGGCACTGGGAGCTTACTGGGCAGCGGTTGCAGACCAACTTCGCTTTTGCAATTTGGGCGAGAGCTGGACCGGAGTTGCCTACCGGGAAGAACAGCTCTGGGTCTTCATCGCGACATACAGCCTTGTGGCGCCAATCCATGATCAATGTTCCTTTCGTTGAGGTGCTTTCTGTGCGGGCACGTAGAAACCCGCGGATGGGGATCCGTCGTTAAAAATGGGTGTGCGGCGAGATGGGCAGCGTGATCGCTGTAACTTTACGCCGGATGAAAGAGGAGGGTTTTTAACGAAGTTTGCCTTTCGTTAACCTCATGGCCTCTTTGCGGTTACTTGAAGAATCATCGCACGGAAATAGCGCCAGCGCTAGAGATAAATCGAAAAAGTGACGAAGCTCACACCAGGGCAATTTGAGTTTAGTTTCCCATGAGCCTATGAGAACGGAAGCTGCACCACTACCTGGGAACGTCTACGCACCCAGCGCGACGACCTTCGCGCCCCGCTTCTCAAGAATCGTTTGCCCTGTGAATGCTATCTCAACAGGGCCTTCGTACCCGCCACGATCTACACCAATGGTGCGTTCCACTTTTCCGGATGATGGATCTACCAACGCAATACCGTTGTCTCGCATTGGCACGGCAAGCTTTCCATTGAGCTCGGTTCCTACCCCCTGTGCCCCGGGGAGGGTCCACAATGGCCGGAAAGTCTCCGGGTTTAACGCCACCAGAGCTCGTCCATTAAACCACCCAGCCATGCTGCCGGTCTGGATCGTCAGGGGCTGGAAAGGTGCAGAATCATGATCTTGCAAGCGCTGATGCAAATCCGGTCCAACGTCTACGGGAAATTCCTCAAAGTGGCCTTCTTTATCCAGCGACTGAATCCGTGCTTTCTTTCCGCCCGCCGCGGGTATCGCAATCGCGGCGCGGTGTTCATTCGCGCCGATTATTTCACTGCCCGCTGGAACGCGGTACACGTGCCACGATTCCGGGGCATCTGAATCCTCAGGCGTGGTGTTGAGCAAACGCGCGTACTTCTTGCCGTTCTTCTCTCCAGGGCACTCCTGCACGGTCGCCAGCAGTGTGCCCGCCGTCCCCACGGACGTGAAGTTGCAGTGTGTATATTCCTGCTTGCCCACTTTTACGGGTGTAGGCATTTTTCCCACTTCCACTGTGCGCACCAGATCGCTGCGCCACGTCTCTAAACGTGCGGGCGAAAGAATTCCGATGATGTCCTCACTGCGGAAGCTAGCAACATCGTCGGGCGCGATGCTGTCACGCGTGCTCCAGTACTGGCCCGTCTTGCTATCAAAACTGATTGCCTGGCCACACCCCTTGGGGCCACGAAAAACCACGGTTGTTTTTTCCCAACCCTTGGTTACCGCGCACACGTCTTCGCCCTTGTTGTAACTCCACCGTTCGGCTCCGGTGGCAGCTTCCAACATGCGGACCTTCGTTCCGTTTATTTGGACGACGCCCTCTTGGTCCACCACCAAGTCTTTCCCTTGGGTGGTTGTGGTCCACAGCTCACGTGGGCGCTGAGGCAGCTCCGCGTTTCCTGTTGCGAGGACCGTTGAGCTGTCGTTGGCAACGTGGTGTTCCACACTGTGGGCGTCGGAAGTTAGCCACACACCCACGCCTCCCACCAACAGGCCAGCAGCGATGAGCGCGGAGGCGATAATGTCGCCGCGCGTGCGGCGCTCGGGAGAGGGGAGGGAAAACCGGCTGGGGGACATGGGGCTAACGGGTTCCTAACACGCGGCGGGGTGACCCCACGCGATCGGTAACGTCAGATGGCAGATTGAAGGCCTCGAGGAATTCCGGGGAGGAGGAGAACCACTGGGGTGGATTCGCTAAGTCCAGCTCCAGAATCTCGCAGAGGGAATTGAACCGATCTACCTCGTCCCAACCGACCAAGGTAACCGCCATGCCTGTGTGGCCGGCCCGCCCTGTGCGACCAATGCGGTGCACGTAGGCGCGGGGGTCCTCGGGGCTTTGGTAGTTGATCACGTGGGTGACATCTTCAACGTCGATTCCGCGGGCGGCCACATCGGTTGCCACCATGACATCGACCGTGCCGTTGCGGAAGGCCTCTAGGCACTGTTGGCGCTCAGCCTGCTTCATATCGCCATGCACCGCGCCAACCGCAAAGCCCAACTGGCCTAGGTCGGAGGCCACGAACGCTGCCTGCTTCTTGGTGCGGGTGAATACGATCGTTCGGCCGCGGCCAGGGGTTTGCAAGATGCGGGCTAGGGCGCTCATGCGATCCAGTTTGTGCGATTGGAAAGCCAGTTGCACCGTGGTGGTGTGGGTTTGTTGTGCCTGTGCCTGATCTGCTTGGATCTGCACGGGATGGTGCATAAAAGTCCGCGATAGCGCCATGATCGGCCCCGGCATGGTGGCGGAAAATAACATCATCTGGCGGTTGTCGTTAGTTTCTGCAATCAACGCCTGGACATCCTCTAAGAATCCCTGGTCCAGCATTTCATCGGCTTCGTCGAGGACCACGATCTCCACATTGCCGAGTAGCAATTCACCCCGTCGGTGAAGATCCAATAGGCGACCGGGCGTTCCCACCACAACGTCGGCGCGCCCGTGATGAAGCTGGTCAATCTGGGTTTCGAATCTCACACCGCCGTACAGCGCCAGTACATCGAGGTCTGGGAGGAATTGAGCGGCGATGGTCAGGTCGTCGGCCACTTGAATGCACAATTCGCGAGTGGGAACAATAACCAGCGCCCGGGGAGTGCCGTCGGGTGGAGTCACGTGGGCGTCGTCAAAAACCCGGTCCAACAAGGGGATGCCAAAACCGTAGGTCTTGCCCATGCCCGTGCGAGCTTGCCCGATCAGATCCTTGCCAGCCAAAGCGAGAGGGAGGCACAACTCCTGGATCGCGAAAGCGTGTGTGATGCCACGAGTGGCGAGGCCATCGCAAATCTCTGCGGCGACGCCCAAGCTGAGAAAGGATGGGTGCTCGCTGGGGGACAAGGTTGGGGGGTTCCTCTCTGCTCGTTTCACTTCTCCATGCGGGGCCTGACGGGGCCCCGAACGGTGTGGGTATGATGGAAACATTACTGCAAGCCCAACGAGAAAAGGACGGCAAACCTTCCTTATGCAGATCAAGATCGGCTTTAAGCACAATTCCCGCGAGCTCAACATCACCACTGAAAAGGGTCAAGAAGAGGTCGTTAACCAGCTGCAGCAGTTCCTCGGCAGCCAGGACGATACCACTGTGGTTGAGGGGGCCAAGGGTGCCCGCTTCCTCCTGGTTCGAGACCAAGTCGCATACGTAGAGTTCGGTGCGGAGAACAAGACATCCGTCGGTTTCATCTAAAGAGATTCATCTAAAGAATCGCCTAGAGGCGACCCCGTATTTTTGATCTTGGCACTTCCTTCGCTCAGCCTTGGGTGAGAACCTCACCCGAGGTGCGAATGATCGGTTCATCCCCTGGAAGAAAGCACCCGTGGAACATCCTCGCTTTGCTATACCGGAACCCGATAGGCCCACCCAGCACACCGTTGCGACGTGGGCCCGTTCGCATTGGGTAGCGGTGCTGGCGGCGGTTTTTGTTGTGGTTTCTTTACTCATTGTGATCAGCATTCAGGGCTCTAAGGGGGACGACGCCACGCAGACCCACGCCACCGAGAACCACCAGTCCACGGGTGGATCCGAATCGCCGCATCGCACCGACCAGCCGATTCCGGCGGGAACCCTGAGCAACGTCACACTGGGGGAGCTGCCACCCGGTGGGCCGTACACGAACAAAGGTAGCGGCAAGTACCGCACTGTTGCGGGCGACGGCAAAAAGGTCGGCGAGGGTCGCGAAGACCATTACACGTATGTTGTTGAGGTCGAAGACACCATCGATGCGTCCGCCTACGGCGGTGATGATGGGTTCGCCGCGATGGTGGAAGCTACCTTGTCCAACCCGAAATCATGGATCGGGGACAAAAGGTTTTCGTTCCAGCGCGTGGATGGCTCGAAGGAAAAGAATCCAGATTTACGGGTTCAGTTGACGAGTGCGGAAACCACGCACCAGGTATGTGGTAACGAATACAAGCTGGAGACCAGCTGTTACATGCCAGAGGGCAATCGTGTAGTGCTCAACGAATCCCGTTGGGTGCGCGGCGCGGTCCCATTTGAGGGTGACCTGGGGGGATACCGGCAGTACATGATCAACCACGAGGTTGGCCACGGCATCGGCTACCCCGCGCACGTGGGCTGCGAGAAAACGGGCGACCTGGCGCCCATCATGATGCAGCAAACCCTGAGCTTGAAAAACAGTGAGTTGTACAAGATCAACCCGGATGAGGTCTACGACAACGACGGCAAAACATGCCGTCCGAACCCCTGGGTTTTCCCACTGGATAAACCAGGCGGAAACAGGCTCCCGGGAAGGAGCGAATAGTGGTTGCTGATTACCCTCAAGACGGGACCCACGAATCCCAAGTTCCGGCGCATATCTTGGCCAGCTATGGCGTGGCGTCGGCCCACCCAGTGCAGTTAGACGAGGAATGGAGTGGGGGCTGGCGCTGCGACCGAGCGGTGCTCTCGCCAGCGGACGAACCTGCGCGGGCAGCTTGGATCGCGAAGGTCATGGCAAAAGTCCGCCCCGCGGGGGTTACGGTGTCCCGGCCGATTTCGTCCAGCGACGGGCGCTTTAGCGTGTCGGGGTGGCGCGCGCGGACTTTCATGTCCGGTGATAGGGCGCCCCGCTTTGACGAAATGGCCGCGGCCGCATTGCGCCTGAACGAAGCCCTGCGGGGAATTCCATGGCCGGCGGTAATGGACGAGAATCCGCTGCGGGATCCGTTTGCCGCGGCCGATACCGCTACTTTCGCCGAGGACCCAACGGTCCATATCACCGAAGTTTTGGGCGCGGATTCCATTCCATCGGCAGGGCAAGCGGAGGCACTGGCAAAGGCGATGTCGCTGGTGGGATTGCGCAAGGAACTGGAGGCTCCAGATCAGGTGGTGCACGGTGACGTGGCCGGATGCGTGATTTTCGATGGGGCTGCGGATCCCGTGATCACCGATTTCGTTCCAGCTCATCATCCCGCGGGGTGGTCGGTCGCACTGTTGATCGTGGATTGTATGGCCTGGGGGAACGCCCCCGATGCGCTGCTGCAACGGTGGGGCCATGTGCCCGATTTCAATCAGCTGGCCTTACGCGCGGCGATGTACCGCCTGTTTGCGCATGCCATGTTGGGGGACCAAGCGAATCCACAGGCATTGCCCGGCTTGTTACGGGTGGCGGACGTCGTGGCGGCCAAAATCGAACAGACCTAAGTGGAGTGTCGTGGACGGATGCCATACTTGACACCATGGTTGAAGCACACGAGGTATCCCCACTGGCCCGGCGCATCGGTGCGGGGGCAAATCCGGAGGTCACGCTGGTTTCCTCCAGCCCGCACTCCGGTTGCTCCCACCGCGTTTTTGATGGGCTGGCCGCGCAATTCATCGCTCACGAACCTTCCGTGGACTACTCACGGCCATTTGCTGTGTTGGGTGGCCCCGGCACGGGTAAAACTTCTTTTTTGATCGACGCCGCGCTGGCCCACATCCGCGCTGGTGGGTTGGTGGACGAGATCATGTTCGTCACGCCGTCCAAGGAATCCGCCACTCGGGTGAGGAACGAAATCTTTCATGCGTTATCCGATGGCGATCAGTATGCGGGTACGGGCGCGATGGTGCGCTCGGTACACTCGTGGGCTTTCGCGTACTACCGCGCGCATATGGTGGAGCAAGAGCAGGTGGCGCCGCGGTTGATCAGTGGTGCGGAGCACGACATCATTATTCGCGAATTATTGCGCGAACATGCTGCGACGGGAACGGGGCCGTGGCCCGAGGACGTTCGGGAAGCCGTGGGTTATGTGGGGTTCGCCAGGCAACTGCGTGATGTACTGCTGCGTGCCACGGAACGCGGTGTGGGTAGGGAGCAGCTGCACCGGCTGGGACAGGAATACAACCGGCCGATGTGGACTGCGGCAGCGGAATTCTTGCACGAGTACCAAGGTATCGCCAACCTCGCTGGCGCTGTGGATGTTAATGCCTCCGAATTGATGCACAAGGCCAATCAAGCGATGGATGCAGCATCCGAATCCCCGCAGATGCAGCGGCGTATCGGTCAAGTTAAGTTGCTGCTGGTCGACGATGCCCACAACCTGGACCCCGCCGCGGGTCGGTTTATTGAGTTCTTTATCCCCGCCGCAGAGCGGGTGGCGATTGCGGGTGATCCGGACCAATGCGTGTTCCACTTCCGAGGGGCGGATGAGGCATTTTTGAACAAATACGCGCGCTCGGCCGAGGGCTCTGCACGCGATTCGGCGCGTGAGTCGGTGAATGGCTCGCCTGAAGCCTTGGCGAAGGGTATGCCGAGTGCCGGCACGTCGCGGATAGTTTTAAGCCGTTCCCACCGTATGACCGACCAGACCTGCCGGGCCGTGAATCAATTGCAGAAACGCCTGCCGTATCAACCCGCACGCATGCCCGTGCGTGGAACCGAAGATGTTGATCGGGGCCTGAGCTGCGTCATCGCACCCACTAATACCTCCCACAACCTAGCCGTGGCTGATGCGCTGCGACGTGAACAAGCGCGGGGAACTAAGTATCGAGATATGGCCGTCATCGTGCGCTCTGTAGGGGACATCCCGGCACTGCGACGGGTCCTGATGAACCACGGGGTGCCCGTGCAGGTGGATTCCACGTCCATAGTGCTGGCAGAACAACCCTTGGTGGAATTGCTGTTGCTGGCCGTGCAGGCAACATATCAGCCACTGCAGCCGACAGAGTTGAAATTGTTGCTGGAGAGCATCGTAGGTGGCGCCGATGCCGTCATGGTTCGTCGCCTGGAACGAGCGGTAGCCAAAGCCGTGCGCAATCAGCGGTTGAGGGATAACGAAGAAGCTCGGCAGTCGCTACCCAATGGGCGGCCTTTTCAAGCGATTGATTATTTAGCCTGGTACCTCAACACCGGGGAGAATGCGCCGGAATGGGTTGTTGAACTCTTCAGCACCCGAGAAATAGAGGTATTCCAGCGTGTTACTCGGGTTCTCCGCGCGGGTCGGGAAGCTCAACAACAAGGCGCTGGGCCGGAAATTGTGCTGTGGCGGATATGGCAAGCCACCGAGCTATCTAGCGCGCTGCAAAACCGCGCGCTGCGAGGGGGAACCGTAGGCGCCCAGGCGGATCAGGATCTCGATGCTGTCATGAACCTCTTCGACCTAGTGGGTGACTTCGTAGAACGCAATCCTCATGCCAGCGTGAAAACGTTCGTAGAAGACGTACGAGCTCAAGAACTGCCCACGGGCGGGCGCGACCGGCGGGGGGTACAACCCAATGCGGTGGAAATACTGCCTGCCCACGGTGCTGCTGGGCAGGAATGGCAATTTGTTGTTGTCGCGGGAGTACAAGAAGATACGTGGCCAACGACCAGCCCTACCGTTGGAGGGCTGTTCAGCCAACTGGACCTCGTGGACCTTCTGGATCACAATATGGGCGAGGCAGGGCGAATGCCCTCGCTCGCGGAGATTACCGCTAGCCGAATCGCCGCAACTATCGCAGAGGAACGGCGCTTGTTCCTGCTGGCGATTTCTCGGTCGCGTGGCGCGACGGTGGTCACAGCCGTTAACAACACCGGCGATGAAGGATTAGAGCCCTCCCGCTTCATTCAAGAAATTGTGGGCGGAGGTGCGTCGGAACAAAAGGCGACTCACACCGAGATCCCAGTGACGGAAGCCCCCGAGCTGCCACGCGTGCTAGCCGTAGAACCAATGGTGGCGGAACTACGTGATGCCGTGACAGATAAAGACCGGCCACACCACGAGCGGGTAGCAGCCGCCCGGAACCTGGCGCGACTGGCGGATCACGGTGTGTTCGGCGCGCACCCGGAGCAATGGTGGGGCATGGCCGAAGGATCCACGGATCAGGTGATTAATCCTCAGCAAATCCGGTTGAGCCCTTCGCAAATGGAGCGCATGGAGGAATGTGTGCTGCGCGCGTTCTTGGATCGCAACAGCGGTGAACAGGAACGCACAGAAGCGATGCGTGTGGGCGAAATGGTGCACGCGATCGCCGAAGGATTTGTTCACGGGCTGAGCTTGGAAGGGGCCCTGCGGATTGTGGACGTTGTGATCCCAGAAGTCTCCACGCACGCGGGGTGGCGAACGGAATCGCTGTTGCACAAGTGGACCGAGGGCATTGGGCGGTTGCATACGTGGATGCGCGGTCAACTAGATGGGTTGGATCCCGCCAAGAATGAGGGGGCTGTGGCCGAGCAGATCCTGCGTACCACTATTGGCAGCACGGACGACGGGATAGAGGTTCTGTTGTCCGGACGTGCGGATTTGCTGATTACTCAAGCGCGGACGGCCGATTCCGATGGTTCAACCTTGGGGACCTGGGTGATCGATTTCAAGTCGGGCAGTTCTCCCATTTCTTTGGATCAGGCCAAGGAATCACCGCAGCTCCGGGCTTATCAATACTTGTTGCAGGCTAGGGCCAATGACCCTGCAATGGGCGAGGACCGAGATAAATGGCGGCCACTGGGTGCGAAACTGGTCTATCCGAGTGCCGGTGCTAAATCCGTGACCACCCGGGAACAAATTAGTACCGACGGCAATGATGCTGCCGACGAAGATTTTCGGGCGCGGGCATTGCAGCTGGCCGAGCGTTCCAATGGTCCCCAATTAACGCCCACGCCTGGAAAACACTGCGACAAATGCGGTTATAAATTCCTTTGTCCTGCCTTCAATACCAACGAAAGGGTGATCTAGATGCTGGATGCAGATCGCGCTATTTTCACGCCAGAAGAAATCGCCGGCTTCATTCGTGATGGCATGGGGCTGGACCAATCAGATGCCTCACTGCGCGTGTATCCCAATCCGACTGATCAACAAGCGCAGGTCATTGGCTCTAGGCCCTCCGGTGCATTCCTGGTGGTTGCGGGGGCAGGCGCTGGGAAAACCGAAACTATGGCGGCCCGAGTGGTGTGGCTGGTCGCTAACGGTTACGTGCGCCCCGAACAGGTGTTGGGTTTGACGTTCACACGAAAGGCAGCCAGCGAACTAGCCCACCGCGTGCGTAGTCGCTTGGAAACGCTGGCGAATTCGCAACTGTACCTCGGCGCATTGGCGGCAGATGATCCGCGGCGCCGGTGGCTGAGCAATGTGGCGCCAACCATTGCGACTTACGATTCTTACGCCGGCACCATTGTGCGTGAATACGGCTTGCTGGTCCCGATGGAGCCAGCTGGACGGATTATCGGTGATGCCGAACAGTGGTTGATCGCGAGAGAAGTGGTGACGAATTACGGTGGCACCCTGAGCGTTGACAAGACCATTCCATCGGTGATCTCCGATGTGCAGGCGCTATCGAATGAGGCGCAGAGCCACCTGGTCGATGTGGACCAAATTAAAGAAGAATCCCTGTCGGCTATGCGTGATCTCGAGGGATTGGAATCGACGAAGAAAAAGGAACCGGATTACCTCAGCGGCGAGAATCAGAAGTTCCACAACGCACAGAAACAACGCATTGAGCTGCTCGAGTTAGTGCGGGAATACCGGAACACGCTGCAAAAGCGCGACCTGATGACTTTCGATCAGCAAATGTCTATTGCTGCTGAATTGGCCACCAAACATCCACGCGTAGGAGAGGAACTGCGCCAGCGCTTCCGGGTCGTGATGCTGGATGAGTACCAAGACACAGGCCAGGCTCAGCGAGTATTGCTGCGGTCGCTGTTTGGGGAAGGTAAAGACCCCGGATTGGCGGTCACCGCAGTGGGTGACCCGATGCAATCGATCTACATGTTCCGTGGTGCCACGGCCTCGAACTTGGAGAAATTCCGGGCAGACTTTTCGCCGGCACAGAAACTCGAGCTGACAACCTCGTGGCGCAATCCCTCCACGGTGTTGACGTTGGCGAACGTCGTCTCGCGCTGGTCGATGGAAGATCGGCCATTGGTCTCCGAACTGAAACCACGCGCCGGATCCGATGAAGGCACCGTGCGGGTGGCTTTTCACGACGATAAAGAACAAGAAATCACCTGGCTTGCGCAGCATGTGGCACAACACTGGGAGGCTTGGACGGATTCCGATCAGGCAAAACCGTTTTCCGCCGCCGTTCTGGTTCGCCGCAATGCCGACGCCGTGCCTATCTACGAAGCCCTGCGAGAGCTAGGTGTTCCCGCCGAAATGTCGGCAGGACCAGGCCTGTTGGAAATGCCTGAAGTAGAGCAAGTGTTGTCTACCTTGCGCGTGCTTGTCGATCCCAGCGATGACGAGGCCATACTGCGGTTGATCACATCCACCCGGTGGGCCTTGGGAGCCGCGGATATCAAAGCACTGTCCGATCGTGCGAAACAACTGCAGCACGCACAAGTTGAGACGGAACACACCACGGGGCCAGCTGACCAGCGCCTACAACCGTTGGCGGATGTGTTTGAGCGGCTGGATAATCCTGCACAAGTCCCGAGTGGTTCCGGGGCTAACCGTGCCACCAAACCCGGACAGAACTTGCGGGAGGAACTACAAGGAGTACTCGAAGACCCGGTAGCGGGCACAGTCGGTTTAGGCGACGCCCTCGCGGATTTGGGTGAAGCCACAAGTTTCGGAATGTCCCCTGTAGGGGCAACTCGTTTAGAGCAACTGTCCGCGGAGCTGGGGTTCCTGCGCCGTCACAGTATGTCGAAGTCCCTGCCAGACCTTGTGGCGGACATCGAGCGGATGCTAGGCGTGCGAACCGAGGTACTCACCCGGTGGTATTCCGCACCCGAATACTCCATTGGCACCAGTCATCTCGATCGATTTGCGGAAATTGTGCGTGGGTTTAGCGAGATCTCCGGGGCCAGCGCCAGCACCCTCGTGGAGTACCTTATGGCCGCCAAGGACAAAGAGGATGGCTTAGAAACCGGCGAGGTCACGAAGAAAGACAATCTGGTGCAAATCCTCACCGTGCACAAGTCCAAGGGACTGGAGTGGGACCTCGTGGCCGTGCCACACGCGGGCCGAGGAACCTACACCGATGCGGAAGCACCCACTACGCGCGGTTACAAATGGACCGACAATGCCACTCGATTGCCCACGCACTTACGTGGTGACGCGGAAGCATTCGAGGGGCTGGCGACTATGCCCGTCTTGGACCTTTCGGGGGTGGAAAAACGGTCGGATCACTCCAAACGTGTCGCAGGCTTCAAACAGGAATACAACCGTTTTGAAGCCAAAGAAGACGACCGCGTGTTCTACGTGGCCATCACCCGCGCCAAAAAGAAGTTACTGGTCAGCGGGTCTGCGTACCGTGAAGGCAGTAAATCACTCGAGGACCCTTCTGTGGGGCTGGTGTTGCTTCGCAATGCGTTATTCGAAGCCGCGGGCACACGGTGGAAAGCCGCGGAGGAGATTAAAACTATTGAGACCGTGCCCGTGTGGTCACCGCTGGGCAAGCTCCGCAAGAAGGAAGCAGATTTCGAACCGGCCGATCCATCAAATCCTCAGCCAGGCGGGCGCGAACGCAACCTCATGCTGAACGATGTCCTCGCATTCAATGACATCCGCCAAGCGTTGATCGACGAACTGCAACAAGCACCGGCCCGGGTGGGGAATGCAGCACCCTGGCCTCGCTCCGCAGCTCCTTTGTTGAGCGCCCGTCCTGGTGCCGAGGAAGGCGCACAGTTAGTGCGCCAGGCACTAGAAGCCCTGAAGCAGGGCTCTCCGCAGGGCGCAATTCAGCCAGCTGCTTCATCCACGGCCACGACTACCGGTGAAAGCTGGGACGTGGAAACAGCGCAGCTCATCCAAGAGTTACGCGTGGAAGAAACCGCAAAGATCGAGATTCCGCTGGACGTGCGGCTCACCGCCACGGAAGCCGTGGGCCTGCGGCGTGACCGGGCGGAATTCGCGAGGCGGCGTCGACGTCCAGTGCCTTTAGAACCCAAGCCATACGCCAAGCGAGGTACGGCGTTCCACAACTGGGTAGAACAGCATTACGACCACGTCACGTTGCTCGATGATGAACAATTGCCCGGAGCCTCGGATGCTACGTTGCAAGACCCAGCGCTGGAACGTCTAAAAGAACTGTTCCTGCAATCCGAATGGGCCGCACGCACACCTGCCAGTATCGAAGGGGCGTATTCTGTCTCATTGGCTGGGCACGTGTTTGAAGGTCGGATCGACGCCGTTTTCCACTTCTCCGATGACCCAACGAAGGGCTGGATGGTCGTGGATTGGAAAACTGGTAAAAAGCCCACCGGTGAAGACATGTCCGCAGCCAAGATGCAGTTGGCCGTGTACCGGTTGGCATGGGCACAAGTTTTGAGCTCTCAACTCGGGGTAGAAGTACCCGTTTCGGAGGTACGCGCGGCGTTCCATTACGTGCAGGCCAACGAAACGGTAGAGCCAGATAAGCTACCCTCTGCTAGGGAGATCGAACAGCTTTTGACCGATCCCGCGAAGTAAAGTTCGAACTACGTTAGTGAGGCCACTGCATGAATGACGGTATGCGCGACCGTTTTCGAACGGGCACGGAAGTTGATGAGCTTCCGGCGCACTCACTGCTGAACATTCTTCGTATCCCCAGTCCCGTGGTGCAATCGCCGTGGTTGCTTATCACTCGGAGAATGGGATACGCGTTGGCCCTGTTGTTGTTTAATGCGTTAATCGCTTATGTTGATCGCGATGGGTACAACGACATCAAAACTTTCGTTGATGCTCTGTATTACGCGGCCGTGTCACTATCGACCACGGGTTACGGCGATGTTACCCCGGTGACACAGCAAGCCCGATTAATTAACATCATCATCATTACGCCAATGCGTGTGGTGTTCCTGATCCTCCTCGTCGGTACGACATTGAGCGTGCTCACCGAGGAATCTCGTAGAACGTTCCAACTCAGACGATGGAGGAAGAAAGTGCGTAACCACACGGTTGTCGTTGGCTACGGAACCAAGGGACGCTCCGCTATTGCCGCACTTTTGGCCGATGGTGTGTCCCCGAACCAGATTGTCGTCATCGATGACGATCGAGACGTGCTGGAAAACGCCGAAGCGAAGGGACTGGTCACCGTTGTGGGCTCAGGCACCCGCTCTGACGTGCTGCGACTAGCGGGAGTGAACAGGGCACGGGCCGTTGTTATCGCCCCCAACCAAGACGATACGGCGGTTCTCATTACGCTGTCCGTGCGCGAGTTGGCGCCGTCGGCCATGATCGTGGCCAGCGTGCGCGAAGCCGATAACTCCCACCTGCTGCGCCAATCAGGGGCCGATTCCGTGGTCGTTTCGTCCGAAACCGCGGGCCGACTGATGGGCCTTGCCACCGTCACTCCGTCCGTGACCGAGATGATGGAGGATCTGCTGAGCCCGGACGAAGGCTTCTCCATCGCAGAACGCCTAGTCCGAGAAGAAGAAGTGGGTGGCAACCCGCGAGTCTTGGAAGACGTGGTCTTGGGAGTGGTGCGCTCCGGTGAGCTATACCGAATCGACTCCGTGGAAGCTGAAACCATTGAACCCGGTGATCGCATTCTCTTCGTTCGTTCTAACGCGGGCCCGGAGGAGGCGCTGCAACAGTGACGGATATTCTAGCTGGGCTGGACCCCGATCAGCTCCGCGCCGCCACGGCCCAAAGGGGGCCCGTGGCTATTATCGCCGGCGCCGGCACCGGAAAGACACGAACCATTACCCACCGCATTGCGCATTTGGTGGAAGGCGGTTATGTCAACCCCGATCGCGTGCTCGCCGTGACGTTCACGAACCGCGCCGCAGCGGAGCTTCGCGAGCGCTTGGTGCGCATGAACGTCCCCCGAGTACAGGCGCGCACGTTTCACTCCGCGGCCATGCGTCAATTGAAATACTTCTGGCCACGCTATGCCGAAGGGGTGGAATGGGAATTCCTCGAGAACAAGTTCCCCCTTGTGGCACGAGCAGCCCGCAGTCAGCGGCTGGAAACCAACAAGACCATGCTGATGGACCTGCTTGGCGAAATTGAATGGGCGAAATCTTCGTTAGTTGTGCCCGAGGATTACCCCAAGGTCATGGATGCCAACCGCCGGGACTGCCCCGTGGATGCCGATAAGTTCGTGGGAGTTTTCCAAGCCTACGAGCAGATCAAGGTAACCGGAGAACGATTCCTGCTGGATTACGATGACCTGCTGCTGCACATGGCCGCTGCCTTGGAAACAAACGCGGGGATCTCGGAAGAATTCCGTTCGCAGTACCGCACGTTTGTCGTTGATGAGTACCAGGACGTCACCCCGCTGCAACAGCGGATGTTGGATGCCTGGTTGGGGGATCGCGACGATATCACGGTGGTGGGCGATGCGAACCAGACGATTTACAGCTTCAACGGTGCAACCCCGGAGTACCTGCTGGACTTCACGCGGCGTTTCCCTGAAGCCACGACGGTTCGCCTGCAGCGCGACTATCGTTCCACACCGCAGGTAGTCGAACTCGCGAATAAAATCATTGAAAAAGCCCAAGGCCGTATCGCCGGATCCCGCCTGCAGCTGGTGGGCCAGCGACCCGCAGGTGCAGAACCGGAATTTCACGAATATGCCGATGAAGCCGCGGAAGCCAAAGCCGTGGCCGAGGGCATTCGCGATCTCATCGCGGCGGGTGTGCCAACCAGCGAGATTGCCGTGCTGTACCGGATCAACGCGCAATCGGTGCTGTTTGAAAACGCGCTGACTGACCTCAGCATCCCCTACCAAGTCAAAAACGGCGCGGGTTTTTTCAATCGTCGCGAAGTCGCCGAAGGCATGCAAGCCCTGTTCCGCGCTGCGGAGCGTTTCGATCCGCAACCAGGGGAGGTCTACGATGCGGCCCTCGCGGCCCTGCACTTGGTTGGTTTTACACAGAAGGAACCCAGCGGCGCGCAGGAGCGCGAACGTTGGCAGTCGCTGAATGCGCTGGCCAACCTCATCGGGGAGATGGTTCAGGACAACCCCGAGCTCTCCCTGCGCGCCATCATGCTCATGCTGCGCGAACGTGCGGAGTCGAAGAATCCACCGCGAGTCTCGGGTGTGACCCTCGCCAGTATCCACTCGGCTAAGGGGCTGGAGTGGGATGCGGTGTTCCTCGTGGGGCTCGTGGAGGGTACCTTGCCTTTCCACTTGGCGCTCAAGGGCGCGGGTTCCGCGCAGGCCATCGAGGAGGAACGCCGTCTGATGTACGTAGGCGTTACGCGTGCGCGGGAGCACCTGCACTTGTCGTGGTCCCAAGCGCGCCGGGAGGGCGGTCGCGCCAATCGCCGCCGCACCCGTTTTCTGGATGGCCTCGTTCCAGAATATGGGGTGGACACCACGCTGGATTCATCTTCTACCATCAGCAGTGCACCGAAGAATGCGTGTGTGGTGTGCGGGTCCCGGCTGACCACACCTGAATTCAAAATTATCGGTCGGTGCGGATTGCATGCTCCGGATAATGACCATGTGCTAGTGACGGAATTGCGGCAGTGGCGTTTGGGCGTTGCCAAACAGCGCGGGGTGCCACCTTACGTGGTGTTTACCGATGCCACGTTGAAGGCCATTGTTGCCGATCAGCCCACCTCGCTGGAGCAGCTAGTCCAAGTATCTGGAATTGGTCCGGTGAAGGCGGAGCAGTTCGGCGAAGACATAGTGTCGATCGTGGCGAACTATGCGTAGGAATTCACGCCTGTCGTGGATGAATCTTGATGAGGCTGCGTAGTTAACCCGCCAACCGGCACACTGGGTGCACACGTGATGGCGGGGATGGTGACTAGAGATGGACGTTAGCCCGAGTACACGTATTTAACCCGCCAACCGGCACACCGGACAATCCGTGGCAGGGGCCACGTGAGTGACCTCGCTGCGGCCCGTACTGGGATCCAAGATGGTGCGTCCAATGAGGGCAGCGGGAATACCGTCGTCGGGCCGACCCGCAGCGATCCACTGCAGCATATGCCGGTGCACTAACTCCGCCACAATCGTGGCCGCCACGGTCGAAGCCGTTGCCGCCGCACCCGCCGGCCGCGCGGTGGCCTGCATCCTTACGCCCCGCCACCCAGCATCGAATTGTCGATAATGCTGGTCGAAGCATGATAGGCAGGCGGTTTTTCCTGGCACGACCAAGGGGCCGATCACCACGCGCTCGTCGATGACCCCAAAGGGAAGGTGTGGCACGCGATGAGCCATAAGGGAAAACTGTACGTCACCGGGCGGAAACACCATGCCCCCAAGCAATAAGGTGCTGGTGGACCTGGTGGTGGCGTCGAGGCTGACCATGTGGGCGTCGATATCCTTAGCCAACAATGCAGCGTGCGTGGCGGAAGTTAACTGCCCCGTGTGCAACAACCGCACATGAGCCGGTGGGGCTTTGGGCAGCAGGATCCGAGCGCGAATAAGTTCACCCACGATGTCTGTGGCGACCGCCGTATCCATACCACAGTAGCCAAGGTTAGCGATCACGGTGGAGCGTTCCGAACCCAAGCGACAGCCCAACATAACGTGTGCAACCTGCCCAATCCGAACGGTCGTAGGCAGCGGCAAAATCACGGCGTGCTCCGGCAGAATGTGGAACTGCAGTCCCACACCCGGCCGGGCAATCACCGACGTAGTCGTCGGTAAAAAGAGCATTGTCCCCCCAGGATGCCCCTAGTTTTGATTATCGTTCTTGTCTTCCCCTTCGATCCGCTTCTTCATCTCGGCCTCGAGCTTCTCGATTTCGCTGATGGGGTTGAAGTCTTCCATTTCTTTGTCATCGAGAGCAACGTGCCCGATAAAGGCGGCGGGATTGTCCAAGTCAGAGCTTACCGGAAGGAAGTCGGGATGATCCCATACTTTGTCGCGACGGTCTTGGCCTACGGCCTCTTCTAGTCGACGCCACAGGTCCGCAGCTTCGTTGGCTTTTGGAGCCGTGAAACTGATGCCGACGGCCTTGGTCAGCGCATCCATTGCCGGGGAGCCATTGTTGCGGAACGAGCTCCACGCGGCGCCGATCATTGCGGCATTGGGAATGCGACCCTCCAGTGCGGTGCCGACCACGTAGTCCACCCAGCCTTCAATCAAGGACAGGCTGGTTTCCAAACGCTCGCGGGCGTGCGCATTGGTGCTGACCACCTCGGGGGAGAGGTCCTGGCCCTGGAGTTTGTCCATCATCTCCTGCATACGCGCTGGGTCGCCCATGGACTCGGGATTGAACTCGCCCATTGCGTCCCGCATCTTCGAATCATCCAACGTGAGGCCCGCAGCGTATTCCTCCACGTCCAGGATGAGGCGCTCCTCCAGCCATGGAATGTGCTGGAAAAGTCGGTGGTGGGCTGCTTCGCGGGCGGCGAGGTAGATCAGAGCTTCCTGCTTCTCGCAGCCTAGTTTCGACGCCACGCTGTCTAAGTGAGCCGTGGCCACCGCAGCGGTGCTGCCGTTGGCCAGCGGCACGCCCCACTGGGTCGAATGCACCACGTCCTTGGCCATTTCTCCCAAGGTGGCCCCCAGTTGGGTGCCGAAATTCATGGAGTTGATTTGCTTGAGAATTCCCTCCATCGGTCCCAGTTGCCCTTGGAGCTCTTCCGGCATACCGGTGAGCGCAGCATCCCCTAGCTTGTCGGCGAGGGGAGTGATAACCCGCTTCCAGGTGGGCAGGGTTTCTTCGAGCCACTGCACGGGGCCGAATGCCACGGAGCTGGACGCGCCGGCGGGAAGGGGAGTGGCTTCATCCAGCCACAGTTCCGCGAGGCGCACGGATTCTGCGACGGCCTGGGACTGGGTGGATTCGGGCCGCTTATCCTTCTGGGCTTGCGCAATGTGCTGCCGGGCGATGCGTTCGGCCACCGCATAATTCACGCTGCCCTTGCCTTCAGGGCTGTTCATATCCGCACCGAAACCGCTGAGCATAGAGCCGATGTGGTTGAACAGGTCACCCATGTTTCCACCACCCATGTTGCCGCCCATGTGGCCACGGCCCATGTTGCCACCGAAGAAAAATCCAAAGGGATCGTTGTGGTTATCGTCCCTGCGGTCGTCCTCGGAATCGTCATCTGAGCCGTTGGATCCGAAACCGAATTTACTCATGCTACCACCGTACCGGTTTGCGCTGGTCGTGTGTGTGCGCTGGTAGCGAACATACAGTTACTTGGCGCGCGAATGTGAACACGCGCGTAGTCGTGCGGTCTATTCGTGTCGTCGTGCCAAGGCACTAAGGTATAACAGGTGAGTTTTTGGAATCGTCGTAACAGGACCGTCGTGCTTGGCGCGGTACCCGTCGTGGTGCTGGCCTCCCTCGTGGGGTTGCCACAGGTACCCGGCACGAATATTGACCTGACCGTTCCCTACGCGGCCCAAGGTAAGGGACCGACTTTTAATACGTTGGGGAACGTTGACGGCAAAGATGTGGTGGAGATCTCCGGAGCGGAGGTCGACAAAACCAGTGGCAACCTCAACATGACAACCGTTGCGGTGCGCACCAACATGACCTTGGCACAGGCGCTGGGGCGTTGGATCGCTACCGATGACACTCTGGTTCCCATCGAGCAGGTTTTTCCTTCGGGAGTGAGTCCGGAGCAGGTGCAGGAACAAAACAATGCAGCCTTCGCCGCGAGTGAGTCGAACGCTACAAGCGCGGCAATGAAGTACCTGAACCGTCCCATGGAAACCATGGTGGTGGACTTGAGCGATAAGGGCCCCGCCAAGGACGTGCTGGAGGTCAACGACGTGATCACCGAGGTGGGAGGGGAGAAAATCACCGTGCCCGCCGACCTAGCCAAGAAGATCGGGGCGCGGAAGCCGGGCGAAACCGTCAAGATCAAGGTGCTGCGGCACGCCCGTACGCAAGAGGTCGAGGTGAAGCTCGCGGAAACCCCCAAGGAGTTCCTCCCACAGGGAGCGAAAGGCCCCAAGGCATTCTTGGGTGTAACCAGCGTGGCTCAGCCTGCCGGTGATGTGCGCGTGAACTACAACCTCAACGATATCGGTGGCCCCTCGGCTGGGTTGATGTTCTCCCTCGCGGTGGTGGACAAGCTGTCCCCGGGGGAACTCACCGGCGGGAAGTTCATCGCCGGCACCGGAACCATCGATTCTGAGGGCAATGTGGGGCCCATCGGAGGTATCACGCACAAGATCGCGGCCGCCGCAGATGCGGGAGCCAAAGTCTTCCTCGTTCCCGAGGACAACTGTGCAGAGGCCGTCACCATCCCGGATTCCGTGCAGGACAAGGGAATTAAGTTGGTAAAGGTCGATAAGCTCACGACCGCGGTCGACCAGCTCAATAAACTGAATGCGGGCGAGGAACCACAGGTCTGCACCGGCAGCTAGAGGTCACTCGGCGGAACTGGCCGATTACTCGGCGAATGTGTGCCACCCAACACGATGGCTGCGGTGGTGTGCGCGACCCACGCGGAACTGGCCGATTACTCGGCGAATGTGTGCCGCAGGGTTGCGATGACGCCCGGCGCCAAATCGTCCCCGCCCATCAGCTCGATTTTGTCTTGCGCGAACGGGTCAGCTGCGAGTTGTTCGTCCGTGGGCCGCAACTGCACAATGCTGCGCTCGGCACCCGATCCATTGCGGTCGTCGAGGATTCCGGAAAATAGCCGCGCGGCGCGCGGCGTGCGGTCGGCGCCCTCTGCGGAATTCACGAAAGTGATTTCCTGAGCCACGATCGCGCCCACGACCTGTTCCGGCCACGTGACGGTCGCAATAAATTCTCCGAGTTCTTCGGACCCCGGCTGGATGTGATCCGGTACGTCTTCCTGGACCACGAGAGCCAAAGGATTGGCGCCGTCTTCGAGCTCGAGGGCGTCGGCAACCAAAGCAAAAGGCACCAGAGCGAATAGCGTGGCTGGTTGGTCCCACCCCTCGGCGTGCACGAAATCAACAGCTTCGCGTAAAGCGGCGTTGAGGATACGATCGTCGTGCAGGTCGAGGGACATGGGTAGGTGCCTTTCCGCAATAAAGAGATTTATGGTTCGAGCTGGATTTTACGTATTCTGGGGGCACGTTTGCTAATTGACTAACCCTGATGGAGACCTGAGCAACCTTGAGCATGTCGACTCCAAAACGTCCCGGTTCCTCCCCGAACCGAACCTCCCCCTCGCGCCGCTCGAAGATCCTGGGAGCTCTCGCTGCCATAATCGCTGCGGCGTTTTTCCTTATCCCCGTCCTCGTGCGCACGTACACGGATTTCACATGGTTCAGGTCTGTGGAACACTCCGGTGTGTTCCTGAATGTACTGGTGGCCCGCATCGTGTTGTTCGTTGTTTTTGGGCTGGTGGGTGCGCTGCTGGCGTGGCTGGCAGCCTTTTTGGCCTACCGCACTAAACCAAATCCGGGATCGGCAATGTCCAGCGATTCGCCCCTGGTGGAGCTGCGGCCACTGATTCGGAAGAACCTGCGGCCGTTTCTGGTGGGAGTGCCCGTTTTCGTTGGTTTGATCACGGGGCTTGTGGCACAAAATAACTGGCGGACCGCGTTGATGTTCCTCAACGGCGAACCCTTTGGGGTCAACGACCCGCAGTTCGGAAAGGACCTAGGGTTCTACGCGTTTAATCTGCCCATGCTGCAATTGATACTGGGCACCTTCAGCATTCTGCTGGTTCTCGCCTTCGTCATCAATGCGGTAGGACACTATCTGCTGGGGTCCATCACGACGGGTAACCCGCGGTTGGGGGAGAAGGCGAAGATTTCCGTACCAGCCCGCCGACAGTTGGCGGTTATTGCCGGGGCGTGGATCGTCTTGAAGGCAGTGGGGTACTGGTTCCAGCGCTACGCCTTGATGAATACGGCCCATCAGACGTTTACCGGTGCTTCGTACACCGACATCAACGCCAAGCTGCCCGCGCAGATTGTCATGCTGGTTATCAGTTTGTTCGTCGCTGCCCTGTTCTTTTTCACCGTTGTTATTAAGGACCTGCGTATCCCGGCCTTGGCGGTAGCGCTGATGGTTGGTTCCACCCTTGTGATCGGTGTGGCATGGCCGTTGGTGTTGGAGCAGTTCTCCGTTTCGCCCAACCGTGCGGAAAAGGAGCGCGAGTACATCGGCCGCAATATTGAGGCCACCCGATTCGCCTACAACATTGGCGATGACCATGTGACGTACGACCAGAAGTGGGGCGCTTCCGAGGGCGACGATGCTAAGGACACGAAGTCCATCGCTCAAGACGATGAAACTCTGTCCAACATCCGCTTGCTGGATCCCGAGATCCTGAACCCCACGTTCACGCAGCAAAAGCAATTGCGCAACTTCTACGGGTTCCCGAAGGAGCTGGCCATCGACCGGTACCAGGTGGATGGCAAGATGCGCGACTTCGTGGTGGCTGCCCGTGAGTTGGACCCCAATGCGCTGACGGGGAACCAGACGGACTGGCTGAATCGGCACACGGTGTACACCCACGGCAATGGTTTCATTGCGGCTCCTGCGCGCAAGGTAGATGCGGTGGCTCGCGAAGCTGGTTCCGACCGTGGTGGGTACCCTGTGTACACCACGGCTGACCTGCAATCCAACGAATCAGGTAAGCAGGACGGCGAGCTGCGCGTGGACCTGCCACAGCCTCGTATCTACTTCGGTCCGGTTATCGCTTCTTCTACTCAGGCGAATTCCGATTACGCCATCGTGGCTAACCGCGGCACGGATGAGGATCTGGAATACGATACGGACGCGAAGAACTACACGTACACAGGCAAGGGCGGGGTGAACGTTTCCAACTACTTCAACCGCCTGATGTTTTCCATTCACTTCGAGTCGATGAACATGTTGTTGACCGACCGGATCGGTGATGGGTCCAAGATCCTCTTTGAGCGCGATCCCCGCGAACGCGTGCACAAGGTGGCTCCGTGGCTGACGACGGATTCTAAGACGTATCCCGTGGTGATGGATGGTCGGATCAAGTGGATCGTGGATGGCTACACCACCTTGGACAACCTGCCGTACTCCCAGCGTATGTCGCTGACGGATACGACCGCGGATGCAACGAATCCGGGCGGCGTGAACCAGAATCAGATTGTTTCCAATGACGTCAGCTACATCCGTAACTCGGTGAAGGCTGTGGTGGATGCGTATGACGGCAGTGTGGACCTATACGAATTTGACGATAAGGATCCGGTGCTGAAGGCTTGGCGCAAGGCGTTCCCGGATGTGGTTAAGCCCAAGAACGAGATCTCCGATGACCTCCGCAGCCACCTCCGTTTCCCTGAGGACATGTTTAAGGTGCAGCGCGAGCTGATCGCCAAGTACCACGTTTCCGATCCCGGGGTCTTCTTCCAGAACGATGCCTTCTGGTCTGTGCCTTCGGATCCCACCGCGCCGAAGAATCGTTCTGATTTGGCACAGCCACCGTACTACTTGGTGGCCGCTGATCCGGTAACGGGAAAGGCTTCCTTCCAGCTGACGTCCCCCTTCCGCGGTCTGCGCCGAGAATTCCTCGCGTCCCACATGACGGTTTCCAGCGACCCGGATAATTACGGAAAGATCTACGTTCGTGTGCTGCCTACGAATACGCAGACGCAGGGGCCGGCGCAGGCACAGGACACGATGATGTCCTCTGGTGAGATTGCGCGGGAGCGCACCCTGTTGGAGGGTTCCAACGAGTTGAAGAACGGTAATCTGCTGACCCTACCGGTGGGCGATGGTCAGATCCTGTACGTGGAGCCGGTGTACTCTGAGCGTAAGGGGCAGGATTCGGCGTTCCCGAAGTTGCTGCGTGTGCTCGTCAGCTACAAGGGCCAGGTGGGTTACGCACCGACGATTGCGGAGGCACTGAGCCAAGTTGGCATTGATGCTTCGGCTGCGACCGACATCAAGGAGGTCGATGGTAGTGTCAAGAACCCCAGTGGCGAAACTGACAAGGGTGACACGGGCGGCAAGGGCGACAAAGGCGCGGAAAGCAAGGATGACGAGAAGGGCGCCCAGGCCCAGGGCGACGGCGCGAACGTGGATACCACGCCGGAGAAGAAGGTTCGCGACGCGATGGACAAGGTGAAGGAGACGCGCCAGAGCGGATCCTTCGAGGAGTTCGGTAAGGCACTGGACGAGCTGGATAAGGCAGTGGCGGAGCTGCAGGAAAAGCGCAACGGTTAGCGACGGTTGGGGCGGGCTGGGCCCGTCTGGGTCGGCATGGGCTCGTGCTTGCCGTGGCAGATTTTCGAGCCTGCCCATCAGCCCCATTGATTCTCCCAGCGCCCGCTCTGCTTCGGATCGCGCGATGACTGCTCGAACCCCGATTAATGTGAGGCTCCTGCTCGCCCTCTGCCGTGGCTTCGCGAATTCGAATTAGATGTGGTCTTGAGCAGGCGATTTCACTTCTACCGACCTTTGGGTTACAGTTGTAGACGTCGCTGACAGGGACGGTTTGTTCCAGTCATGCACCCGTCGCGGGGTGGAGCAGCTCGGTAGCTCGCTGGGCTCATAACCCAGAGGTCGTAGGTTCGAATCCTGCCCCCGCTACAAAATATGAACCCCCTGATCTTCGTACGAAGATCGAGGGGTTCTTCTGCGTTTGCAGGGTAATTGCACAGTGATCCCCGCGGGCGCAGTTCGATTTGCAGAACGAGATGCGCGTGGGAGGTGCTTGGTGGTGCGTTTCGTTTTGCTTTCTGGGGGAGGGGAGGCCTAGCCGCTGCTCCCCAACGGCCCCCGCACCCTGAGGTAGGCATTGAATCCGCTGCTGGTAGGTCGGTGACTGTTTTAGTTGGGCTGGCTGCGGGTAGGTCGCTAACTATTCCACCTGAGGTGGCTGTTGGTAAGTCCGTAACTATTTCACCTGTGCCTGTCCCCGTACCCGTGCCGCCCCTTGGCCCCACCTCAGCACCCCGGCCCCTACGCGGGCCGGCGCCCCCAGCTTCAGGATCGTCACCGTACTCGTCCCACTTCCTGGTCCCACCTCAGCACCCCGGACCTTACGCGGGCCGGTGGCCCAACTTCAGGATCGTCACCGTACCCGCGCCGCCCCCTGGCCCCGCGCCGTCGCTGCGCGACCCGCAGTCTACGTCGCAACCCCCGCAGGCACCGCTGCAGGCCATCGTCTCCGTGACTTTGCGCGCCCGGCCCATGCGTTCCAGTTGGAGCAGGGCGGCGTCGACGGTAGAGGCAGAAAGACCAGTGCGGCGAGCAATCTCACCGACTGTCGTGACCCCTTCGGACACACATTGCATCACTTTGCTTAAAGGACCCATCGCGCACCTACAGCCAAATCTTCAACAGGTTGAACGCCAGCACGGCCAGTACCCACGCGGTCGTGAGCTGGATGCCGATACCCGCGAGTGTCCACCGCCAACCGATCTCCCGCCGCTGCGCCGCGATCGTGGCCACGCACGGGGTGTAGGCCAGCAGGAATAGCATAAACGCCCACACCGCTGCTAGTGGATGGCCGTTCGACGCCGCCTCGAAGTCCGCGCGCACCGCCGTCGATAGGTCGGGGGAATCCTCCTCGAGAGCGTACGTCTGTGCCCACGACGAAATCACCGCTTCTTTCGCCACAAAACCCGTGATCAAGGGGCCCGTGAGGGACCATGAATCAAAGCCGGCCGGAGCGAAAATGGGGGAAACGGTCTGGCTGATGGCGCCGTATGCGCTGTCCTGTGGGGCGAGGTTCTCATCGGCGAAGCCTGCCTCACCGCGGACGGGCGTGGCCTGAAGAGCGAACACCACGATCACGGTCACCACGATGATGCCACCGGCGGTCTTGAGGAAGCCTTTCAGGCGAACCCACGCGACGGAAAGTACCAGTCGCGCACCGGGGAACTGGTATGTCGGCAAATCGATGACTAACGGGTCGTTGCCTATCTTCCGCCACAAGGCCTTTTTCATCAGGAAGCCGATGCCAACTACGAGGGCGATGGAGATGACGTACATGAGGAATACCACGTTGCCCGCGTGATTGGGGAAGAATGTGGCAGCCAACATCACGTACACCGTCAGGCGCGCGGAACATGAGGTAAATGGCACCAGCAACGCAGTCTGAATGCGTTGGTGGGGACTGGCGAGCACACGCGTAGCTGAGATCGCCGGTACGTTACAACCGAAGCCCACGATCAGCGGGATGAAGGCCTTGCCGGGCAAGCCGATGAGCTTCATTACGCGGTCAGTCACCACGGCCGCTCGGGCCATGTAGCCCGAATCCTCCAGGATTGCCAACAGCACGAACATTAGTGCCATCAGGGGTGCGAACGTCAGAACCATACCCACTCCGCCGATGAGGCCATCTACGATCAGTCCTTGGAAGAACCGATGCCGCAGGCCGATCGTGTCCAGGAGTGCCGTGGCGGCGCTGGCAACAGGGCCCGTAAAGAGGGTATCCAGGCCGTCTTGGAGCGGGGCGGCGACGGTGGTGGTGACTTGGAAAACCAGCCACATGACACCAAGGAAGAGCAGGGGGCCGAAAACTGGGTGAAGGGCGAAGCGATCGATCTTCTCCGACGTGGTGGAGCTGACTGCTGGTCCGCTGGGGAGGATCGCATGTTCGGTGACCTCGTCGATCCATGTGAAGCGTTCATCGGCCAGTTCGAATTCCTCGGTGGCTGTGGCCGTACGGCGGGTAGCGGGTTCTTGCTGCAATGCAGCTTTGGCAGCTTCGCCTACGGCCGCCAAATTACTTCGACGCCGAGGATCCACTTCAACGACCGGCGCACCAACTGCGTGCGATAGAGCTTCGGCATCTACGGGGGTTCCCATGGTGGCGGCCACATCCGTTTTCGTGAGCACCAACAGTAGGCGATGGCTTTGCTCCGCGAGCTGGGCGACCATGTACAGACTACGACTGAGCGCGGAGGCGTCCACGGCAACCATCACGAGGTCTGGGCGCTCTTCGATGGCACAGTCGATGATGAGCTCGCGGGTGAGGGCTTCATCGGGACTGATGGGATCGAGCGAGTAGGCGCCGGGGAAGTCGATCACATCGCAGATGGGGTCGATCTTCCACGCACCGCGGCTGACCTCAACCGTTGTGCCTGGCCAGTTGCCCATTTGGGCCTTGGCGCCGGTCAGCCCGTTGAAGAGTGTGGATTTTCCCGCGTTGGGGGCGCCGACAAGCGCGATAACGGGGGCACCTTCCGGGGCAATATCGCCGTGGCTGTCTGAGTGACAGCTGGTGAGGTGGGTAGCAGTCGGTGTGCTTGTGCTGCGTGCGTGGGAGGTGTGTTGGCTAGTGGGGGCAGAGCTATGCCCCGAGCTGGATCCGTTGAACGGTACTGTGTTTGACATTGGTTTTTCCGTCGCTATGCCGTGCGTACTTGAATGGCGCTGGCGAGTTGCTTGTCCAGGGCGTACCGAACGGATGATGCTTTCACGATCCGGCCGCCGCCGGCGATCTTTTGTACAACTGTGATGGATTGGCCGGCACGGAGGCCTAGTTCCGCGAGGCGCCGGCAGGTGCTGCGGCTCATTGCGCAATCGTCGACGCTGCAGATTTGAGCTGTGCAGTTGAGGCCCAGTTGGGTAAGGCAGGTGGGCGCTTCTGTATTCATAGCTGGATTGTAACTCAACTTACCCTCACCTAAGAAGAGGGAAGCCTAAGTTTTTTGGAACGGGGCTGGAGTCTGGCGGTGGGTGGAGCTGAGACCTGGAGGTTGCTTGGGCTGAGGCGTGGAGGTTTGGGGGTCTGGAGCCTGGAGGTTGGGGGGTCTGGAGGTTGGGGGGTCTGGAGCCTGGAGGTTGCTTGGGCTGAGGCCTGGAGCAATGCAGCAACCGCGCTGCGGAGCATCGGTTCACTTCAATTTCATCTGATTTTCATCTTTCGGTCCTTGGGTACTGATACGGTTCAAACGCATTTATCTGAATGCTTTCAAGGCGAGTACTGAATGGCGAAGGTTTAAAGTGAAGAAGATTCGTCGCAGCCTGGGGGCTGCACTATTGACTGTGTCCGTGTCGGCGCCCCTAGTGGTCGCGCCGGCCGAGGCTGCCAGCATTGGCAACGTCCCAGCCGTGGCGGGTAGCGAGGCGCTGCCAGGCTTCCCTGCGCCCGTCAAGCACCGCGGCGCCCCGATTCCCCGCCCGTTCGGCCCTGAGTACTTGGGCGGGTATGTTTCCGATGTCAGCTCGCACCCATATGGTGTGTACTTGGATGTCATTCGGGGATTTGAAGGACTGCGTAAGACCCGGCCGGACGTTATGAAACAGAACCTGGAGACCACGGTTCGGGTCAACAATGCCGCAGCGAATAATCCTGTTGCCATCAAGCGCGCGCAGATGGATGCCGCAGCGGATCGTGACGGTGTTCTCAACGCAGTGGCAGACTCTCTGGGGGCGGAACTCGGCGGCCACTTCCGCGCAGCTTTGCGCGAAAACCGTTTGCCAAAGACCACGTTCCTTTTGGGCAATGGCTACCTAGCTCGCGCGGGCGGATTGGCATCGTCCACCTTCGTTGAGAAAGAGTATTTCGGTTACGATCGCCCATTCGTGGTGGCGCCAAAGCGTATCAAGAAGTATCAGTCCGGACCGCGCAATTTTTACGGAACCTCCAAGGCGTTCCCGTCCGGTCATACTAACCAGGCAACGTGGGTGACCACCTTGTTGGCGATGGAATTGCCAGAGCTGGCTCCGCAGATCCTCGCCCGTGGTTCCGAGGCTGGTTATAACCGCATGGTGATGGGTGTGCATTACCCGCTCGATGTCATTGGTGGTCGTATGACGGGTACGGCGGCTGCAGCTGACCGCTGGAATGATCCCAAGATGCGTTCTGCGATCAAGCAGGCAGCAGCTGAGTTGCGTGCGGAACTTCAGTGGCGCGCGGGACGTCCGCTGCAGAAGGTGGTTGCAAGTGACAAGGCTTACCGATCCACCGACCAGGCAGTTCGTGAATACACTAAGCGCATGACCATGGGCTTTAAGCAGATCAAGCGCAATAACGCGCCAATGATCGTTCCGCAGGCTGCACCGGGGTTGCTGCAGGCTAAGTTCCCACGTCTGACCTACGCACAGCGCGTGTCCATTCTGCGCCAGACAGCAATTCCATCTGGTTACCCGCTCGACGATCAGTCCCGCAGTGGTTCTTGGCACCGTCTGAACTTAGCCGCCGCAATGGCAGCCAACGTTCGGGTGAATCCGAATGGTTCGGTTACGGTTCTTAAGTAGACCGGCCACTGTCGCCACCACCGTCAATGGGTGGTGGCGGCTTCCATTTTTTGGGGGCAAGGGTCTTATCGCCTCCTTACCTTCGGGGCTCGTCATGTTCGTCGAAGAAAGGGAACGGGATACGCTTTTTATCCCTCCGCGCGGGGCGGTGCAGTTGGTGAGGGTAGTAGCGCCTATTCAGCTTCTAGGGGTTGTCTTGTCTATGTCTGGGCGATGCTCTGTTGAGCTACTGGAACTGGTCCGGATCCTTGACCCAATGCCCGTTAACTGATCAACGATGAAAATGACGACGGTGAAACTTATTAGGAGGGCTAGTCGGGAATCACTACTGAGCCAGAAGGAGAGGGCTAGCCCACATAGGATGCTCAGTATCAAACTAGCCGCCAACGATCGAAGCTTTGTTTGGTCTTGCAACATGGCCTTTTTTCATCCCCTGGAATCTAACAGTTCTTATGCCAGTCAACATTGTCGCCAGCGATAGCGGCTCCGATGCCGCAAAGTGGCGCCCCAGGTCCGGTTAACCCACAGTAGAAAGCGCTAACCGTTGTGTATGCTGCAATACCAACATATCCTTTCCAACACTTGTTCCTAGCTGATCTGAAGTGGACCCCGTTATCGTCGACGAGAGAAATCTCGACAGCTTCATCGGGGGAAACCCTGAAGCGCTTTCCTCTGGTTTTTTCCACGAAGTCCCTCGTTTGCTCGAGGGTCAAAACTCCAGCTAACTTTGTGAGATCATCGTGAGGGTTTGTGGAATAGTCCCGCAATAATTCTAAGAAGCCAGGGCTTTTTCGAAGGATTCGTATCTTCAACGTCAAGTTGTCTTCTGCTTGAGGATCCGTTTTAGGTGGATTCACTTCATTCGGAGAGGGGCGACTTATTTGCGCTGCTTCCGCCTGTGTTGATTGAGCAGTAAACGCATTAGCTTCTGAGTTCAACGTTGTCGTTAGTGGAGCAATCGCTGCAATTAGTAAAGCTATGTAGCTCGTCTGCTTGATGTATCTCCTATGGTGGTAGCCCCTCACTTCTTCCGTCTTTTTTAACCTTATAGAATGTAAAAGGCTAGTTAGGCATGGTAAACCAGTGTGGCGTGTGGAGGCCGCTTGGTTTCTGGCCGGTCAACCATGTAGCTTATTTTAGGTTAGAAACAAAAAGGGGTCAATACTTATTATAAAACAGCTTTACTTCAATGTGTGTGGGTTGATAGAAGATTGGCGGTAAATCATGAAGGCTATGACGTGCTGCATTGCTGTAAAAGGTTATGCAAAGTTGTATTCCGGATGATTGCGTCCGTCAAAACCATGATTGTGAATGCCTTAGTATATTGGATGGTTTATTTGCGTTGTGCGTCCCGAATATGAAAAGTGCACTAGCGTGATGCAGTTTTAAGAACTAAGAATTCTGTTGCTGATGTCGCGGGGGCATAATGGCACTGTGGGGGTGCCGTTGCTCGGGGTGAGACGTTTTACTCGACGTCAGGCTGGTGTGTGGTCGGGGGGCTCGGTGCATTGAAAAGTGTCCCTGACCGGCGCTATAGAAAACTTCACCAACTTGTTATTTTTGATCGCTATTGAAACAGATGTTAAACGGCTACAGTGGGGGCATCGACCGTACTCACTCTCCCTAGATGTTTTCTCGAGGTGCCACCGAATGTCCCTGTCCTACCTACCAACTCGATCCGTCCGACCACGCAGCTCCATTGTGGCGAAGCGAGCGGTCGCGTTGGCTGTGGCGCTTACTGCAATTGCGGGCATGTCGCTTGGTACCCCCACACCTTCAGCCTCCGCTGCAACCGGTTCCGGCGAAGCCTTCCTGAATGCCACCGGTCAGCCCGGACCGCACCGCGTTGCAGGGCACTACTTCACGTCTCCAGGAGTGCCAGCTGCTCAGCGCGCTATTGCTCCTAAAACATTGGTGGGCCCAAGTACACCGATTTTGGTTGGGGATAGCGTATGCACCCTGGCTGTCGCCGGTTTCGATAAGCACGGCAACAAGGTCGGCATCACTGCCGCACACTGTGGTGGCCCAGGCACCCCCGTCGCGTCCCTCGATAACACCAAGGCCGGTCGCATTGGCACGGTGGCGCGCATTGGTTACGGGGATATCAGCGTCATTAAATTCAACAAAGATGTGCAGCTCACCCGCAACTACGGCCGAGTGAGCATCAACCGCTTGGGCGGGGTTATTCCGGCCACGGGCCAGCAGATTTGTAAGACCGGCATTAGCACGGGCACAAGTTGTGGACCGATGCTGGCGATCAGCGGACCGATGCTGGTTTCGCACCTGTGTGGTTCCTTCGGAGATTCTGGTGCGCCGGTCTACACCCGCGGGCGACTGGTGGGCATTGTCAATGGAGGGCTTTTCAACCTGCCGTCGTGCCGCACCCCACTGCAGGGACCGCTGCACGCGCCCACGGGTGGAACTGCGTGGTCAGTGATCAAGGCCGACCTTGATGACAACGGTGGTGTAGGCGCTGGCTTCCGTTTGCCTTAAACACGCGGAACTCAAACCCCGCGCGGTCTAACCCAACCGACCGCGCCCTAGCTGTAACAATGCTTTAGCGATTTCTACACCTTCGCGACCAAACTGCTCGCGGAATTCATTGATAATGGCAACTTCGCGTGTGTAAACGAGCTTGGTTCCGCCCGAGCCCAGCCGAGTCTTGCCGATGGCTTGAGAGACTTCACTGCGCCGCCTGATTGAATCGATGATCAGCTGATCCAGCCGGTTGATTTCCTCACGGTAGGATTGAATCTCTGAGTCGGATAAGGGGTCATCAGTTCCCGATGGCATTCGAACGCGGAACTCGTTGTCTGTCATGGCGACTATTGTACGTCTCGAACTGAATGGTAGAGCCACAAGCCGCATTCGAGAACCGCTAAGTAATCAAGGAGAGGTGTCGCGACATGAACCACAACCCGCAGAACCCAGTCAATCCATGGGGAAGTGGGGAACCTGCCGACTCACCTTTTACGGGCACGCCCTCGTCGCCATCCCCTTTTGCACCCTCGTCGCCATCCCCTTTTGCGCCCCAGGCGGCGCCTAGTCATGCCACCAGAGGGGCGTCGGACGATTTGTTAGAAGGCCTTAACCCGCAGCAAAGAGAAGCCGTCCTGCACCGCGGTGGCCCCTTGTTGATCGTCGCGGGTGCGGGGTCTGGAAAGACCAGCGTGCTTACCAGGCGCATTGCGCACCTCCTGCGCACGGGCGTGGCGCCGTGGCAGGTTCTAGCGATTACGTTCACCAATAAAGCCGCCGGCGAGATGCGGGAGCGCGTGGTGGACCTGGTGGGTCCGCAAGCCGAGAAGATGTGGGTTTCTACCTTCCACTCCATGTGCGTGCGCATTCTGCGTTCCAATGCCAACCTTGTGCAGGGGTTGAACACCAACTTCACGATTTACGATTCCGATGATTCCAAGCGCTTGATCACCATGGTGATCAAGGATGCCGGAATGGATCTGAAGGAGTTCGCCCCGCGGGCGGTGCTGTCGGTCATCTCGAACTGGAAAAATGAACTAATTGGGCCCGATGCCGCGCTGGCCGAGGCGCAGGCGGATTCAAACCCGTACCACATCAGTGTCGCCGCACTGTACGGAACCTATCAGCGCCGATTGCGTGCGGCTAACGCAGTGGACTTTGATGACCTCATCGGGGAAGTCGTGGGCATCCTGCGAAATAACCCCGCGGTTGCCGAACACTACCGGCGCCGCTTCCGCCACGTGCTGGTCGACGAGTACCAGGATACGAACCATGCACAGTACGTCCTGGTTTCCACCCTGGTGGGGACAGGTGACGATGGCGGGGAACTGTGCGTGGTGGGTGATGCGGACCAGTCCATTTACGCATTCCGTGGGGCCACGATCCGCAATATTGAAGAATTCGAACGCGATTACCCGAACGCCACCACTATTTTGCTGGAGCAGAATTACCGCTCTACCCAGACGATCCTCACGGCGGCCAACCGCGTTATCGAACGCAACCAGGGTCGTCGCGAGAAGAAGCTGTGGACGGACCTGGGCGACGGCGAACGTATCGGTGGATATGTGGCAGACAACGAGCACGACGAGGCGAATTTCATCGTCGAACAGATCGACGACCTTGTGGATAACCACGGGTACAGCTACGGGGAAATCGCGGTCATGTACCGCACGAACAACGCTTCCCGCGCTATTGAGGATGTCCTAGTGCGCTCCGGGCTGCCGTACAAAGTTGTGGGCGGCACTCGCTTCTACGAACGCCGCGAGATTCGCGACATCGTCGCCTACCTCAAAGTCATCGATAACCCCACTGATACCGTCGCCCTACGTCGCATCATCAATACTCCACGCCGTGGGATCGGCGACCGGGCGATCGCACAGGTTACGGTCCACGCCGAGGCCCAGGGGATCTCCTTTTCTGATGCTTTGGTCGACGCCGCCCAGGGCCGGGTGCCCCTGTTATCCGGTAGGGGCAAAAATGCCATCGCTGGGTTTTTGGAACTGATGGATGCGTTGCGGGCAGAAGCGGAGGCGTCGGAACTCAAAGCCAGCGATGGCAGTGGGCTGGAAGTGAGCGACCTAGGACGGATTGTTGCTGCGGTACTGGATATGACTGGGTACAAGGCGGAGCTCGAGAAGTCCAATGATCCACAAGACGGTACGCGTCTGGATAACCTCAACGAATTGGTGAGTGTAGGGCACGAGTTCTCCCAAGAAGCGGCCAATCAACGCGCGTATATACAGTGGTCAGATGAAGAGCAGATGCTGGCTGAGGGAGAAGCTCCGCTAGGTAGCGTACAAGCATTCTTGGAGCGCGTGAGCTTGGTGGCGGATGCTGATCAGATTCCTGCGGATCAGCAGAACATGGTTACGCTGATGACTCTCCATACAGCCAAGGGGCTGGAGTTTCCCGTTGTGTTCCTCACCGGTTGGGAGGATGGGCAGTTTCCGCACCTGCGTGCACTTGGAGATCCGCGTGAGCTAAACGAGGAGCGCCGGTTGGCCTATGTGGGTATTACTCGCGCGAAGCAGCGGCTGTTCCTCACCCGTGCGATCACGCGCAGCGGTTGGGGGCAGCCGGTGAACAATCCACCGTCGCGGTTCCTAGGGGAAGTGCCTGGGGAACTGGTTGAGTGGATCAGAGAGGAGCCCAGCTGGGGTAGTGGTGTGGGTTCATCAGATGGCTCAAGCTGGGGTCGATCTTCCTCGGGTAACTGGGGTCAGCCCTCCGGGAGCTGGAGGCAATCTTCCTCCGGAAGCTGGGGCCAGTCCGCAGGTGCCTCGTCGCATTCCTCTGCACCACGCGCTGGGCACCGCCGGCCCACCGCGCCGGTTCGCAACAACAAGAATGCGGATCTGCACTTGGAAGTTGGAGATAAGGTTAACCACGACAAGTACGGTTTGGGAACAGTGAGAAGCGTGGATGGTTCCGGCCCGCGCACAACTGTGATGATTGATTTCGGTAGTTCCGGTACGGTGCGCTTGATGCTGTTTGGTGGCGTTCCCATGGAAAAGCTGTAAAGAACAACGCCTAAGGCCCCCGCCTTTCACGAAAGCGGGGGCCTTCATTCCGATGAAAATGTAATCCCCGTAGGGGGGACGTGCGCGCTTTCAACAGCGCGCTCCTTTGACCTGTTAGCGCGATATTTACAAGGAGATGCCACGCTCAGCCAGCCATGGCTGAGGATCGATTGGGCCACCACCGTTGGGGTGGACTTCGAAGTGCAGGTGGGAACCCGTGGAGAAGCCTTCGCTGCCCATGCCGGCGATCTTCTGGCCTGCGGTGACCTTCTGACCAACCTTCACGTCCAGCGTAGCCATGTGGCCGTAGACGGTGACGGTGCCGTCGCCGTGCTGAATGCGGATCCAGTTACCGAATCCGGAAGCTGGGCCGGAGTCAATGACCAGGCCATCTTCTACAGCGAGGATTGGGGTGCCGATGGCGTTCGCGATGTCAACACCGTTGTGCATGGTTCCCCAGCGTGGACCGAACGGGGAAGTGAAAGAACCCTCAGCCGGCTTCGCGATCTTTGGAGCGCGTGCCGCAAGGTCTGCAGCCAAGCGCTGTTGGGTGTAACGAAGGGCGGAGTCCAGCTGGCTGCTCAGGCCAGTGATCTGCTTGTCCTGTGCTACCTCGAGGATCTGAGGGGCATCAGCTTGGGAGTTGGAGCTGCCGATGGCTGAGGAATCGTTCTGAGCCAGTACCGCAGTGTCCGCAGCCAGCGCGATGTCCTTCTTCTCAGAGGACTGCTGTGCACCTGCGGTGGCACCTGCAGCACCAGCGGAGGTGACGGCGGATGCAGCTACCGCAACCATGGCGACACGGCGCTTAGCGCTGTTATCAACCTTGCGGTGTGCACCTGCTGGGCGGGAATCCACGGAGCTACGCACGTTCTTTAACCTCTTTGTCATCGGATCTTGGAGGGACTTCGTTACCGAAGTGGGTCAGATTGTAACCACTTTGTTATCAACGAGTCGTAACATTAATGCTCGGTAACGCCATGAGCAAGCCATTTCGGCGAAAAATAACGTTTCGATATCGTTTCGGGGGTGGGGTTATCCTGTCTCTCATGAAGCGCTGAAGGTGTTTTTGCTGTTGAGGGGGCTGGAGATCTTATGCACTCAGCGATTTCTTGGGTTCGAGCGGGTGAAATATTTTTTTTAGAATCCTTCGAGTACACCTTGAGGGTTTCGGGTGAGTCAGTTCGCCACCCCAGCGACAGGGGAAGGCACAATAGGACAGGTGAGTGATCAAACAGACGCAAGAAGGCGGAGGCCCACCGCACGAACCAGTGAGAGGTTCGTGGCGCGGTCTCGGTCATCTAATGAGACTCGGCGCATGGCTACGCCCGAAAAGGCACCTCGTTCCGCAGCCGAAGCACGGTGGCAGCAATGGCGCCCTCACCTTCGGCGCTTCCTTCCCATCGTGGGTTTGAATCACGCAGTTACACTGGCGATCATCATCGCCATCTCGGTGATTATCGGAATTGGCGCCGGCTTCGGCGTTGTGCCCGCCACGATTGCCGGGTTGTGGATGCAAGTGAATTTGGCTCCAGTGCGCATGAGTGGGGTGACTCTCGGTTTCGCTCCGTTACTTCCCGCGCTCCTTATTGTTTGGGTGCATTCGCGACGCGTCACCGGTGCGCTCGGTAATTCAGTGAGTATCCGTGGCCTGCGCGTGCTTACCACGGTCGGCTTGCTATTGCCCATTTTCATCACGGTGGTGGCATGGCTCATGCTGTGGGATGCCGCGAAGGTTTATAGCGTGCGCCCACCGAATCTTTTTGGCGCAATCATCTCCACCGCTCTTGTTAACGGTGCGGTGTTGGTGATGGGAATGGGGGCGCGGGTCTGGCGTGCGCTCTTGCTGCGCCGGGGTTTTCCTACCTGGCCGGTGGAGGCCTTCCGCCTGGCGCGTCGCTTCCTTTTGTGGATGTGTGTGGCGGGCTTGGCTGTGGCTATTGCCTCCATGATCGCGAACTTTAACGCGGTGAAGAATTCTTACGACATCACGTCGAACTTTTCCGGCACACTTGGCCTCACCTTGTTGAGTTTGCTCTACTTGCCGAACTTGGCCGTGGCGTCCGCGGCAGTGCTCCTAGGCGGAGAATTCCATATCGGTCGGGGAGTGTTTTCCCTCTTTGCCGCTAACAACGTTAATTTGCCGCCCATTCCGATTGCGGCGGCCATTCCAAACCATGAATTGTCCTGGGGGCCGCTAGCTCTGATCGTTCCCGCTGTGGTCTCTGTTGTAGTGGTGTACCGCTACATGCAGCAGCGCGAGTTCGTGGAGTCCCCTGCATACTTGGCGCTCACTGCTGGGGTGGCCGTTGCGTTCATTGGTTTCTGCGTGTGTTGGTTGGCCGGAGGCGAATTGGGTGTATTCGGCGAGACCGGGGCTTTGCCATGGATGTTCGCCTTGGAAGCGGCTGCGTGGTTGTTGGTGCCTGCGCTCGTCATGATGTTGTGGGCGGCTCGCTCTGGATCACGTGTTGTGGAAGATATACCCGACGCCCAGCTGCGTTCGGATGCCAGAGGGGCGTCGGGACTAGAAAAAACCGACGAGGGTGTGCCGAAGAAGTCCGCGTGGAAGCAGGGGGCGGAGAAGCAGCAGAAGGAGCAGGCAGCGGTGAAGCAGGAGCCTGACGAGCGCGGGGCTGAGAAGCAGGTGGGCGAGAAACAGCAGAAGGAGCAGGAGCCTGACAAGCGCGGGGCTGAGAAGCAGGTGGGCGAGAAGCAGCAGGAGGAGCAGGAGCCTGACAAGCGCGGGACTGAGAAACAGGCGGGCGAGAAGCAGCAGAAGGAGCAGGCAGCGGAGGGGCAGGAGCCTGACGAGCGCGGGACTGAGAAGCAGGGGGCGGAGAAACAGCAGAAGGAGCAGGCAACGGAGGAGCAGGAGCCTGACGAGCGCGGGACTGAGAAGCAGGGGGCGGAGAAACAGCAGAAAGAACAGAGAGCAGAGAAGCAAGAGCCTGACGAGCAGAAACTGGAAAAGCAGCCAGTGGAAAAGCGGGTAGCAAAAGAAACGGGCACCGCGCGGAAGGTGACCAAAGACGATGGTGGCGGCGAAAGTGCTCACGTGATTAAGAGGGAGAAGTAAGAATATGAGGATTGTGATGCTGGCGTCTGGCTCGGGCACACTGTTGCAAAGTGTGATCGACAACGTGGAACCGGACCTCGTGGACATTGCAGCGGTGGGCGCGGATCGCGAGTGCGAGGCTTTGCAGCGCGCCAATCGGGCGGGAATCGATACGTTCCTGGTGAATTACGAGCCGGGGAATACCGACCGCGGACAGTGGAATGCCGAACTCACGAAGCGGATTGAGGAGTACGCGCCGGACCTCGTCGTGAGCGCAGGATTCATGCGTATTATTGGCAAAGAAACAGTCGCGCACTTCGCAGGGAAGATCATTAACACTCACCCTGCGTTGCTGCCGGCTTTCCCCGGGGCTCACGCGGTGGAGGATGCTTTGAATTACGGTGTGCGCGTCACGGGGTCTACAGTTCATGTTGTGGACAGTGGAGTTGATACGGGTCCGATCATCGCCCAGCATGCGGTGAGCGTGCACGATGACGACTCTGTTGAAACGTTGCATGAGAACATCAAGAAAGTGGAGCGGGAGCTCCTCGTGGACGTGCTGCACAACATCGCACGCCACGGACTGACAATTGAGGGACGAAAGGCCAGGATCTCGTAGCGATGACTGAGGACAAAAAAGCTATCCGCCGCGCGCTGATTAGCGTTTATGACAAGACCGGGCTGGAAGAATTGGCCAAGGGCTTGCATGAGGCGGGTGTAAGTATTGTATCCACCGGTTCGACCGCCAAGAAGATCGCGGACGCGGGTGTGCCCGTCACCGAGGTTGAGCAATTGACCGGTTTCCCCGAGGTGCTGGAAGGGCGCGTGAAGACGCTCCACCCACGGGTGCACGCCGGCATCCTGGCCGACACTCGTAAAGAGGATCATCTCAAGCAGCTCGAGGACCTCGACGTGGAGGCATTTGAGTTGGTGGTTGTGAACCTGTATCCGTTCAGCGAAACCGTGGCCTCCGGGGCGGATTTTGATTCTTGCGTGGAGCAGATCGATATCGGTGGCCCTTCCATGGTTCGTGCCGCAGCCAAGAACCACCCTTCCGTTGCTGTGGTAGTGGACCCGTCTCGCTACGACGATGTAATTGTCGCTGCCCGCGAGGGTGGTTTCAGCCGTGCGGATCGCACGAAGCTGGCCCTCGCAGCTTTCCGCCACACCGCAGCTTACGATGTTGCTGTTGCCAGCTGGCTGGGCGAGCACGTGGAGAAGACCGAGGATAACCAGTTCCCCGAGTGGATCGGGGAGACCTTCGAGCGCGCGAGCGTGTTGCGCTACGGTGAGAACCCTCACCAAGCGGCCGCGCTGTACTCCAACGGTGGTGGATTGGCTGGCGCAGAGCAGTTCCATGGCAAGGAGATGAGCTACAACAACTACACCGATTCGGATGCCGCGTGGCGCGCAGCGTGGGATCACGAGCGCCCAGCAGTGGCCATCATCAAGCATGCGAACCCCTGTGGCATTGCCGTGTCCGATGAATCCATTGCTGCCGCGCACCGACAGGCCCACGCGTGCGACCCGATGAGCGCCTTTGGTGGTGTTATTGCCGCCAACCGCGAGGTTACCGTGGAGATGGCACAGCAGGTTGCGGAGATCTTCACCGAGGTTATCATCGCGCCTTCGTACGAAGATGGCGCTGTAGAAGTGCTGAGCCAGAAGAAGAACATCCGCATCCTGCAGGCCAAGGCCCCCGAAGTTGACGAGCGGGCAGCTGTGGAGCACCGCCAGATTTCCGGTGGTGTCCTGGTGCAACAGCGCGACGTCATTGATGCCAAGGGCGATGACCCCGCCAACTGGACCCTCGCTGCTGGAGAAGCTGCGGATGAAGCAACGCTGGCCGAGCTGATCTTCGCTTGGCGCTCCGTGCGCGCTGTGAAGTCCAACGCCATTTTGCTGGCGAAGGACGGGGCGACCGTGGGCGTCGGTATGGGACAGGTTAACCGCGTAGATGCCGCAAAGCTGGCAGTGGAGCGGGCGAACTCTTTGGCCGGTGAGGAAGAACGGGCTCGCGGTGCCGTTGCGGCTTCCGATGCTTTCTTCCCCTTTGCCGACGGTTTCGAGGTACTGGCCAGCGCTGGCGTGCGCGCCGTTGTACAGCCCGGTGGTTCTGTACGCGACGCCGAGGTCATCGAGGCCGCTAATAGGGCCGGAGTCACGATGTACCTGACCGGGGAGCGCCATTTCGCCCATTAGTGGCTGCGCTGAGCCGTAGAATGTTTTGCATGAAAACACAATTACGGCCTGGCAAACACCACGTTTCCCTCAAGCACGATAAAGGGCCCCACTCCCGCGACCTTTCCAGTGAAGGGCGATTGATTTCGCTGCCTTCGCTGGGGCCGGAGGATGTGGTGGCTTTTGGTGCTGAGGAAGTTCTCACTGGAGCCAATGATGGCTCCATTTTTCGTACGAACATCACCACAGGGCAGACTCACACCGTCACGAACACGGGTGGGCGACCGTTGGGGTTGGAACTACTCCGAGATGGGTCCCTAATAGTTTGTGATTCGTTCAAAGGGCTGCTGCGATTGCCATTGGATGGCAATGGCGATGCCGCAGGGGACCTGGAGGTGCTGGTGGCTGAAGTGTCAGGGCAACCACTGAAATTCTGTAGCAATGCGGCCGAAGCACCCGATGGAACCATTTGGTTTACCGAGTCTACCAGCCGGTTTCACTATCCAGAGTTCATGGGTGCCATTTTGGAACACAGTGGACGCGGCAGTTTGAACAAATGGATTCCCGGCCAGGGGGTTACGCGCGTTTTGGATGGGTTGTACTTCGCCAACGGCTTGGTTGTGGAACCTGACGGGGCAGGGGTGTTGTTCGTGGAAACGCTGGATTACAGTCTGCGCCGGCTGGACGTGGCAAGTGGGCAGGTCAGCGATGTTGCCACGAACCTTCCGGGCTTCCCAGACAACATGTCTACGTTGGATACGAGCCTGGGAGGGAGCCAAGGTGTATGGGTAGCGTACGCTCACCCACGCAGCTTCCCATTGGATTTGTTGTCGAAGGTGCCCAGCATAATTAGCCATATTGCATGGAATTTGCCGGACGCCATCCGGCCGGGCCCGGCGCATGAATCGTGGGTCACGCGCTGGGAACTAAAAGCGGGGCAGTGGGTGGCCGCGGGCCAGGTGCGCGGTAAACATCCAGCATTTCACACGCCCACGGCGGCGGTGCCCGTGGGCAACGAGCTGGTCTTGGCCAGTAAGGATTGCGCGGACCTATTGGTCTTGCCGTTGGCTGCAGTGCGGTAGTGGCAAACAAGTGCAACCCGGGGTCCGCTCAGTCGCACGTTGTCGGTCGCCGGTCGGGCAACTGTTGCACATTGGTTGTGTGTCGCCGGTCGGGCAACTGTTGCACATTGGTTGTCGGTCGCCGGCCGGGTAGCGGTTGCACATTGGTTGTCGGTCGCCGGCCGCGCAGCTGTCGCACTCTATCACTCTTCTGGCTGATGTCTAGCCACTGTCAGTTAGGGACAATTTACTTACTGCACCGCGTAGTGTGTTTATATAAGAAACATGAGCTGTACTTTTCCCCCATTGCCAGACGTGGACGATGTCGCACCGCGTCTAGCTGCAAAGCGTACCCGGCGTGTTCAGCTGCTGCGAGCGGCGGCGGACATCATGAGCGTGAGGGGTTATCACGAAATGCGCCTGGAGGATCTGGGTGAGGCTGTGGGGATCAGTGGCCCTGCGGTCTATCGGCATTTCTCGGGCAAGGAGGAAATCCTCAACGAGCTACTGACTGGTATTTCCGAGCACCTTCTGTGCGAGGCCGAAAAGCTTCTCGATGGGGTAGTGGGGCCACGTGATCAACTGGAAACCTTGGTTGATTTCCATATTGATTTCGCGCTGGGGCAACCCGAGCTTATCCGCCTTCACCAGCGGGAACTATTCCGTTTGGCCGATGATGGTCGCGAAAAGGTCCGTGCCGCACAGGGGCACTACCTCGCGTTGTGGGCAACGTCGTTGGCGGCTTTCGACCCGTCCTTTAAGGGAGAGGCGGGCAAAATTACGGCGCAGCTGGTCACGGGAATGATTAACTCTTCGCAGAACACCACGCGCTGGGCGGGAGAGGCTGTGTTGCGCCGCCAAGTCGCGCTCGCCGCTCGGGCTGTTGTGGGGATTCGTTAAGAATAACCATCTTCCGGAATTACGCGATCCACCCTAAAGGGGGTGGATTTTTTATTTTTTGATGGCAAAACGAAAGCTTCCTACCGGTGTGGCGTGGAACACACTAGGGTGTGACGTAACCGAAACGGTTAATAGTCACTAACTGTAATGGGAAGGGAGATGGCCGATGACGGCTAGCCCAAGTATCGCAACACACCGCGAATTGATCTCCGAGCTACGGGAAAGGCTGGATCGCGCAGCACGAGGGGGTGGAGACAAAGCCCGAGAGCGCCATGTATCGCGGGGGAAGCTCCTCCCGCGCGACCGCATCAACAACCTGTTGGATCCCGGTAGCCCGTTCCTCGAGATCGCCCCGCTCGCCGCAGAAGATATGTACGACGGCAAAGCACCCGCCGCCGGGATCATCGCCGGAGTGGGCCTCATCGAAGGGCGTCTGTGCATGGTCGCGGCCAACGATGCCACCGTCTCCGGCGGTACTTATTACCCGATGACGGTGAAAAAGCACCTGCGGGCCCAAGAAATCGCCGAGGCAAATCACTTGCCTTGCGTGTATCTCGTCGATTCGGGTGGCGCCATGCTGCTGAACCAGGACGAGGTCTTCCCCGACCGCGATCACTTCGGCCGTATCTTCTTCAACCAAGCCAATATGTCCGCCAAGGGGATCCCTCAATTGTCGGCAGTCATGGGATCCTGCACAGCAGGCGGTGCCTACGTGCCGGCGATGAGCGATGAATCCATCATCGTGGAAAACCAAGGCACGATCTTCCTCGCGGGTCCTCCACTGGTGAAGGCGGCGACGGGCGAGGATGTCACTCCAGAAGAACTGGGTGGCGGAGCAATGCACTCCCGCATTTCCGGTGTGACGGACCATTTGGCGTCGGATGATAGCGATGCCCTACGAAAGATGCGCGAGATCATCGCCACCTTGCCGGAATCCAAACCCGCCCCATGGTTGAAGGGTGAACCCGTGCCAGCCCCACGGCCTCAAACGGACCTGTACGATATCGTGCCCACGGATTCAAAGATCCCGTATGACGCGCATGACGTGATCGAAACCCTCGCCGATGAAAACAGCATCCACGAGTTCAAAGCGGAATACGGCACGTCCATCGTCACCGCATTCGCCCGGTTAGAGGGGCACACAGTGGGCTTTATCGCCAACAACGGTGTGATCTTCGCCGAGGCAGCGGTGAAAGGCGCGCACTTCATTGAACTGTGTGAGCAGCGCGGCATCCCCATCGTATTCTTGCAAAACACCACTGGTTTCATGGTCGGGCGGCAGTACGAAGAAGGCGGCATTGCTAAGCACGGCGCGAAGATGGTTAACGCGGTTGCAACGGCCTCGGTTCCCAAACTCACTGTGGTTACGGGTGGCGCCTTTGGCGCTGGCAACTACTCCATGTGTGGTCGCGCATACTCCCCACGCTTCTTGTGGATGTGGCCGAATGCCCGGATCTCGGTCATGGGTGGCCCCCAAGCGGCCATGACCCTGTCCACCGTCCGTCGCGCGCAGATCGAACGCCGGGGTGACAGCTGGTCAGAGCAGGAACAGGAAGAATTCGAGCTTCCTATTCGCGAGATGTTCGATGAAAAGTCCACCTGCTGGTATTCCACGGCCCGCCTGTGGGATGACGGGGTGATCGACCCAGCCGATACCCGCCGCACCCTGGCCATGGCACTCGACATCTGCGCCCAGGCTCCAACCGGTGAGCGTGGCAAATTTGGCGTTTTCCGCATGTAGGGCAAGGAGTACATTCACTATGACTTTTAATACCGTTCTCATCGCCAACCGCGGTGAAATCGCCGTGCGGGTCATTCGCACTGTTCACGCTATGGGTTTGCAGGCTGTCGCCATTTATTCCGACGCCGACGCCGCAGCCCCTCACGTTGTGGAAGCCGATACAGCGGTTCACATTGGACCAGCGGCTGCATCTGAGTCCTACCTCAACATCGATAAAGTTATCGCTGCCGCGCACAGCGCCGGTGCGCAAGCCATTCACCCCGGCTACGGATTTCTCTCCGAAAATGCGGAATTCGCCGCACGGTGCGAACAGGAAGGAATCACCTTCATCGGCCCTCCTGCCAGTGCTATGGACAAGATGGGAGACAAGATCACTGCACGTGCCACGGTGGAATCGCGGGGCGTTCCCACCGTGCCAGGCATCTCCCGGCCAGGGCTGAGCGATGAAGACATCATTGCTGCTGCCCCCAATATCGGATTTCCCGTGCTCATCAAGCCTTCCGCCGGTGGCGGAGGTAAGGGTATGTACCGCGTGGAGGACCCCGCACAGCTACCGGCTGCACTGAAATCCGCCCGGCGCGAAGCTGCCAGCTCTTTCGGCGACGACACCCTCTTTATGGAGCACTTCGTTGATACTCCCCGCCACATCGAGGTTCAGGTTGTGGCCGATACCCACGGAAACGTGGTCCATTTGGGAGAGCGCGAGTGCTCACTGCAGCGGCGTCACCAAAAAGTCATCGAGGAAGCCCCATCGGCTTTGCTGGATGCCACAACCCGTGAAGAGATCGGCCAGGCCGCGTGCGACGCTGCCCGAGCTTGTGGCTACGTAGGAGCGGGCACGGTGGAATTCATCGTCTCCGCCAAGCAGCCGGAGAAGTTCTTCTTCATGGAGATGAATACCCGCCTGCAAGTGGAGCACCCCGTGACCGAATTGGTTACAGGTGTGGACCTGGTGGAATGGCAGATTCGTGTGGCTCAGGGGGAGAAGCTTCCTTTGGCACAGGATCAGATTCAACTCACCGGGCACTCGGTGGAGGCCCGCGTGTATGCCGAGGACCCGGCTGCGGGATTTTTGCCCACAGGAGGGACGGTGAAGGCTTTGTGCTGGCCAGATGGCCACGGGGTGCGGGTGGATTCCGGAATCCGCTCTGGTCAGGTCATCGGATCGGACTATGACCCGATGCTGGCCAAGGTCATCACCTTCGCCGATTCCCGCGAGGCCGCCCTGGCGCGTTTGGACCGCGCGCTGGGACAGACCGTCATCGAGGGGGTTGTGACCAACCTCAACTTCAACCGCTTCCTCGTGACCCGCCCCGAGGTCGTGGCAGGTGACTTGGACACCGGGCTGTTGGACCGGATCGTGGGGGACTACGCTGATCCCACGCCGCCGGTAGCTGCCTTCGTCCGAGCTGTTCTCGCCCACTTGCCACGCGCGCAGCAACCCACCGATCCATACCCCCCGGCGCAGACCCAGCACCGCACGCTGTCCGCAGTGTGGGCCGTTGGCGACGGCTGGCGGGGGAATGACCGCAGATCCCCAGTACGGATGCTGTTGAAGGACAGCACCAGCAATGACGGTGTTGTTGAGGTCGATATGGTGCCCGGTGCGGAAGCCGGCGCGTGGACAGTAACAATGGGTGAGGATTCGCACGAGGTCCACGTCAACGCGGAAGTTGGGGAGCGCGGCAGTCGCAAGATCAGCGTGGATGGCGGCGCGTACACCTCCTGGTCGGTGCCAGCGTCGGGGTATGTCACGGGGCCTGAGGGCACCTTTGAACTCGCGCGTATCACCAAGGCTGCACAACTGGAGTCCGCGGCCGGCGCTGGCAGCGGCAGCATCACCAGTCCCATGCCTGGCACGGTGATCGCCGTTGAGGTGGAATCCGGCGCCGAGGTGGATGAAGGACAGCCAGTCGTGGTCATCGAAGCCATGAAGATGGAGCACACCTTGAAGGCGGAAATCGCCGGGGTGGTCACCGTCGAGGTGGCCGTCGGAGACAAAGTTCAAACGGGGCAAGTGCTGGCGGGCGTCGAACCAAAAGAATAAGCGCGGCAGGTAAGTGCCCGCGGCGCAGCACCCAACCACAGAGACACAAACACCAGAAAGTAGGAAGACAATGGCTATTTTGAGCGATGAATTGGAGCAACTGCGCAAGGGCGTGGAGGACTTCGCCAACAACGTGGTGGACCCAGTGGCGGCCCAGCACGACCGTGATCACACTTTCCCATACGACGTGGTTCGACAAATGGGTGAAATGGGGCTGTTCGGCCTTCCCATCAGCGAGGAATTCGGTGGCATGGGTGGCGACTATATGGCGCTGTGCGTGGCATTGGAAGAACTCGCGCGCGTGGATCAGTCCGTGGCCATCACCTTGGAGGCGGGTGTTTCGCTGGGCATCATGCCGATCTACCGCTTTGGCACCCAGGAGCAAAAGGAAAAGTGGTTGCCTGACTTGGTCGCCGGTAAACAACTGGCCGGCTTCGGTTTGACGGAGCCCGAGGCGGGCTCGGACGCCGGTGGAACCAAGACCACGGCGAAGCTGGAAGACGGCGAGTGGGTGATCAACGGCTCGAAGCAGTTCATCACCAACTCCGGGACGGACATCACCGCATTGGTCACGGTCACTGCCGTTACAGGCCAGCGGGACAATGGAAAGAAGGAAATCTCCGCGATTATCGTGCCCAGCGGCACGGAAGGATTCACTGCAGAGCCCGCTTACAACAAGGTCGGTTGGAATGCGAGTGACACGCACCCCTTGACGTTCGACAACGTGCGCGTGCCAGAGGAAAATCTGGTGGGCGAGCGCGGTCGTGGCTTCGCGCAGTTCCTGTCCATCTTGGAAGAGGGACGCATCGCGATCGCCGCCTTGGCGTGTGGTGCGGCACAGGGTTGTGTGGATGAATCCGTTCGCTATGCCAAAGAGCGCACCAGCTTCGGCAAACCCATCAGTGACTACCAGGCCGTGTCCTTCAAGATCGCTCGCATGGAAGCGCGGGCGTGGACTGCACGTCAGGCATGGCACGCCGCGGCCCAGAAGATGGTTGCTGGTAAGGACTGTGCGAAGGAAGCCTCAATCGCGAAAATGATCTGTTCCGAAGCGGCTATGGACAACGCTCGCGATGCCACACAGATTCACGGTGGCTACGGCTTCATGAACGAGTACCGCGTTTCCCGTCATTACCGGGATTCGAAGATCCTAGAGATCGGCGAGGGAACCACCGAAGTTCAACAGATGCTGATCGCCCGTCACTTGGGGTTGTGAGAACGCGGGCTACCTAAGTTTTTCGAAAAGAGGCAGGAGCACTCATGACTGAGAAGAAAATTTTGCAGCGCGGTTTGTGGTTTGAGGAATTCGAAGAGGGCGTGACCTACCTGCACCGCCCGGGTCGTACCGTGACGGAGGCTGACAATACCCTTTTCACGACTCAAACGATGAACACACAGCCCCTTCATCTCGACGCCGCGTGGGCCGCAGAACAGCCTGGGTTTAGGGGCGAGCGTTTGGTGAACTCGATGTTCACACTATCCACGGTGGTGGGACTGAGCGTTTCCCAATTAACCCTGGGCACGATTGTTGCGAACCTGGGATTCACTGAGGTGAAGTTCCCAGCCCCGATGTTCCATGGAGACACGCTCTACGTGGAGACCACGTGTATCGCCAAACGCAAGAGCAAATCGAGGCCGAACCAGGGCATCGTGGAGCTCAAGCACATCGGCCGAAACCAAGACGGAACGATCGTGTGTGAAGCCACGCGTTCCACGATGATGCAGTGCCGTGCGGATGCCGAGAGCAGCGATGCTGCAATCGGTGGCGAGACGGGTAGTCCCGCACACACAGGTAGTGCAGGCAGCAGCCCCGCATACACCGAACCCGCGCCCGGCAGTCCCGCTCACACAGGTAGTGCAGGCAGCGGCCCCGCACACACCGACCCCGCCACCGGCGGCCCCGCACACACAGGTAGTGCAGGCAGCGGCCCCGCACACGTGGCTGAGATCAACAATGGGGAGCGACGTTCATGAGCAATTCATCTACCACCACTCCTTGGATTCCCGCTGGCCCGGCATTGCTATTCGCTCCCGCTGACCGCCCTGAGCGTTTCGCGAAAGCTGCGGAGCGTTCAGACACAGTTATTTTGGATTTGGAGGACGGCTGTCGTGCAGAAAACCGTGAGGCCGCGCGTGGACACATCGCCGAAACCGAGTTAGACCCCAACAAAACCATCGTGCGTGTAAACCCGGCCAACACGGAGGACATGCCATTGGATGTCGCTGCCGTGGGGCGCACCGCGTTCCGCCGGATCATGCTGCCCAAGGTTGAAAGCGCGGCCGACATTGACCAGGTTCTGGCGGAATGCGATAGAACCACGCCAGATGAAGTGCGCATCATCGCGCTCATTGAAACCCCCACAGGTGTGCTCAACCTACAGGAAATTGCCACCCACCACAGCGTGGATGCACTGTTCTGGGGTGCTGAAGACCTCACTGCGGCTCTAGGCGGTACTAGCTCGCGCTACGGCACGGATGAAAAACCAACCCCAGGCGGTGGCATCTCCGGCCACCCCGGTGGCTACCGCGAAGTCCCGCGGCACACCCGAACCATGGTGCTGTTGCACGCAGCGGCCGCGGGCAAAGTTGCCCTGGATTCGATCCACGCCGATACCAGCGATGTGGACGGTGCCAAAGCGGAAGCCACGGATGCAGCAGCCAGCGGGTTCACGGCCACCGTGAGCATCCACCCCGGGTTGGTACCAGCGATTCGGGAATCCTACCGGCCCACGGATGACCAGCTGACGTGGGCGAAAAAGGTCATCGAGGGAGCCAGAACCAACTCCGGTGCATTCGCTGTGGATGGCCAAATGATTGATGCTCCGCTCCTACGGCAGGCGGAAGTCATTGAGGCCAGGGCGGCGTCGATGGAATAAAAAACCCACACCCAGCCCCCGACAAAACACAGAAACAGACCCCTAACAGTAGAAAAGGAAAGGGAATTCATCATGACTACAGTGGCAGACGCGAATTCGAAGCTGTCCATCGCCGCCGGCGATGCGGACATTCCACTGCTGGAGGAAACACTGGGCCAAAACCTAGCACGATCCGTGGCGAAGTACCCCGATAACGAGGCGATCGTGGATCTGTATGGTGATGTGCGCCTGACATACGCCGAGTTTCACCGGCGCGTGATGCGACTGGCCAGTGGCCTGCACGCAGCGGGATACCGGAAAGGCGACCGCATTGGTATATGGGCGCCCAACCGTTGGGAATGGCCAATCGTGCAATACGCAACCGCCGAAATCGGAGCGATCTTGGTGTGTATCAACCCCAGCTACCGACGGCGTGAGCTGAATTACGTGATGAACCAAGCTGGTATCAAAGCACTGTTCTCGGCTGGGCGATTCAAGGATTCGAACTATCGCGCTATGGTGAGTGCCGCCGAACATGAGTTTGATAACAACTACCGAGAGGTCATCTACTTCGGATCCGAGCGCTGGAATGAGCTATCGAATCACGCAATCATTGATCTGAATGCAGTGCGAGAAGACCTAGATCCGCACGATCCCATAAACCTGCAGTACACCTCCGGCACAACCGGACTGGCTAAAGGGGCTACCCTCACCCACCGCAACATACTCAACAACGGGTACATGGTGGGGGAGCGGCTACGGTACACAGACCAAGACCGCATAGTGATTCCAGTGCCGTTCTTCCACTGCTTCGGCATGGTCATGGGCAACATCGCGGCCTTTAGCCACGGCGCAACGACGATCATCATGGGCCCGGTATTCAACCCACGGGCTACTCTAGAAGCTGTGCATCACGGTGAGGCGACGAGCCTGTACGGTGTACCGACCATGTTCATCGCAGAGCTGCAGGAACTGGAGAACATGGGCGAGAACAAACTGGACCTATCCACCCTGCGTACCGGAATCATGGCTGGCACCAGCTGCCCTACGAAAACGATGCGCGAAGTGATCGACATCATGGGCATGGAGGAAGTCGGCATCTGTTACGGAATGACCGAGACCTCCCCAGTTTCCATTCAAACGCTGCCGGATGATCCATTGGACAAGCGCGTAGAAACCGTAGGGCGCCCAGGCCCCCACATCGAAGTGAAGATCATCAACCCTGAAAGCGGGGACATTCTCCCCCGCGGTCAGCAAGGCGAGATCTGTGTGCGCGGGTACTCCGTCATGAAGGGGTACTGGGACATGCCCGTCAAGACCGCCGAGGCCATTGACGAGGACGGCTGGATGCATACCGGCGACCTAGGAATGATGGATGATGGTGACTACGTGCAGATCACCGGGCGTATCAAGGACATGGTTATCCGCGGCGGAGAGAACCTGTACCCGCGTGAAATCGAGGAATTCCTGTACTCCCACCCGGATATCTCCGATGCCCAGATCATTGGTGTGCCTGATGAGAAATATGGTGAGGAACTCATGGCCTGGATCATTATGAATCCAGGCGCAGAGCCGCTGACTGTAGAAAAGATGAGAGAGTTCTGCGATGGACATCTTGCCCGGCACAAGGTACCGCGTTACGTACACGTTGTGGATGAATACCCGATGACATTGTCGGGCAAGGTTCGCAAGGTGGAGATGCGTGAGAAAGCTATTGAAATCTTGGGGATGTATACCAACTGACTTCGAACACCACTAGGCTGGCTGGAAGTAAAAGAAACACTATGAAAGGTGTCTTACGGTGACTGAACAAAGCAATTCGCCACAGGACGTTGTTATCGTCGGTGCAGCCCGCACCCCCCAAGGACGCATGCTGGGTGGTCTAGCTCCAAAGACCGCAGTAGATCTTGGATCGCTGGTTATCAGCGCAGTATTGGAACGCGCGGGCGTTGCTGCTGACAAGGTCAATTACGTCTTTATGGGACAGGTAGTCCAAGCTGGCACGGGCCAGAACCCGGCGAAGCAAGCTGCCGTAGCCGCGGGTATTCCAATGGAAACCCCAGCCATCACCCTTAATAAGGTTTGCTTGTCTGGACTTAACGCTGTCATCAACGGTGCCCGCCTTATCAAGTTGGGAGAAGCTGACGTTGTCGTTGCCGGTGGACAGGAATCCATGTCCAATGCTCCACACGTGGCTCGCGGTGTACGCGCTGGAAAGGGTTTCGGTGCGTTGAAGCTGGAGGACACACTGGAGCGCGATGGTCTGACCGATCCGATCGAAGGTTCCTCTATGGGCCTGGAAACGGACGAGGGCAACGTGTCTCGCGGTATCACACGCGAAGAACAAGACCACATTGCTGCCTTGTCCCACCAGCGCGCGGAGGCTGCCACCAACGAGGGTGTGTTTGCCGAGGAGATCGTTCCGGTTGAGATCCAAGGGCGCAAGGAAACGGTGACGGTCAGCGCCGACGAGGGCATTCGCCCAGGCACGACTGAGGAGGGCCTAGCGAAGCTGCGCCCCGCATTCCGCAAGGACGGCACAATCACCGCAGCATCTTCCTCCCAGATTTCGGATGGTGCGGCGGCGGTTGTCTTGACCTCTCGCGAGTACGCGGAAGCTAATGGGCTGGAAATCCTGGCCACCCTCGGCGCGCACGGTGAAACCGCGGGACCGGATACCCAGTTGCATTCCCAGCCATCGCAGGCGCTGAAGGCAGCTCTCGACAAGGCTAACTGGTCCGTCAACGACCTCGATTTCTTAGAGATCAACGAAGCGTTCGCAGCGGTTGTAGCTCAGTCGCTGAAGGATCTGGATTACCCCTTGGACAAGACAAACATCCACGGTGGTGGCATTTCGCTGGGCCACCCTATCGGCTGCTCTGGTGCGCGACTTGTCGTGCATGCTGTACACGAACTCAAGCGACGGGCCAGCGGAAAAGCAGGCGTGAGCCTGTGTGGCGGCGGCGGTCAGGGCGATGCGTTGCTGCTGTGGCGTTAACCAACGCTGAGGCGATAACGCACGCAACGCTCGGTCGTGTATAGCCACCTGAACACCAACCCATCGGCGAACGCAACCCCGCGCGGGCTTCACATTGAGAAAGCTCACGCGGGGCTGTTGTATTTCCGTTCAGAGATCGATGTGTTCACCCACGAGACGTATTTCCCTCAGCCCCAGGTCCCACCCAGCATCCGTCAATTCAGCAACACCATAATGGCCGCCATGCACGGTATCGACATCGCTGTAGATATCACCGCGGTATCGCGGGCTAGAACTTTATTGACCCCGAATCTCTGGGCATACGTGAATACGTTCTGTCCCGTTGGAAGACCGGCCAATAACGCCATGGCCAAAAGTAGCTGGCCGGTGGCGTCGAAAATAAAAACCCCCAGCCCCAAGGCGATGGCAGGGTGAACTACGGTCTTGACCAGCGAGGCGGCCAGAACGCTGCGGCGGGGGCTGTGGCCGCGCTGGAAAACGCGGACTTCCGCCATCGACATGCCGAAAGCGATCAGGGCAACGGCCACAGTGGCGTTCGCGATGATCTCTATGGGCTCCGCGGCGATTGCCGGTAACTGAAACCCAAAATTCAACCTGGCGACCGATAACGTTATACCGACGCCCGCGCCGATGATGAGCGGGTTTTTGACGATGGTCAGCGTGAGGTCCCGGAGAAGACTTTGCGAGCGGTGCCCGGAGTTGAGATCCAGCAATAACACGGAAACCGGGCCGTAAAAGCCCACCTGAAAGAGGATGACCGGCAGGGTGAGGGATGGATTGTCCAATAGATGCGTGGCCAAGGGGATGCCTAGGTTTGATCCATTGCAATAGGAGCAGGCCAACATGGCCACGAGCGAATCACTCGTGCCGCGACCTGCTAGGTACCGGTAGCCTATGAAACCTATCACCCCGGCCGAAAGCGTACTGAGGGCGACTACGGCCAAGTTTGCGCCGAATAATTCAGTGACGTCCGTGTTGGACATGAAGTGCACCAGCGTTGCCGGCAGTGCAATCCAGTACACGAACATATTGAGCGTGTAAACCGCATTAGGGCCTAAAACACGAAAACGCCCCACCGCGAACCCGAGGGCGATGATCGCAATGACGACGGCGAAACCGGCCAAAACTTGGATCATAGATTAATTTCTCGGGAGGGGAGGGGCACCGGAGCCGAGAGGCCCTATTTCTTCACAACAAGCGCAGGGGCTGACTTATCGGTGAAGGACTGCTTGGTGGGAGATTTGGATATAGACACGCCGAGCGCGATGTAGAACACGAATTGCAGTAAAAAGCCGATGATAGGAATGAGGTTCAAGATCACGGCGATCGGATAGAAGATATTGCGCTTGGCGGCGGTTGCAAAGTCGATAGGTTCGCCGTTGGCCTTGATAACGCGGGTACCGGTAGCCATGCGTCCCAAACTGCCGCCGGCCTTAGCCTCCATGGTTACACGGTAGGCGTACCACACAAGGAGTCCGAGGAAGGCAGAAGCGATCTTGACGGACCCAGGCAGATCCGTTGCTTCACCGTTGATGATCGGTCGAATTTGCGATTGAAAGCCCAGCCAGACGATGACCGAGGTAATAATACCTGTGACAAGTGAGTCTAAAAAGAACGCGAGGAAGCGGGACCCCGCACCGGGGTATTCCACCCCGCCCTGCTGCAGCCCAATGCTGTTGTGGTGCGCAGCGTTGGGAAATGCTTGGTAACCCTCAGTTGGCTGGCTGTAACCTTGATCGGTTTGACCGTAGCCCTCAGTTGGCTGGCTGTAACCGGCGCCACCTTGGTCGCCCTGACCAAATCCGACATCGTTTTGACCGTGACGGGCGCTACCTTGGTCTTGTCCATAGCTACCCTGGCCGAAACTGGAATTGTCTTGGCCGTAGCCTCCGTTGTTCTGATAAGGGTTGTCTCCACCGAGAGGACTGTTTGCATTGTTATTCGTCATGGGAAACAGGCTACCAGACGGGTGTTTTGGGCGAACAGGGTGAACCGCGCTCGGGTAGCAAATCAGATACGCCAAAAGGCCCGCTCGCCTGCGCTCTGCCATCCCCGGAGGGAAACAGAAGTACAGGCTAGCGGGCCTCTCGGCTTGTCTGTTAAACGTCTTGGTGCTTAAACCCCTAGGGAGGATTTAGCGGCTGTGGAATGGCAGGAGAGCCATCTCACGAGCGTTCTTCACAGCGGTAGCGACTTGGCGCTGCTGCTGTGGGGTCAGACCGGTGACGCGACGAGAACGGATCTTGCCACGGTCAGAGATGAACTTGCGCAGGAGAGCGTAGTTCTTGTAGTCAACCGTCTCAATGCCCTCGGCCTTGAGCGGGTTCTTCTTGGGGCGGCGGGACTGCTCCATCCGCGCCTTCTTCATGTTGTTGCGCTTCATTTCGCAGTGCTCCTCTTACCAGCTGGACTTGCGCACACCTGGCAGCTCACCACGGTGAGCCATCTGGCGAACGCGGACACGGGACAAACCGAACTTACGCAGGTAACCGCGTGGACGGCCGTCGGCAGCGTCACGGTTACGAACGCGGACTGGGGAAGCGTTGCGGGGCTGACGGTTCAACTCCCACTGTGCCTCCATGCGATCCTCATCGGAGGTGTTCGGGTTCTTGATGATTTTCTTGAGCTCAGCGCGACGCTCCGCGTAGCGGGCGACGATTTCCTTGCGCTGCTCGTTCTTCGCGATCATGGACTTCTTAGCCATAGATTATCGCTCCTCGCGGAATTCGACGTGCTTGCGGACTACCGGATCGAACTTCTTGATGGTCAAACGATCTGGGTTGTTGCGCTTGTTCTTACGGGTGACGTAGGTGTAACCGGTGCCAGCCGTAGACTTCAGCTTGATGATTGGACGGATATCGTTACGTGCCATGTTTAGATCTTCTCCCCACGGGCGCGGATCTTGGCAACGACAGATTCGATGCCGTCACGGTCGATGGTCTTCAGGCCCTTGGTGGACACGTTCAAAGTGATGGTGCGTCCTTCGGAGGGCAGGTAGAAAGAGCGACGCTGGATATTTGGGTTCCAGCGACGGCTCGTACGGCGGTGCGAGTGGGAAACGGTCTTGCCGAATTTCGGCGTCCGCCCCGTCACCTGGCAATGTGCCGACATGGGTTTTCTCCTTCCACCGCATTCAAAAGTGGCTCGTCGCGACTGCAATCACACGGTTAGACGGGCCGGTGAGAGCGTGCGGAGCTGCACGATGAAACGGTGATGACGTTTACTTAGACAACAGCGGGGGTAGACTTTACCGCAATGGGGTGCCCAAAACCTAATTGCTCCAGGCGCCTTGTCTTCACCTGCTCCGCAGATCTCTATCCGACGCCCCTCGCGGCGCCCCATCTCGCCTGCAGTAGGGGTCGGATTTCCAATTGGGGGCAGGAAGAACTAAGATTCATCGATTGTACGAATCCTCGGTAACACCCGGGGAGAGTTGTCATTCTAACCCGACTCGGGCACGACCACGCTGTCAGAAATGATTCATGGACCGACCCGATGTAGAAAACCTGAGGGATTAATTATGAAGAAGGATATCCACCCTGATTACCACGCAGTGGTTTTCAAGGATGCGAGCACCGGACACCAGTTCCTGACTCGTTCCACCGCCACTTCTGAGCGCACTGTTGAGTGGGAAGACGGCAATGAGTACCCACTGATCGTTGTGGACGTTACCAGTGAGTCTCACCCATTCTGGACCGGCGCACAACGCGTGATGGACACCGCAGGTCGTGTGGAGAAGTTCCAGCGTCGCTACGGCTCGATGGCCCGCCGCAAGAAGAAGTAAGCAAGAGAGAAAGAGAAGGGTTCAATAATGGCTGTACCAAAGCGTCGCATGTCCCGCGCAAACACCCACTCCCGTCGTTCCCAGTGGAAGGCTGACAATGTCGCCCTTTCCAACGTGAAGGTTCAGGGCCAAGAGGTTCAGATCCCGCGTCGACTGGTGAAGGCTGCTCAGCTGGGGCTGATCGACCTCGACTAGCGTGTGTGGGCCTCGCGGTGATTGTGGGGCCATGCGTAAACACCAAAACTGCCTACTGGGTTCTCCGGTGGGCAGTTTTTTATTCATTTCGCCTATTTGTATCGCTTATCGCTTCGCTTTCCGCTTCGCTTCCCGCTTCGCTTCCCGCTTCGCTGTTCGCTTCGCTTCCTGCTTCGCTTCCTGCTTCGCTTCCTGCTTCGCTGTTCGCTTCGCTTCCTGCTTCGCTGTTCGCTTCGCTTCCCGCTTCGCTTCCCGCTTCGCTTCTCGCGTGTTCGTCTCGTCTATTGGTCTGGGTTTTCGCCTTTTACGGCAACTCGCTGATAGGCCAAGACCGCTGTGGTGGTCAGGTGCACTGGCTCTAGAGATGAGTGCGTGCATTGCTGTCTTTCGGGAGCAGCGCTGGGTGTTCCTATGTCGATTGTCACCTCTGCAGGTGAGGTGGTTAGGGCTGTGCGAGTCTTGCTTCCCAATGTCGCCGATGTTGGTTTCCGTATGTCAAAGAGCCGTTTGGGATTGGTGTGTAATCGGCTGGTTGTGAGGGTGTCGGGGAGGGAGGAAGTTCGGCAGGGTGCAAGAGGTGCAGTTCGGAAGGGGGGGCAAGAGGTGCAGCTCGGAAAGGGCTAGGAGGGGCAGTTCGGAATGGGCTAAGAGGTGCAGTTCGGAAAGGGCTAAGAGGTGCAGTTCGGCAGGGTATACGAGGCTCTTTCGAACGCCCCGGGCGCCGGAATTCTTGCGTTGAACAACAAATGTGCAGCAGAAGTCCAACAAAATTGGGTCATTTTGTCAGAGTTCTGCTGCACATTGTGTGAACGGGTGCCTGGTTGATCGCGGTACGGGTGGTTGGCTGGGATGGGGTGGTCAATTGTATGAACGGGTGCGTGGTTGGTTGGACGTGAACGGGTGCGTGGTTGATTGGGGTGCGAACTAGTAAGTGGGCGGCGGGTGATCCACCCACGCCGTTCATAATGCGGGGAACTGCTAACAATATAACGGGCTGCATCTAGCAAATTAACGGGCTGCGTCATTCTGTGAACGGGCGGGTGTGTCAAGTTTTGCGTGTGGAGGTTCGGTTTCTACAGGCACGGGGCTGGTGGTTTGGTTTCTACAGGTATGGGGTGAATCGGTCGGGGTAGGTCGCTACCAATTCCATTGGATGTCGATGTAGCTCCGCGGGTGTGCTACTTCGATATTGAGTAGAAGGTAAGTAATGCAAAAGGAAAACCGTAGGTTAACCTGAGGCTGCGCTCACAACGGCAGGTCGGCCGTCACCGGTTTACACATCGCACTGGGACGGGGCAAAATGGTGCACATGAAAATTCTTGTTGCCGATGACGATCAGGCGGTTCGCGAGTCCCTTCGCCGATCGCTCATTTTCAATGGCTACACCGTGGTTCTTGCCACGGATGGTGCGGAAGCGTTGGAAAAGATCGCGTCTGAACGTCCTGATTTGGCAATCCTGGACGTCATGATGCCAAAACGTGACGGTTTGGAAGTGTGCCGCGAATTGCGTAGTCACGGTGACGACATTCCGATTCTCCTGCTCACTGCTCGCGATGCAGTCTCTGAACGCGTCGCCGGTCTCGATGCCGGTGCTGATGATTACTTGCCGAAGCCTTTCGCTCTCGAGGAATTGCTGGCTCGCACTCGATCCCTATTCCGTCGGGCAACTCGACCCGCGATTAACGAGGCGCAAAGCCATGAACCACTGCGGTTCGAAGACCTTACGCTGAACCCAGATACTCGCGATGTGCGCCGGGGAGAGCGCCAAATCAGCCTGACCCGCACTGAATTTGCGTTGCTGGAACTGCTTATCCGAAACCCACGTAAGGTTCTGTCCCGCAACAACATCTTGGAAGAGGTCTGGGGCTATGATTTCCCTACCTCGGGCAATGCGCTGGAGGTTTACATCGGGTACTTGCGTAAGAAAACTGAACTAGAAGGGGAAAGCCGCCTTATCCATACGGTTCGCGGAGTGGGGTACGTCCTGCGTGAGACAGCCCCATGATTCTCCGGAGGCTTCCTGCTGAAGCCTCCCCCTGGGATCGGCGCTCCGCGGAGGGGCGGGATGAAGATCTCTTTGAAGACCGAGCGTCATCCAGCAGGGTAGGAGGCAAGTTTGGCCGGCCATCCTGGCTGCATGTCGCTCGTTTTTCTGTCCGCGGCTTATCGCTGCGGGCGCGCCTTTCGATCCTCGTTGCTCTCATGGTGCTCATCACCATCTTGGTGATCACGATTACTGCGTATACGTCGGTGAGCCAAGTGCTCTACACGGAACTGGACAAAAACCTGCAAACACGCGCGCAGGCGGCAATTGACCGTTCTGAGCAACCCTTTCCTGATGATTACGACGCCCACGGGGAATACACGCCTCGATTCCATGAGGTGTCAAGCAACATGCGGATCATGATCATTCCTTCCAGCCACACCGGCCAGTCCACTCCGATCCGCCAGTTCGAATCCGTCCTGCGCTCACCGCAGATTTCCGTAATGAGGGGTGAAGAACCCTTCAATTTTGATACCACCGCCAGCGAACGCCTGTTCGCCGTGCGAACCGTCGACGGACGCGTGATTGTGGTGGCCCAAGACCTAGCGCTTACGAAGCAAACGCTGGATGCGCTTGAGCTGGTGCTGGTGCTCGTGGGCGTGTCGGGGGCCGTGGGAGCGATCATTTTGAGTATCGCGATCGTGAATGCTGGTTTGCAGCCCATCGGACGGCTCAGGCGTGCTGCCGACCGTGTAACGGAAACTGGTGAACTGCGCAAGATTACGGTCTACAGTCACGACGAGCTCAGCTCGCTCACCCAATCCTTCAACGACATGATGAGCGCACTCGAGGATGCCCAAACGAAGCAACGCAATCTAGTCGCAGATGCTTCGCATGAGCTGAAAACACCCCTGACGTCGATGCGTACAAACATCGAACTGTTGATGCAAGCATCCAAAAATGAACAGGCGACGATCAGCGACGAAGATCGCGCGGATATCGAACGAGATGTGATTGCGCAGATTGAAGAGATGAGTTCCCTCATCGGCGACTTAGTGGAATTGGCTCGCGAGGAAACACACGAAGAGCCTCTTGCTACCGTCGACGTTGCAACCATTTTGGAGGGCTGCATTGGGCGCGTTCAGCGCCGCCGCCCTGATGTACGGTTTGAGTTCCGTAAGGTTGAGTGGTCGTTGGAAGGGGACAGTTTCGGCATGAGTCGCGCACTTCTCAACTTGCTGGATAATGCCGCCAAGTGGTCGCCCACAGATGGCACTGTCCGTATCGACATGATTCCTGATGGCAGGGAGCTGGAGTTGCGCGTATCCGATAGTGGCCCCGGCATACCCGAGGGCGAGCGCGAGCGCGTTTTCGACCGTTTCTATCGCTCCATCAGCTCGCGGTCCATGCCCGGTTCGGGCTTGGGGCTGTCCATTGTGAAACATATGGTGGAACGCCATGGTGGCAGCATCCGCGCCGACGAAAGCGACGATGGGGGAGCGATGATGGTTGTGCGACTGCCGGGGGATCCCGTCATGGCGGTAGAAGAGGGCGTCGATAAAGAAGACAAGTGAGGTGGCCATCGTAAGGGGCGGAGCTGGTACTGCCTTCGCTGTGGAAGAGGGCGTCGACAAAGAAGACAAGTGAATCCCTTGAGTCGCAACGGGCGTTAGGCTCCCTTCTCGGTAGAGAGCAGCGAGCCCTGCGCACCGTAGGGGCAGCACATTACTCATGCGACAGTGGAGCTAGTGTGTCGCAGGGGTAGGCTGGATGTTTGCTGTGTGTCAACTGAATGTTTGAAGCGCAGGTAAATTGGACTTCCAAGTGAGCCTGCAGCCGAGTGTGGGGTGGTTTTTACGTTTCGGGAGCACAATATAGCTCGTGTGCAAAAGGGCGGGCCCGGCACTTCGACAGGCCGCGCAGCGCAGTGGAGCTCAACGTTCCTAGAGCAACCGCAACGTTTCTAGAGCAACACAGCTCAGCAGAGCTCGATGCGCCGAATGGTCACACAGCCCCAGCAGGGTGGAATAACTCCCACTGAGGCAGCGCATTTCGTGCACGAATAATTAATGAAAGATGGAAGGCTGAACAACATGACGACGAACAACCCCGGCGGGAATGATTACGGCAAGGGCTCCTGGGACCAGGGGCAGTTCGACGGTCAGCCATCGCCTCAGCAACCGAGTGCGCAGGCGTCGCAGCAATCTGGTTCATCCCAGTACGGTTCGGCCCCGTATGGCGCGAAGGCTCCCCAGCGGACGGGTACATCCCAGCACGACACATCCCAATACGGATCAACCCAAAACGA